>CAMOVW010000247.1 GCA_946627725.1 uncultured Clostridia bacterium
AAGCCGATACGAAAAGATACTCCGAAAAATTCACAGATTGTCTATTGAGAATCGAACGGGAGTGTAGTATAATATATTATATGTTTTTGTGTCCAGCCACAAGACACTTGAAATAAATGGAACAAGAGGAACCCGCTATGCCAAAAGAAAAAGCAGGACGGAATAAAACAATAGATATTTCCGTTGAAGAAGGTCGCCAGTACCTTGAAAGATGTATTACCATAGATAGCAAAGTCGAACTAACAGACTTTCTTGATAAAACCATATTGGGCGATTGTTTTGAAGTGATGCCCTATCTCCCGACAGGGTTTGTTGACTTGCTTATTGCAGACCCCCCATATAATCTTGACAAAGATTTCAATGGGAAAAAGTTCAAGAAAACAACCGATGAACTCTATATCGAATATACCGAAAGCTGGGTTAAAAAAATATTACCGCTCTTAAAGCCAAATGCAACAATATATGTGTGTTGCGATTGGCAATCAAGTTCAGCTGTCGGAACGGTATTGAAACGGTATTTTAACATTCAGAACCGCATCACATGGCAAAGAGAAAAAGGACGCGGTGCTTTAAGCAACTGGAAAAACGGCATGGAAGATATATGGTTTGCAACAAATTCAAAATCGTATACTTTCAATGTGGAAGATGTGAAGATTCGCCGCAAGGTAATAGCCCCGTACAAAGTTGATGGAAAGCCCAAAGACTGGGAAGAAACGGAAAATGGAAATTTCAGAAATACATACCCCTCAAATTTTTGGGATGATATTTCAATTCCTTATTGGTCAATGCCCGAAAACACGGCGCATCCTACACAAAAATCTGAAAAGCTGCTTGCAAAACTGATACTTGCAAGTTCAAACCCTGGTGATATTGTCTTTGATCCGTTTTTAGGATCCGGCTCAACGGCTGTGACGGCAAAGAAACTAAACCGCCATTTTGCCGGAATTGAAATAAATGAGCAGTATTGCGTATGGGCGGAAAAAAGACTGGAAATGGCAGATGGAGACAGCACAATTCAAGGATATGCCGATGGGGTCTTTTGGGAAAGAAATACCGCCGCATTACAGAAAAAATCGAACAATGCACAAATGACGTTGCAGGATTGGAGCAAAAATGTATAATTGTGATGCTATTAACAGGCTTGTCACCTACATTCAGAAATTGAATGGGATAGGTGATAAAGAAAAACTTGCTTCTATGGTAAAGAAGGAATTTGGCCTTATACAGGATAGAAAGGTATTCTATTCCCCTGATTTTGCCATAAGATTCAGCAAAGCCAAAAGCAAGCGTATGAGTAATACTGTGTTATCGTTGTCTGCCTTGCAGAAATACGACGATGAACCTTTTATCGTTTGTATTGTAACGCCTGATACAAACCATATGATGTTAGCAAACTCAACATTTTTGAAGAAAATTAGCCACTCTTCACAGGAATTAAGAATTGATAATATTCGCGGAAGTTTTAATGGTAGCGACATTATGCTTGACTTTGATTCCATGGAAAATGAACCAGATAATTTTCAAAGACTATTTGCGTATCATGCGGGGTTTTCGTTTCAGGACAATCTTGAACGTTTGGTTGAAAGCACAAACGACATTGTCGGACGCAATTTGAAATTTCCTGTATCCCCTGCGGATGAAGATAATATTCTTTCATCAGTGGAAAGGGCTGAACGGTTTCTACAGTCGCCGGAATATGTAGATTTGAATAATGACCTTGATAGCAGGGTTGCACGGGTTCAAGGCGAAATTGCCATTGCCGCATTTATTGATAATGTCAATATGCGTGGACGGGTTATTGAATATCTCATTACAGATGATGGTTCTACATTAAAGGACAAAATCATTAACGCCCTGCATTCCGATTCCCCGTTGCCAACATTTAAGACGGAAGATAAACTTGGAGATTATTCAAAAACCTATCCGTCCTATGTCACAGAAACGGATATAAAGACAAAGGTTCTGTTCTTAGATGGGAACCCAAAAGCATACAATATTGACAAATTACTTGAGTTTCTTTCAACGCAAAAATCAGTTTATATGATTTATTTGCTTGGCATAGACGAAAACAAGAATATAGTAGCACGCCTTGTTTCCGCATTTGATGATAGACTGATAGGAGCTACAAACTTGCAGCAGCATTGGGCTGGAAGAAATTCAAGAGGGGTTGCACAATTTAACGGAAAGGCTCTTGTAACTATTCTTGAACAGGACAACGGGTCAAGAATCAACCACAATGAAGCAAAGGCTTTCTTGAAACAGTTGATTGATAGGTAAAAGCAAAAGGCGGCGGGTGATTATGCCCGCCGTTCCTTATTGCTTCTTGCAGTACAACGTCAAGTCGCGTTTATAGCCCTCGTACACGTCCACGCGGGTTATATTGTACAGCGTCCCCCGGTACTTGATAACATTTTCCGTCGCTATGTTGGAATGGTATTCCGAAAAGAAAAATATGATGATTGTCCACAGGTATAACGAGCATCGGATTTTGCCCCCAAAATCCTGATTAGACAGACAAACCGGGCGGGACCGCTATGGTCACGCCCGGTTCTCGTCCTTTTCGCCGACTGTAGTCTGCCTCAAAGCACCTTCCTTACGGAGGGTGCCCCAACGAGAGATCCTTTTATTTGATACGCCGTTTTCATCTGAACTTAACCGCTGATTTTGCGGATCGGGGATTTAATGCAGGTCTACCAGCGAAACGTCCGTGGCGCTGGTTTTTTTGCTGAAAAACGCCATGATGTTGTCCAGATCCAGCACCTGCGTGGTGCGTATGGTAACGTCGTAGTAATAAGAGCCGTCTCCGCGCTGCTCCATGCTGCTTTCGGTGGTGTGCGCGTCCCATTCTTTCATCTGCTGGGTCCATGTGTTGTGGAATTCATCGTTGTTTTTTACGGTGAAGCATACCCGATAGGCGTTGTAGGAATCCGCGCCGATCTTGAAGCGGTGCATCAGCACCTGCAGCAGGGCAACCAGAATCGTACAGAAGATGCCAACGGTGATCAGCCCTGAACCGATGGCAAGCCCGATACCGGAGGTCACCCACAGGCCCGCCGCAGTGGTGAGCCCCTTTACCACGCCGTTGTTTTTGAATATTACGCCCGCGCCCAGAAAGCTGATGCCGCTTACCACCTGCGCCGCGATACGGGCGGGGTCGGCGCCGCGGGTGCCGTTGAACATTTCGCCCAGCGGGCCGGTAAGGTCGGCAAAGCCGTATTTGGATATGATCATGATCAGCGCCGCGCCGCAGCTTACGATGATGTGCGTGCGCACGCCGGCCCCTTTGAACCTGCGGCTGCGTTCAAAACCGATGGCCGCGCCGCAGATACACGCCAGCACAAGGCGTAAAAACATATCCCCGGTTTGCTGCAGTGAGAATTGCTGCAGCAGATAGCCCAGCATCGTTTCCGTGCCGGCTGTTTCCGCCGTTAACGATAAAATATGCATTATGATTTCCCTCTTTATGTTTTGTATTTATTATACACCCATTCTTGCGTATTTGCAAGCATAATGCGCATATTCGGTAAATATTATTATGCGTCGCCGGTATATTTTATGCAATTGTACTATGGATCCACAGTATAGTATAGGTTAATTCAGTAAAGTACAGTGCAGTGCAATTCAGTTTATACGGCGCGTGCGCGAAAAAAATATGCATAAAAAATTTTCTCGTAAAAAAATAAAAATTTTTTCTAAAATCGGCCATTTTGGGGCGCGAAGACCGATATGAATCTGCTATAATGCATGCGAAGAAAGATAAAGGACGGAAAAAAGCATGGCAAAACGCAGAATGATCTCGGTGGATATCTTTGAAACGGATAAGTTTCTCGAATTATCGCCGGAATGCCAGATCTATTTTATGCATCTGCATCTGATGGCGGATGACGACGGCTTCGTGGGCAATCCCAGACGGCTGCTGCGGATGTACGGTTTGCAGGAAGACGCATTGTGCGCGCTGGTTCAAAGGGGCTATCTGATCGGGTTTGAGAGCGGCGTTGTTGCGATCCGCTGCTGGCCTTTGGAAAACCGCGTGAAGCGGGATCGCTATACCCCCACCGTGTATGCGGAGGAGTTTGCTTCCCTGATTACGGACCCCGTAAAGGGCTATGTGGAACAGCAGCCCTCGCAGCCTGTCCTCCAGCCCGAAGCGCCCGCTGCAGCGCAGCCCGTAAATGAAAAAGCGGCGTCTGAAAGCGCCGCAGATTCGGATATTATACCTGTACAGCCTGCCACAGAAGCCCCTGCGGCCCTGCCGACGGAAACGGGCGAGGATTATGCCGTAGAGGCGGCGCAGCTGAACGAACTGGCCGCAAAGTACCCCGCCGTGGACGTTGGGCGGGAGCTGGCCGGTATGCGAAAATGGCTGCTGAACCACCCCGAAAAGCGCCGCGACGCGCTCAGTACCCGCCGGTTGATCGGGTATTGGCTGAATAACGCGCAGCAGAGGGCCGCAGGGGTCGCCCCGCCCGAGATCCACGCCGCCGCGGGCGTATCGCCGCCCGCGCATATGAGCGCCGCCGAGCAGTACGATCTGCGGGCAAGCACCGTAATGCCGAAGCTGAAAAAGAAAAGCGGACCCGCTGCGCTCAGAGTTGTTCGATCAACCGCTTAAAGGCTTTGGCAAGGCGCAGATCCGGGTCGCGGAAGTGGTTGCCCTCATTCCATTCCAGCGTGCATGCAACGCCCTGCCGGGCAAAGATATCGGGAAGGGCGCGGATCGCGTCGCCCACCCGCGCCATAACGGGGTTCCGGGCTTTTTCTTCCTTATTGCCGAGGCTGAGATATACCTTCGGCGCAAGCATCGGATTTTGCCTTGCGTAATCGATATAATCCGGATACCATACGGAAGGGGACGCCGCCGCGATCCCCGCGAAAGCGTCGGTTTTTGCGCCTGCCCACAGGGCGAACAGCCCCGCAAGGGAATAGCCGCCGAGATACAGCGTTCTGCGTTCGCCGCCGATGCCGGGCAAGAGTTCCGTCTGCAGCCGGCGGAGCGTGTTTTCCGCATTCCCGGCAAAGGGCGTTTTGCCGTATACCGGCGGTGCGGGCCAGGGGGAGAGATCCCCGTTCCAACCGTCAACAAAGGCGGCTGCAACGCACAAAGAACCCGCCGCGCCGTTTTTCAGCAGCAGGGAAGCCACCCGTTCGGCTTCCTCCGCCATATCCGCCTCCGTTAATTGTATCACAACGCTATCCGCCGCCGGATCGCCGTAAAAAATGGTTTTCAAAAGAAAAAACCTCCATGTTCTGTTTTTTGGATCGTGAGGTGAAATTGCAGTTTTGCGATGCAAGCGTTGAGCATAGAGCGTTGAGCGTTGAGCAAATCACACAGCGCGG
>CAMOVW010000248.1 GCA_946627725.1 uncultured Clostridia bacterium
GGCTGATCATCGGCGGGCTTGCCGTTACCGTGGTATGCAACGTGCTTATGCCCCTCACCCCGGCGGGCGCAAGAGTGGTTGTGTGGTTTATCAACGGCTTTGCCCAGAGCATGCTCTGGCCGCCGCTGGTGCGCATTATGGCCGCCGTAATGAACGAAAAGCAGTATAATACCGTTTCCGCCAACACCAACGTGGCGGGGTTGAGCGGTACCATATTCATTTACCTCACCTCTTCCCTATTGTGGCTGCGGCTGTTTGATTCGTGGCAGCTCACCTTCTACAGCTCCGCCGCGCTGGCAGCCGTGATCCTTGTGCTGTGGATCGTCGGCTTCGGCAAAATGAAGAACGTGGAGGCGCTGCAGTTCAACAAAAAGAGCATGGCGCAGGAAAAAGATCTGCTCGTTTCGGATGATACGAATAAAACCGGCGGCAAAAAAGGCAAGCTGACGCTGAAAAGGCTGCTGGGCTCCGGCTTTATACTGATCGCCCTCGGCATCATCGCCCAGGGCGCGCTCAGGGACGGCATTACCGACTGGGTGCCCACCTTTATCAGCAACACCTTCAGCCAATCCAGCGATAAGGCGATTCTCAAAAGCGTAGTGCTGCCGGTCATCGGCGTGATCAGCATGAAGATCGTGGGCGTCGCCGCCAACAAATGGGTAAAGGACGAGGTCACCGGCGCGGGGGTCACGTTTATCGGCTCCACCGTGCTTTGCGTATGCCTTGCGCTGTTCTATTCCCATAACGAATACATAACGCTTGGCGTTGCCGCCCTCATCGTTGGCACGATGCACGCCATCAACTTCTTTTTGATCTGCGTTGTGCCCGCCAAATTTGAGAAATACGGCATCGTTTCCACCATGAGCGGCATCATCAATTCCCTTACCTACGTGGGCGCATCCGCAGGCGTATACCTGTTCGGCAAGATCGCCGATAACCAGGCGCTGGGCTGGAACGCCGTGCTGATCTCATGGGCGGTGATCGCCGCCGTGGGCACCGCGGCGTGCTTCCTTGCGATTCGCCCGTGGAAAAAATTCAAAGCGTGAGGCCGCTTGACGTTCCGAATCTGCCCTTAAAAAGGGTACGGCTCTGCGCCGCCGGGTCTGAACCTATCGCCGCGCGGCTGCGGGAAAACGGCGTAAGCGCGCTTGTTCCCGTCCCCTGCCCCCGTTTGCCGGAAGAAACCGCCGCCCATGCGGATATGCTTTTATGCCACGCGGGCGGCAACACCGTTTTTGCGGAGCCCTCGCAGGGGCGGATTGCGGAAAAATTGAAGCGATACGGTTTTGAAGTACGCTTTTCTTCCCCGGCGGGAACCGCCTACCCGGCGGACGTGCTTCTGAACGTTGCCGTAAGCAAAGACCTTGCGGCGGGGAATTTTCAATACGCAGACAAAGCCCTGCTGCGCCATTTGCAGAACGGCGGCATAAAGCTGCTGCCCGTAAAACAGGGCTACGCAAAATGCAGCCTGTGCTTTGTAACCGAAAACGCCTTTATCACCGAAGACGCGGGGCTTGCGAAAACGCTGACGGCTGCGGGCAAAGACGTGCTGCCGATCACCCCGGGGGACGTTTATTTAAGCGAACGCCACCACGGCTTTCTGGGCGGCGCGGCGGGGCTGCTCGCCCCGGATACCCTTGCCTTCACCGGCGCGCTGAGCGCACACCGGGACGGTGAAAGAATCAGAGCGTTTCTGAAAAAGTACAACGTGCGGCCGCTGGAGCTTACCGGCGGCGTGATTACGGATATCGGCGGCATACTGCCGCTTACGGAGGATTGATTTTATGAAGTATACCCTCGGCATCGACATCGGCGGAACAAAATGCGCCGTGATTCTGGGCAAAGACAAAATGCCGGAAAACGCCACGGACGTGATCGTGGATAAGATCCGCATTGAAACGCCGAAAGGCAGCCTGCAGGCCGCGCTGGACGATATCGTGTTTGCGGCGGAGGACCTACTGGAGAAAAACGGCGTTGCCTTTACCGACCTGATCGGTATCGGCGTGAGCTGCGGCGGCCCGCTGGACAGCAAAAACGGCGTGATCCTCTCCCCGCCCAACCTGCCGGGCTGGGATAACGTACACATCACAGATCTGCTTTCGAAACACTTCGGCGCGCCTGCCGTTTTGCAGAACGACGCCAATGCATGCGCGCTGGCCGAATGGAAATACGGCGCGGGCAAAGGCACAAGGAACATGATTTTTCTCACCTTCGGCACCGGTATGGGCGCGGGGCTGATCCTGAACGGGCAGCTTTACACCGGCGCGTGCGATCTTGCGGGCGAGGTGGGGCACATCCGGCTGAATTCCACCGGCCCGGAGGGCTACGGCAAAGCGGGTTCTTTTGAAGGATACTGCTCCGGCGGCGGCATCGCAAGGCTGGCCGAAATGATGATAAAACAGGAGCGCACCTTTACCGCGCTGGACGATGTTGAGACGCTGGACGCAAAAAGCATTGCCGCCGCGGCAAAAGCGGGCGACAAGGTTGCAGGCGAGGTTTACGAGGTGAGCGCCATCCGGCTGGGACAGGGACTTTCGATTCTGATCGACATATTAAACCCCGAAGCCATCGTGATCGGCAGCATCTATACCCGCGATACGGAGCTGTTTGCCGAAACGGTACGGCAGGTGATCGCAAAGGAAGCGCTGCCCGGTGCGGCCGCGGCCTGCAGGATCCTGCCCGCCGCGCTGGATGAGCACATCGGCGACATCGCGGCGCTGGCCCTTGTTTTGGAGTAAAAGGATGAAAACAAAAACCGAGATCTTTGCAGATTTATATACCCGTTACCCTGCCCTGCTCCCCTGCCGGGAGCAGATCGACGCGGTCTATGCGCTTCTGCTGGCATGCGCCGAAAATAACGGCATGATCATGGTGTGCGGCAACGGCGGTTCCGCGGCGGACGCGGAGCATATTGTGGGGGAACTGATGAAGGGCTTTCTGCTTGCCCGACCCCTCACCCGCTATCAGAAAGAGAGCTTTTACGATATCGACGGCGGTCGCGAGATCGCCGAAAGGCTGCAGCGCGGAATCCGCGCCGTTTCGCTGGTGAGCCAGACGGGGCTGATCAGCGCCTACGCAAACGATATCGACGCCGCCCTTGTTTACGCGCAGCAGGTGTTTACCTACGCCGCCAACGATAACGACGTGGTGATCGCCCTTACCACTTCAGGCAATTCCGAAAACGTGGTAAACGCGGTGAAGGCCGCGGTGGCGTCCGGGATCCGTTCCGTTGCCATCACGGGGCAGACCGGCGGCAAGATCAAGGAACTAGCCGACGTAACGGTAAAGCTGCCCACCCTTGAAACCTTTGAGGTACAGGAATATACCCTGCCGGTATACCACGCCCTTTGCGCCGCTCTGGAAGCGGACATGTTCGGGATCGAATAGGAACCATCGGAGGAATGGAGCGACGAAAGCGTTTCATTCCTCATTTTTATACAGGACGGCAACAACGCCGGCGTCGTAATAGAGCGGCGCGTATCCTTCAAGCACATACGGCTCTATCGTACGATCTTTATCAAAGCGCAGGTCCATCGCGATATACTGCGCTTTTTGTTTTGTGCTCTCCAGCTCCCATATCACATCCCGCTGCGATAGATTGGCCAACAGAAAGGTGGAAGCGGCAACCTCCGCATCCGGTGGGATCAGCGAGAGCGCGGTATCGATCGAGGTACGCTGCTGTTTCTGCGAACGGTACAGGCGAAGGGCGTCCGTTTTGGAGGCAAATCCGCCGCAGAACAGCACCGCGCAGAACAAAACGGCGCAAAACAGCGCCTTGCTTCGGTGTTTGCCGAGGTCCGCATAATTCAATACGGACAGATACAGCAGCAGCGCGCCGCTGCCGAAGGTATACTGATAACCGATATGGTACTGATAAACGTAAGGCGTCATCAGATTTACAAGGATCAGGGGCACAAAAAGCAAAAGCCGCGCCGGTTTTTTGATCGGCACCGGCAGAAAACAAAGCGGGACCAGCATCTGTAAGATAAACAGCATTTTTTCCTTCGCAAAAATTTGCTTCAGCGCAAACGCCGGATTCAGAAATACGGTTTCGATCACCGAAAACAACCCCTTGTTATCGAACATATAAACCCCGTAGCGGCTTTTATCCATAATGCCGTCGCCGTACACGCCGATCAGCCGCGTTACCGTAACAAAGTATACAACGGAAAGTAGCAGAACCGATATACTACTTTTGTAGTTTTTGTGCGCAAAAAGAAAGTATAACGCTGTTGCCGCAACGTATACCGCAGCGTCCTCTTTTACGGCAAGGGTAAGCGCGGCAAAGAGAACGATGGGGACCGTTTTTCTTTTTTCAAAGAAGTATACGAGCCACAGGAGCAGGGGCGAAAGAAAACAGTTTTCGTGCAGGTACCAGAAACAGCCGCCCATGAACGCGGGATACATAAGAAAGCATATCGAAAAACCAAGCGCGGCGGTATCGGACAGCCCCTTTTTGCGGCACAGCAGCGCTAACGGCACCGCCCCGCCGGCCACGGTGAGCGGCTGCAGAATAAGCAGTGTTTCCGGCGACGGAAAAACAGAGTATACCGGCAGATACAGGTAGTAGATGGGCGAAAAATGCACCGCGAAATGACTCAGCAGCCGATCACGTTCGCAGGTGATCAGGCAGCGGCCGGTTTCTTTCATATAGTAAAACATCTGCGCAAACAGCCCGAAATCGTAACACGGCGTGTGATACCGGCGGTAATTTACGCAGCACAACCCGCCCACATACAGCGTATAAAAGCAGATCAGCGCCGCAAGGATGATCCAGAGCAGCTTTGTTTTGTAAAAGGAAGGCAAACGCGGCAGTTCAAAGAACCACAGCAACACGAACAGTGCGGCGCACAGCGCAAGGCTGAAAGCCCAGTCTTTTGCATCAACCGCGCATACGCAGCAATACAGCAGCCCACCGAACACCAGAAGACAATATACGGGGATATCGCTCCTAATCAGACACAGCGCGGCAAATGCGATCCCCCAAAGAATGAGAACCGGCATAAAATGCAGCTCGTAATAAAATGCGGGTTCGGTAAAATTTATCCCCGACCGCAGCGACGTCCCCAGCGCAATCGCCGCAAACGCCGCCAACCCCCGCAGCACGAACCAACGCAGCGGATTACGGGAAACAGTTTTGAAAAAATGAAACATTAGAATCCTTTCTACTACAATTGTAGTATTTCAAATTATTATTTATCATAATTTATCGATGTGTTACTATTGCGACGCGGCAGGCGGTACGGCGGGACGGTTCTGTGTATCAAC
>CAMOVW010000249.1 GCA_946627725.1 uncultured Clostridia bacterium
ACTCTTACCTCTTACCTCAATTGCAGTTTATCGCTGCGCGATAAACTGCAATTTCTCTCATCCCCATTGACAAATCCTTCCCGTTTTTGTTATCCTTTATATATAAACCCAAAGGAGAAGTGCAAATGAAGCATGATACGATCTTTACAAAGGCCGAGCCGATGATCGGCAGCCTTTCCGGTATTGTTACAACCCCGTCCGATCACGATCCCGAAAACGAGCGGCTGCCCGTGATCGTGTTTCTGCACGGGGCAGGGGAAAACGGCAACGGCACGGCGCATATCGACCGGGTGCGGGCCCACGGTATCCCGAAGTATTTCGGCGCGGACGCGGATCATCGCGGTCTGCGGGTGATCACCGTATCACCCCAGTGTCCCGAGGAGCTGATCTGGGATAATATCACCCTGCAGTTAAAGGATTATATCGATGCCGCCGTGGCGCATTTTAAGGGGGACCCGGCAAGGGTGGCCGTTACCGGTATCTCCATGGGCGGCTTCGGCACATGGAATCTGGTGCTCACCTATCCAAGCGTGTTCTGGTGCGCCGCGCCCATCTGCGGCGGCGGGGTGTGCTGGCGGTTCAACGAGCGGCACCGCGGCACAAAGCTGTGGGTGTTCCACAGTGTGGACGACGATTCCGTGCCCTACGAATGCTCCGCGCTGATGGTGCGCAGGGTTTCCGAGCGGGGCGGCGATGTGGAATTCACCTCCTATACCCACGAGGGCCACGGCTGCTGGGATCGGGCCTATGAAGAGACCGACCTGATCGAATGGCTTGCCAAAGGAGGAAATATCTGATGCCCGAAAACAAATTTTTCCCCGAGATCCGCGGCAATTTCGGCTTCGGCTGCATGCGCCTGCCCATGAAGGACGGGGAAGTGGATTACCCCCGGTTCTGCGAAATGACGGACGCCTTCTTGGAGGCGGGTTTCAATTATTTTGACACCGCCCACGGCTATATCGGCGGCCGCAGCGAAACGGCGATTCGGGATTGCGTCGTAAAACGTCACCCGCGGCAAAGCTTTCTGCTCACAGATAAGCTTACGGATCCCTATTTCAAATCGCAGCAGGATATCCGCCCCTTTTTTGAACGGCAGCTGGAATGGTGCGGCGTGGATCATTTCGATTTTTACCTGATGCACGCGCAGGATAAGAACAATTATCAGAAATTCAAACGCTGCAAGGCCTACGAAACGGCTTACGGCTTCAAGCAAGAGGGGCTGATCCGCCATTTCGGCATCTCCTTCCACGATAAGGCGGAGGTGCTGGATCGGATCCTCACCGAGCACCCCGAGATCGAGATCGTGCAGATCCAGTTCAATTACGTGGATTATGAGGACGCTTCCGTAGAAAGCCGCAAGGTGTACGAGGTGTGCGAAAAGCACAATAAGCCCGTTATTGTGATGGAGCCGGTCAAGGGCGGCAGCCTTGTGAACCTGCCCCCGGCGGCGGACGCCATTCTGCGGGAGCTGGGCGAATACTCCAACGCCGCCTACGCGGTGCGCTTTGCCGCCAGCTTTCCCAATATGGCCATGGTGCTCTCCGGTATGAGCGATATCTCCCAGATGCGTGATAATATTTCCGCCATGCGCGATTTCCGCCCGCTGAACGAACGTGAGTTTGAAGCCATCGCCAAAGTGTGCGCCATCTTCCGCCGGCTTGATCTGGTGCCCTGCACCGCCTGCCGCTACTGTGTGGAAGAAAATCACTGCCCCAAAGAGATCCTGATCCCCGATATCTTTGCCGCCCTCAATTCCCACGAGGCCTTCCATAACTGGAACAGCAAATTCTATTACGAATCCGTGATCACCGGCGGCGGCCACGGAAAAGCGAGCGACTGCATCCGCTGCGGCAAATGCGAAAAAGTGTGCCCCCAGCACCTGGAGATCCGCAATCTCCTGCAAACCGCGGCAAAGGCGTTTGAAGGGTAAAACGCGGAGATAGTTCAAATTATAATTTATCGCGCTGTTCCGCGCTACCAAAGGTGCTTCGCGCCAAACTGCATTTTGAAATACCAACGTTGTTTTTTGCGATATGTTGCTTCGCAACGCGATATAATTTGCTGTGCAAATTGCGATATATGCAGTTTCACTGCATGCGATATGATATGGCTCCTTATCTTATCACGTGCCGCAGGCACATATCGCGCCGCAGGCATATCGCGTCCAACGGACATATCGCGGATCCGTCAGGATCCATATCGCTGTCGCGCCTGCGGCGCGACAAACTGCAATTTATTCCGCCGTTACGTCAAAAACCGTGAATCCGCAAAAAAGATCCGAACCGCCCGACAGGGTAAGGCCCGGATCTTTTCTTTTTTTAACGATTCATTTTATCCCCCTCAGGGCAGCGGTTCCATGAGCAACAGATCAAATGGGGGCGTTTTCAATCAGGGGCTCCGGCCGTGGGTATCGTCCTGTGATTGATGTTTGAAAACGGAATCGATTCCCTCGCTGTAGAAACCGCCTCTGATCGCCCAATCGATCAGGGATTCGTCTCCGATTTTCTTCTTTACTTGAAACAGCCAAAAAACAACGGTAAGAACAGCGCTGACAAAAATCAGAATATAATCTGTTATGAGAATCACTGATTGATGATAAAACAATTTCCCATCCGGGCCGGTCACGCTGCTGAAGCACAAAAAATTACGCACCCGATACGTGTTTCCCGCGGAATCTTCAACCAGTTTATTATACGTAGGCGTGTTTGCAAAGTCTGTATCCGTCATCTCATTTTTCTGAAGAACAACGCCTTGTGCGGAATATAGATATTTATCCCCCGAACGAGTATAGTAAAGCCAAAAAGAGTCGTCTGATTCCGATCGTCTGAAAAACACGTCCCCTTGTGAATCGTAAACAAATCTTCCTGAATATCTGCCGTTCATATCAAAGCACAGCGTCTGATGTTCTGCGTGCAGATAAATATGATGATCGGAAGTAACGCTTAAACCGATTATTCTGCAATTGCGCGGAAGCGCATCGCTGACGAAAATGCAATCGCCGATTTCGGACGGTACGATATGCGGTAACGGATGCAGAAACGCAAACATGACGCAGCCGTAAACAGAGAAGAATAACGTAACAATTGAAACAGCGAGAACCCTGTTTATGTTTTTTGTTTGCAGTTTCACATCTTCACCTCGCATATTAAAAAAATGGTTCTATCAGAATTGCGCGTTGCTTACCGCATCGTACCGCGAAAACAGCCGCGAATTGAAAGCCGGCAAATGAGAAGAACGCAGTATTTCCGCTCCGGTGCGGTTCAATCCGATAACCGGCCATCGGTACAGCAGTATCGCATGCCTGAATACGTAGGTGTTTACGTCTTTTCCCGCGGTATAGTCGGCGGCGAAGAAAATATCTATATTGTCGCCTGGTTGAAAGTCAAAGCCCGTAAGTTTGCCGTTTGTGTTTTTGTAGCCTCTCAGCGGCTGATCTGTATCTTGCGCATCATTTTCCGAGCGCAGCAGCAATAGGAATTCATCCTCCCTTTGGGGAAGAGGAGCCGATCCTCCCGCGGCGGACCGCGACTTATCAATGCCTACCATCTCATCCAGAATGTATGTTCCGCGCAGGGACGAGGGGGCTCGGATGCCGATATGCCTGAGCAATCTGTATCGGTCGTTTGAAACAGGAATCATATATTCCGTAAAAACGACGCTGCAGTTCTCTTCTTCGCAAAGGGTGATCGTTGCGGCATTTGCTTCATCAGCGTTTGTCGGCGCGTTTTGATAGCGCTGCAATTCACTGTTCGGCAGGCGATCGACGATTTCCTGCGGTATGCCGTAACGCAGAAGTTTTTTTCGCGCCGCGTCGCATGCAGAGGCAGATAACGAGGTATCGGATAAGGTGTAATGCGCGGGCTTTACCGGCTGTTTGAGATAAATCAGATTTCCGGTAAACGCTACAACAAGGCAAAATGCCAGTAAAATGCAGAATACGCCGCATTTTACCTGCTTTCTGTGCTCCGCGAGGTAATCGTGATCTGTGTGGGCAAGAAGCCTGTCCGCTCTGAAAAGCAGTTGAAGCGTAAAAAACAGATACAGAACCGAAAACACAAACACCGCTGCCATTACGGCGGCAATTAACGTGGTCTGTTTTGAGATCGGGATCAGTATGCTCAGCAGCGGCATCAGAGTGTTTATGATCCAGAAGACCGTTACAAGCTGATATCGGAGGGGCTTTTGCGCTTGTGACGCATAAGGCGCGGTAAGCAATTGATATCCCCGAAGGAAATATATGCAGAAAAACAGATCGCAAACGGCCTTCAGCCCCGTACATGCAATGGAAAAAGCCGGGACGTCCGTAAAGAAAAGCGCAAATGAATAGCCGATCACACTGATTTCAAACGATATGGTTTTCAATACAAACGCCCTTCGCAGAGGAGCGTTGGTCTTTCTGAAACAGAATAAGCCGGTAAGAATGAGAAGTTCTCCGGCAAGGATCATGAGCTGCCGCATTCCCTGAAACAGTTCGATCTGTACCGAGCTGATCGTAAGCCCGATCAGCAGAAGAAGCATCGCCTTTTTTACGCTTGGCGTCGGTTTATAGGAATGCAACCGCTGTAATTGACGGCGCAGCGCTTCACGGTCGCCCAGCGCTTCTTCCGCAAGAAGCAAAGCCGTTTGGGGGTCAACGCCTTTTGCGGTAAGGGATTCGTATTTGCAGGTCAAATGGTCTGCAAGTTCGCTGCGTACCGCGGCGCGTTCACGTGCGGAGGCGATATTTTTGCAAAGATCGTCAAGAAGAGGATCAAAGCCGGAAAGATACATATCAGGCGCCTCCCAATACTTTGTCTACAGCGCCGGTGAACGTTTTCCATTCATCCGATCTGCGCGCGAATTCACGGAGCCCCTTTTCTGTGATTTTATAATACTTGCGCTGCCGTCCCTCCGCTTCACACCAGTAGGCTTGCGTATACTGTTCTTTTTCGAGCGCGTGCAAAATGGGGTAGAGCGTGCCTTCATTCATTGTGAAAACGCTTTCGCTTTCCATTTCAATGGTTTTTATGATCTGATACCCGTACATATCCTGCCTGCTGAGTACGCTTAAAACCAACAGCGCGTTGCTGCCTTTCGCCAGTTCTTTGCTGATTTTCAAATGAATCACCTCATTGCATAGATAATCGATGCATCTGTAATATATGTATACCATGTTTGGTCCGTTTTGTCAAGAGAGTTTTTTTGTTTTTCACAGATTTTCATATAATATAAATCAAATTATAATTTGTCGCGCACTTGCGCGCCAAATTATAATAGTGAAGAAGTAA
>CAMOVW010000250.1 GCA_946627725.1 uncultured Clostridia bacterium
GGAATCGCATTGCGGGCGGTTCTGAGGAACCGCGCTACCATTATAATCGCTCCGCGATGCGCTACCTAACCAAAATGCAGACACTCAGATATTTGCGAACGGCAAACGGCGAACGGCGTTTATCGCGCAAAGTGCGCGATAAATTATAATTTGAATCCCTCTCCTTGACTTTTTCATCCGGATATGGTATTTTTTATTTATAAAAACAAGAAGAGGGATACCGTTATGAAAAAGAAGATCATTGCAGTTTTGTTATCTGTGATCATGCTGCTCGGCTTGCCGATGGGGGCACTGGCGGCGCAGTTCCGCATTCCGCAGTTCGGGGAGATCGTTACCGCCGTACAGGCCGATCTGCACGAGCAACTGGCAGGGCTCGGCACGATTGCGAAACTGAACGTAAGCCTGCTGCGCTCGCTGACGGAAAAGGCGCAGAACATCGAAATTTCAGAAAGCGATCTGAAGGCCGTTACCGATAAGGCCTCCGCACTGCTGGCGCAGGTTTATGAAAAAATGGGCAGCTACGCCGCAAACCTGATCGCTAAAATCGGAGGGAACAACGACGGCAACGGCGGCACAACGCCCGCCACGCCTTCCACGCCCTCTACCCCCTCTGACGGTGGCAATACGGAAACGCCTTCCACGCCCGACAAGCCCACCGAGACCGTCACCTTTGCAAATCTGAGCAAAGAGCTGGGCAAATATCTGTTCATCCGTGTGGAGAACGCCGATGAGGTTGCCGATCTGATCGCCCAAAGCTGTGATTTCAGCTACACCGTATTAAACGACGGCCACGGCACTGTTTATATCCGCGTGGACGTTGAAGAGAATCCGCAGATCTTTAATTACGGGGTTTTCCGTCGTCTGGTGGAGGATCTCTACGCGCAGCAGGGCGAAGAACTGCAGAAAAACGGCAGCGGCGACGTGGATTACCTGATGAGCTACGAGCATATCGCAGGCGAGCTGGCGCTGCACGCGCTGATCTATGCAGCCAGCAACGAGTTTCTCCGCGTGACCGGCATCAACAGCAGCCGCATCCTGAACCTGTATAAATCCGCAGCCCAGGCGAACCTGAACATCGACGAAGCCCGGGCCCCCGGCGAGCTGATCTCCATCATCGGCAGCGTGCTGATGAATTTTATGTGGTATCACCTGATGAACGCCTTCGGGCTTATATAAACCAACAGAATCGATCGGACCGAAGCAATCGCTTCGGTCCGGTTTTTTACTGGAAAGATTTGGGAAATCTTCACTATAAATCGATTCCCTTTTTCGGGATTCGTCAGGAGAGGGATTCCAGACCTACGGCAGCACGAAGGATGCTGCGGGCATCGTTGGCGGTCACCTTGCCGTCATGATCTACGTCACAAGCAAGGAATTCGGCGGAGGTATCGGCATAATCCTCTAAATTTACCGCGCGGCGCAGGGCAAGACGGGCGTCGGAGGCGGTCACTTTACCGTCCCCATCTACATCGCCGACTGTTGCAGGCTGTTCGCCGCCGCGGGTATAGATCGTGAAGTTGGCCTCGTTTTCAACGCCGTGTTCGTCCGTTGATGCAAAGGTAAGCACGCCGTAGGTATCGTCGGCGATCTCACCGAAGCTGTATTCCGTATCCATATAAATGAAATCGGCGTTATCCTGATTGGGGATGATGGTGACCTTCGCCTCTCCGGCAGGGATCTCGTACATCACGTATTCCTCGCCGTTAATAACACCCTCCATATAGGAGAAGGTATAGCCCTCCACAACCGCGGCGTCCTTCTGAAGGTACAGGGTATGCGATGCGTCAAACGCAGGCGCAAGGCTGAAAAAGATCTCCACATCCCGCAGCGCAATGCAATCGAGCGCGCCGCTGAAGGTCTGCTGCGGCGCCTGCAGCACCTGCCCGGAAGCATCCTTGTAAAAATACGTTTCGATATTCGGGAAATTGTTATCATAGGCGTAGATCCGATCCTGCCCACCCACGTTTTCATACCGGAGGAAATTGACGGCGTGGCCGCCCATATGGTTTTTCCGGAAGCCGATCTGCAAACGGCCGGTATTATCGAAGACGTGGCTCTTTACATAATTCACAACCTCGATCCAATCATTGTAAATATCATAGGTGCCGGTCTTGTAGAAGCTGCCGCCGGCGACGGTCGCGCTGAGAGACGTACTCCCCTGAATTCCCTGATAATAACAGATCGGTCTTTTCACCTGCGCTGTGGGTGAATAGCTGTACAGAGGTGTGGAGGCGTTGCCGCCGATACGGCCGATATCCAGAAGACCGTTATAATATCCGGCGCTGGTGATGGACATACCGAAGCAGTGCCCGGCGCTCGCATGCGAATCGACGTAATTGACAAAGGAATAGGTTTCATCTTTGAGATTATAGATATTTGTGTTTGTGTTCCAGTGGGCGTAAAGGGTGATATTACCGGTAACGGCGGTGGTTGGCGTTACCCTCGTACCGCCGGAGGCAGAGGTGTACCATCCGGCGAACACATATCCGCTGCGGGTGGGGGTAGAAAGAACGCCCGCAGTGGGATTTGTCCACTGGGCATACAGGGACGCGTTGCCGTTGGAGGTGTAGCTGTCGCCGGGGGCATAGTCCTTGCCGCTGCCGTTCAGAGCGGTATTCCAGCTTACAAAGTCGCAGCTCACCGATTTGCTGGCGGGAGAAACGCTGCCGCCCGCGGCGTTGGAAGAGATGGTATAGTTTTTGGTGGGCTTTTCGCCGCTGAGAGTGAGGGGGACGTCCTCGATCTTGAACTGTGAGGATGGGGTGCCCACGCCGCCGTTGGCATTGTAAGACACTGCATAACTGTTGGGGGCATAGGTCCACTGGGCCTCAAAGGTGACGTCGCCGTACATGTCTGCCTTATGCGCAAGCCAGTTATCTACGTACACCGCGCCGAGAGGCCAGCTGCCGCCGGCGCTGATCACCTTCCACCCGGCAAACACATAGGAATTGCGCAGAAAAGGCCAGTTTGTGCCGTTATTCTGCGGGAACACCGCTACCAGCGTTTTTTCGGGCGTATAGGAAATCGTGCGCATGGCCTCCTCGGTGCCGTTGGCCCATTTGCCGCCGTTGATACGGAAAGTGGCCGTGTAAGAAGAAGCGGACCAATGGGCATATACCGTGGTATTGCCCGCAACAACAGAATCCGCTGTAAACCGCGCGCCTTCGACTGCCGCCGTATACCAGCCGCTGAAAGTATATCCGCTGCGAACAGGGGCCGCCAGCGCACCGGCAGTGGGATCTGACCACTGTGCATAAAGCGTAAGGTTTTCGTTTTCGGTATAGGCGCTGCCGGGGGCATAGGAAACGCCGCTGCCATCGGGAGAGGTATTCCATCCGCGGAATGTACAACTCACGGCTTTACCGGTTGCGGGCGCGCTGCCGCCGTTTGTGTTATAGCTCAGCACATAGGTTTTAACGGGAGCGGCGCTGCTGAGCGACAGAGATACATCCGGCATCTTGGCCTGCCCGTCGGGCGCGCCGTAACCGCCGTTGGCATTGTAGTTTACTGTATAGGTTCTGCCGACGGTCCAGTGCGCATAAACAGTGCGGTCTGAATTGATCTGGGTGGCGCTGCTGATCTGCGATCCGCCGGAAGGAGCGGTGAACCAGCCCACAAAATTCCATCCGGTGCGCGTTGGGGTGGGCAACTCACCCGCAGCGGGATTGGACCACTGTGCGTACAGAGTAACGGAGGCGTCGACACTGTAGCGGTCGCCGGGGTAATAGCTGACGCCCAATCCGTTTACGGAGGTGTTCCAGCTGCGGAGTCCGCAGGGCAGTTCCTTTTTTGTTATACTTACACTGCCGCCGTTGGCGTCAAAGGTGAGAGTATAGATCTTTTCGGGCTCATTGCTGTTGAGATATACGGATTCCCCCTCTGTTTTTTGCTGGTCGGCGGGGGCGTTTTCGCCGCCGTTGGCGTTATAGGCCACGGTGTACACCTCTTTTTCTTTCCAGTGCGCATATAAAACGGTATCGCCCTTTACAGAGGTGCTCTCGGTGATCTGCGTACCGCCGGAAACAGCGCTATACCAGCCCGTAAAGATATAGCGTTCCCGGGTGGGAACCGGCAGTGCGCCCACAAAGGGATCCGCCCACAACGCGTACAAAACAACAGAGGCATTTGCGGTATAAATGCCGCCGGGAACGTAAGAAACGCCGGAAGCATCGGGGGCGGTATTCCAACTGCGGAAGGTGCAGCCGAGAGTTTTGCTGTTCGCGGCAAGATAACCGCCGTTGGCATTGAAACTGAGGGTATAATCGCAAGTGGGGATCACGTCGCTCAATACCAGCGAGGCGTTTTCCTGTTTGATTTGCGGGTCCGGCTCCCCTACGCCGCCGTTGGCATTATAGCTGACGTTATATTTTTCCGGAATTCTGGTCCAATGGGCGTATACGGTAAGATTGGAAGAAATCACGCTGTCGGCGGTGATCTCTTCTCCGCCGTAGGGAGAGGTAAACCAGCCGTTAAAGGTATAGCCGGATTTTGTGGGCGTGGGCAGATAACCCGCCGCGGGATCAATCCATTGCGCGTACAGGGTTGCGGAAGCGTTTTCGGTATAAAGGCCGCCGGGCACATAAGATACGTCGGCGCCGTTCTGTAGGGTGCGCCATTCCTTAAATACACAGCCAAGAGGCTTGGAGGAAGGATACACACTACCGCCGTTGGCGTTATAGGTAAGGCTGAACTCTTTAACGGGGATCTGAGAAGACAACCGCAGTGCCTCATTTTCAATCTTGGTTTGGGAATCCGGCGCGCCGTAACCGCCGTTTGCGTTGTAAGTGACAGTATATTTATCCGGATTCTTCTGCCAGTGGGCATAAACCGTGAGGTCGGAGACAATTACGGTGTCGTCGTTGATCTCTACGCCGTTCTCCGGGTCGGTAAACCATCCTGCGAAGGTGTAATCGGCGCGGGTGGGCACGACCATCGCCCCCACCGCGGGATCGATCCAAAGGGCGTACAGAGTTACGGCCGCCTCGTTGGTATAGACGCCGCCGGGCACATAGGCGTTGCCGCCGCCGTTTTTATGGGTATTCCACTGATAGAAGGTACATTCCAGCGTTTTGGAGGTGGTGGAAACGGCGCCGCCGTTGGCGTTGAAGTTCAGGGTATAATACTTTGCGGGCACAGCGGCGCTGAGGGTGAGCGGTTCGCCCTCGGTTTTGGTTTGGGCCGCCGGAGCGCCCACGCCGCCGTTGGCGTCATACGATACCATG
>CAMOVW010000251.1 GCA_946627725.1 uncultured Clostridia bacterium
CTGAAAAAGGATATTTCCGAAAAATTATATGAGGTTAGTCCCCTGCGGTATTACTTGAATAATTTATTAATTCTGCCCTTCATCTTTTTTTTGTAAATCAGATTCAATACCGAAAGAAGAAAATCATATAAGAAAAAGATCATATACATCAATATGATAACAAGAATCAGATATGGTTTTCCTTTTTCGGAAAACTCGCTGTAATCAACGTTGAATACAAAACTGCTCACTGCAACAGATGCGCCCAAGGATATTGTAAAAACAATGATTTTAATCAATAATTGAATGATTCTGTTCTTTAGCTTGCGGGAAAGGAAGGCGCTCAGAATCGGATAGTACCCGAAAAGCATGAAATAAAATACCGCAGCTTCTTTATCCGCAAGCAAGAAAAAGGATAATATACTCACGGCTGTATAGGTGCCGAAAGCCCACTTTCCTCCCACTTCATCCAAAATCACAATCAGGAACATGCCGGCAAAAACAGGCAATGCGTAAACAAGAAAAGGAGAAATATAGGTGAGCAGCATAACGCTGACAGAGAGTGCCGCAATAATACCGCAAAGAGCCGATTTTGAGCTTTCTCTCATATCACCTTATTCTCCTTTTACAGATTTATTTTATGCGAAAGATACGCATGATGGTAAGCAGTGAATTAACGATCATCTTCAGGAAGTCAAAAACACCTGTGCGGCGCAGGAATGTTTGCGCGGAATCGGATACGCCTTTTTCAAATGCGGTTTCACGATATGCCGCAGTGTATGGATTTGCACTGTCGTACGCCGTAATCGGCGCGCCGTTAAGTCTTGTGAACACAAGCGTTCTGCTTCCAAGCGGAGTGATACTCCCGATCAGGGAATAATTCACGGTAATATCTGCCGTTGTTAAACTTCCACTCGGAATCGAGCCACTCATTTCAAATGTGCAGGATGCTTGCGGATCAAGAAACACAGGTTTTTTCACATCAAATCTTGCGTCAACGCCTTCAACGGTTATCGATGTGATTCTCATTTTATATTTATGAGAAAGATTTGTAACAACAAGAGCCGTGTCTGCAGAAGTCCAGTACCCTTGGGGGGATTGATCCAGCGTTGCGGTAACGGAATAATTCCGGTTTGAACTGTATTTGAATTGCGGAAATTGCTTATACGTATGAACGTCAACACGGCTGTTTGAGAAAAGAAGTGTTTTACATAAATCAACGGAATACTCGTCTTTCCATGTCATGCCATGATACATTCCGTTAACAATCCATGTGTATTCAGGCAGATATGCACACGATGCGTCAATGGTCATATCGGGCGAAAGATGGTTATGTGAAACGTCTGCGCATACAGAGTTCTGCTGAATATAGCCATCATTGAATCGCAGCCCATAAGGAGCGGTTTTTGCGCCGGTGGCGGCGTTTACGGTTATAATAGCGTCGGATTGTTCCTGCAGGCCTGTAACGCTCGGCATCCCGGCCCCGGCAACAATATAGATATTCATACCGGCCGTTACGCAGTTGTTCAATATTTCCGTCATATTGGCAAGGATATTATAATGGAAGTAATCGCTTTTTTCTATAAGAGCGGCGCTTTGCGCCGGATCAAGCAGTTCGCTTTTCAGTTCATCGTAATAATCAAGCGGAATAAAATCCCACATGCTGCCCCAGTAACCCAAAATCTGTTTTACATACCGATGCACCAGACCGTTGCAAACCTTATCCAGAATTCCGAACTGATGGGCGCGCACCAACCAGTTTATATCCGCTTCCAACATTTGCCCGTTTTCAATAAAATACAGCAGCGTTTCTTCGTCAAGGGCAACCTGTTCACTCATTACGTCATACGCAAGCGCCGCGCCGCCGATCGCCGGGACCGTGAGCACGGCATTGTTTACCACGTTTTTTTCAAGGCCGTACATTGCAAGATAAGCGGCTACCGTCTGTCCGCCGTGGCTTACGGCAAAAATATTTACCTTGTCCGCACCGGTAAATTCAAGCACGGAATCCACGTATTTATCCAGATTCGCAGCGCAATCTACCATAGACATTCTGAAATCCTGTTGGTAACTGAATATATAATCGTTTCCGTTGCTTCCGTACTGTGCAGCGATATCAGCCATGATAACGGCCTCATGAACCTGAGATTCTTCTCCGTTAGCATATAGATAGGAAAACTGTGTGTGTTCCGCATCCTGATAATAGGTATGTAAATCATAAACGCTGGTACCATCCGGATTAAATGCAAGTTTCCCTGCGAGGTTCAAAATTTCTTTTCCCACAAGATCTGTCAGATAATCGGGCCGCTGCAGCGCAAGCTCTCCGAGACCGCGACCGATTTGCGCAATTTTACCAAGGACGGTATTCAGAATACCGTTCATATCCAGCTTCCACACCTTATTGTTGTTCTCGTACAGATTTGAAGAAGAATAACCGGCAACGATGATCGTCGGATATACAGGATCTGCCGCGGCAGCGTATGCTGCCGGCGCAAAAACAGACAAAAGGAGCATAATGCTCAGAACAACACAAATAAACTTTTTCATACTTTACCTCCGGCTAAGTTTATAAACTGATGATTCTTGAAGAAACAACGCAATGTGTTTCGTCGGTAAAAAGAATCTCAGCAGTTTTTTCTTTTAATGTAACAGCGCATCCGTAAACGGTATTGTTTTCAGGTTTCCCGCCGAGAATGATCGGCGCAGCAAAGCCCTTGTTGTTATACTTCCCCGCTCCTTCCAGGACGCCGACCTGATGTACGTGACCGAACAACCCGAAATGAGGTTTGATCTCATTATTAAGCATCTGCACCCATTTTGTATACGTATCGATCTCAATATCAAATTCGTGGATCCCCTTTGCGGGATCATAATCAGTATGCATAAAAGGGATATGAGAGATAACACACTTAAAAATAACGTCTTTCGCCTGATATTCTCTTTCTGAGTTTTTTATTACATTTTTGATAAATTCGGTTTCCATTTGCCTGTATTTATGAAAAGCAATCGTTCCCGCGTATTCTCTGTGATCGTCGTTTTTATCTTCTCCGCAATCAAGGATCAGACACCATAGCGGCCCGAGCTTGACTGTATAATAAAATTTGTCGTTACAAAGCGGGTAAAACTCGCCTATGCGTTCTGCATATTTACCGCGCAAGTCATGATTCCCTCTTGTAATGATACAGGGTTTTTCCCCATGTGTAATCGCATAAGCGATTTTCAAAGGGAGAAGTGATTCGCCTGCCGTTTGAGTACTGGATGAGATATCTCCGTTCAGCACCAGCAAATCGAGCTTTTCCGAAAAAAAACCGCCTGTTCTGATCGCGGCAGCTTCCCTGCCGTGGACGTCGGAAAGATGATAAATATGTATATCATCCCTTTTTTCGATTGGGCAAAAAGAGAACGTAAGGGAAACGGGAGGTTCTTTCTTTGAGCAATACGCCTCCCGATATATTATTTCGTAGGTAACGGTATATGCTTTCGCAAGATCCAGCGTTTTTTTTGGAATTTCAAATTTTTGAACGTAGCAGTTGCTGATTTTGACGCCGCATTTGTCATTTGTATATTCTTCACCGTTTACAAAAACACTCATAAGAGCCTTTTTAGAAACAGGGATACAAATCATATAGTAATTACCCTCCGCGCACACAACCGGATGGATATTCATGTGTTTCATATTTGACCTCATCATAAAAACACCTCTATTATTTCGGGCTGTACATACACAACAGTCAAGAAGGCGGCATAGTATAAAAGAGAAAAGATTCGGAGGAGCTCTTAATGCTGAAACATCTGCTGGATAGTATTATTATGATCGCACTGCATCTGGAAGACAGACTTGTTTTTCCGGAGCCGTTGACAAAAGAGGAAGAAAAACTGTATATAGAAAAGATGCGAAACGGGGATAAGAAGGCAAAAGATATTCTGATCGAAAGGAATCTCAGATTGGTTGCGCATGTAATAAAAAAATATTACTCCGCGAATGTTGAACAAGAGGAATTGCTCTCCGTAGGCACATTGGGGCTGATCAAAGCGATTCTCTCTTTTGACGACAGTAAAGGTGTGAAACTTGCAACTTATGCGGCAAGATGCATTGATAACGAGATACTTATGTTTTTCAGAAATAAAAAGAAAACATCTTTGGATGTTTCTTTTGAAGAGCCGATCGAAAAGGATGGAGACGGCAATCCGCTGACATTGATGGATATCATTTTTGTGGACGACACTGTTTTGGACGAGATAAATACCAAAAACAATATAAAAAAACTGCATCGGTATCTTGCGGATATGGAAGATAACAGAGAGAAAAAAATACTGATTATGAGATACGGACTGGATGGAAAAAACCCGCTTACGCAAAGTGAAATTGCAGACATATTCGGGATCTCAAGGTCATATGTGAGCAGAATAGAAACAAAATGTATAAAAAAACTAAGGAAGAAATTTGAAAACAGCTTTTAATATTTTATCATAATAAAAAAAACGATACAAGCGTTTTACAAAAAATATTTGACAAAAGATATAAAAACAATTATGATTAAATCAAATGGAGTTGATATAAATGCAGGATAAGACCTCTCAAAGCAACCGCACGTCTGATTCAAAAAAGAAAAATAATCATATTTATCAAAAAAACGGCGTCAGGTTTTCAGCGATTACCGATTATCTGCTTCGTGTTGAAGTGCAAACCGGCAGCGTATTCTGTAATGCCCCAACGCAGTGCGTCGTAAACAGAGATTTCGATTCCCCTTCCTTTCAGATAGAGCCGTACGACACCACCACGATTCTGATTAAAACTGCAAAATGCACGTTCCGTTTTGATTTCCATTCAAAAAAAATGATGTATGTTTTGCTGGAAGACGGTAGAAAAGTTTCTGATTTTGAACATGGCAACCTGAACGGTACCTGTCGTACGCTTGACGGAACGAACGGAAAAACGAAACTGTCCGCCGGGATCCTTTCAAGAAACGGCGTAGCAATTCTTGACGACAGTTCATCTTTGATCATCCGTGATGACGGGGAAATAACGCCTCGGAAGTGCAAGGGTACGGACCAATACTTTTTCGCATACGGTTATCGCTACGAACAAGCGCTGCGTGATTACTTCAGGCTGACCGGCTTCCCTCCCCTGATCCCGCGTTTTGCCCTCGGAAACTGGTGGAGCAGATATAAAGCCTA
>CAMOVW010000252.1 GCA_946627725.1 uncultured Clostridia bacterium
CGCTGGGGCATACGCCCGCCGAGGCCGCCCGCGAGGACGTGATCGGGGCCACCTGCACCGCCGAGGGCAGCTATAATACCGTGGTGCGCTGCGCCCGCTGCAGCGAGATCCTCTCCTCTGTGCCGGAAAAGCTTGCCATGCTCCCCCATGCGGATACGGACCGCAACGGCTACTGCGACGATTGCGGCGCGTATATCTGCACCCACGGTGAAACAAACTTTGTAAACGAGAAAGCCGCCGCCTGCACCGAACCCGGCTATTCCGGCGATACGGTGTGCGCCATCTGCGGCGTTACCCTTACTTACGGCGAAACGATCCCCGCCGCCGGGCACACGCCTGCCGTGGGGACCCCCGCTGTGCCCGCCACCTGCCTTGCGAAGGGCAGTACGGAAGAAACCGTGTGCGCGGTGTGCGGCGAAGTGCTTACCGCCCGCCGCGAGATCGCCCTTACCGGCCATACGGATGCTGCCGGCGACGGCTTCTGCGATATCTGCCGTGCCCCCGTTACCTGCACGCTTTACGGCGTGTGCGGCGCGGATCTGTACTGGTATGTGACCGACGAAACGCTGATGCTCTGCGGCGCCGGAGCGCTCAACCATGAAACCGCCGCCCCGTGGGAAACCTGCGAAAACAGTTTTGACGCCGTGTATATCAAAGAGGGCGTAACGGAGGTGGACGGCGCTCTGTTCTCCGGCTGCGGCAAGCTGGATCGGGTATTCTCCCCCGCCGATACCGTTGTAAATAATTGCGCGAAACCGGTGCTGCGCTATACGTACACATCCGGCGTTATAGGCATCGACAGCGCGCAGGATTACACGGTTTACGATATTCTGAACACCGCCTACGTTTTCTGTACGGACCGCACGGTGAGCGCCCTGAACTTCGGTTCCCTTCGCCTGCTGGGCGCGGACGGGGCAGCCCAAACCGAATACGATATTCTGAAAAACGGCAAGATCATAGATGAAAACCATTTTCGCGTCCCCTCCGGCACGGTACTGTCGGATCTGCGCATAAAGCCGCTGGGGTACACGAGCTTCAACGCGGTGCTCTCAGCCCTCGGCGACCACCCGGACCGGAACCTGATCCTCAGCCTCACCTGCACAGACCTGCTGCCGGAGAACCTGAAGGCCGATTCCGCCGCCTATACCGAACAGCTGGCGATCCATTTTGTGGACGAGCCGATCCCGCCCCAGCCCGATCAGCCCGGCAATACCGAAGAGCACAAGAGCTTTTTTGAAATCCTCCGCGAGCGCTTTCAGGCCACCCTCGCCGCCCTGATGGCTGTGTTCAAGAAGCTGTTTAAGCTGTTCAGAAAATAATTTGTTTTTTCTGTTGACAAACGCGTAAAAGGGTGCTATTATCTATTTACCTACCAGATTGGAGGGTAAATAAGTTCTATCTTTCATTGAAATAAAGGAGCACACTATGGATTATATTTACGCGGATAACGCCGCCACCACGGCGGTGAGCGAAACGGCGCTGAACGCAATGCTGCCGTTTTTCAGGGGGAACTACGGCAACCCCTCTTCGCTGCACTCGGTGGGGCAGCGGGCGAACGAGGCGCTTATCGCCGCCCGCGAAACGGTGGCGAAGGTTCTGAACGCCGACGCCAAAGAGATCATCTTCACCTCCGGCGGCAGCGAGGCGGATAACCAGGCCATTGTTACGGCGGCCGATATCGGCGCCAAAAAGGGCAAAAAGCATATCGTTTCCACCGCCTTCGAGCACCACGCGGTACTGCACACCCTGCGCAAGCTGGAAAAACAGGGCTATGAGGTCACCCTGCTGGACGTACACGAAAACGGCATTGTCACCCCCGAAGAGGTGGCCGCCGCCATACGGGAAGATACCTGCCTCGTTACCGTGATGTTCGCCAATAACGAGATCGGCACCGTGCAGCCCATCAAAGAGATCGGCGCGGTGTGCCGCGAAAAAAAGGTGCTGTTCCATACGGACGCGGTTCAGGCCGCGGGGCACCTGCATATTGACGTAAAGGATATGAACGTGGATATGCTCAGCATCTCCGGCCACAAGTTCCACGGCCCCAAGGGCGTGGGCGCGCTGTACGCCCGCCGGGGCATACTGCTGAGTTCCATTATCGAGGGCGGTGCGCAGGAACGGGGCAAACGCGCCGGTACCGAAAATCTGCCCGCCATTGTGGGCATGGCCGCCGCGCTGGAAGAGGCCGCGGCGCATCTGGATGAGAACGCCGCCAAAGAGCGCCGCGTACGGGATCAACTGATCGAGGGGCTTTCCGAAATCGAGCACTGCGTGCTCAACGGTGATCGGGAACGCCGCCTGCCCGGCAACGTGAATTTCTGCTTTGAGGGCATAGAGGGCGAATCCATTCTGCTGCTGCTGGACGACAAGGGCATTGCCGCTTCCTCCGGTTCCGCCTGCACCAGCGGTTCGCTGGAGCCCAGCCACGTGCTGCTGGCCATCGGCCGCCCTCACGAGATCGCCCACGGCTCCCTGCGCCTGAGCATCGACGAAACCGCCACCGAAGAACAGGCGGCCTATATCATAGAGGCCGTAAAGGATACGGTAGCCCTGCTGCGGAGCATGAGCCCGGTATGGCGCGATCTGAAGAGCGGCAAACAGCAGTTTATTACAAAGTGAGGTAAGAAAAATGGCATTATACAGCGAAAAAGTGATGGATCATTTCCGCAACCCCCGCAACGTGGGCGTGATCGAGGATGCGGACGGCGTCGGCGAAGTGGGCAACGCCAGATGCGGCGATATCATGAAGTTTTATATCAAAGTGGAAAACGATATCATCACCGATATCAAGTTTGAAACCTTCGGCTGCGGCAGCGCCATCGCAAGCGCCTCCATGGCTACCGAGCTCATCAAGGGCCAGCCGGTGGAACGGGCGCTGGAGCTCACCAACCGCGCCGTGGTGGAAGCGCTGGACGGCCTCCCCGCACATAAGATCCACTGCTCCGTGCTGGCGGAAGAGGTGATCAAGGCGGCGCTGAAGGATTATTACGATAAGCACGGTATCGCCTACGACCCCGCCCTGTTTGCGGAGACGCACGATTGCGAGCACTGCGATGTGTGAACAGAATAAAAAAGCCCTGATCGCCATGAGCGGGGGCGTGGATTCCAGCGTGGCGGCGCTGCTCACAAAGCAGGCGGGCTACGAATGCGTGGGCTGCACCATGCGGCTGTTCCATAACGAAGCCGTGGGCGAAGGGGAGAGCACCTGCTGCTCGCTGGACGACGTACAGGACGCCAAAAGCGTATGCCTCGCCCTGGGCATGCCCCATTACGTGTTCAACTTTTCGGAGGATTTTTCCGAAAAGATCATAAAAAAATTTGTGGATTCCTATTTTGCGGGCGCCACACCCAACCCCTGCATCGACTGCAACCGCTATATGAAGTTTGAAAAGCTCTACGAGCGGGCGCGGATATTGGGCTGCAGCCATATCGTTACCGGGCACTACGCCCGCATCGAAAAGGAAAACGGCCGGTACGTGCTGAAAAAGGCGCTGGACCCCGCAAAGGACCAGAGCTACGTGCTGTATAACCTTACGCCTTTACAGCTGGAACATACGCTGTTTCCGCTGGGCGGGCTTTCAAAGGCCGAAACGCGGGCCATCGCCGGGCAAAACGGCTTTATCAATTCTCATAAGCCGGATAGCCAGGATATCTGCTTTGTGCCCAACGGCGATTACGCCGCGGTGATCGAGAGGTTTTCGGGCCGCAAGGCAAAGCCCGGCAATTTCATCGATGAAAACGGCAACGTGCTGGGCCGGCACAAGGGCGTGATCCACTATACCATCGGCCAGCGCAAGGGGCTGGGCATTGCCAGCAGCGCGCCGCTGTTTGTTACAAAAATCGACCCCGCCGCCAACACCGTCACCCTGACCCACGGCGAGGGGCTGTTTACCGATACCGTAACGGTGAAGGACCTGAACCTTTCGGCGGTGGATTCCATCCCCGACCCGATCCGGGTGGAGGCCAAGATCCGCTACCGCCATACCCCCGCCCCCGCCACCGCGGTGCAGACGGATGAAGATACCCTTGTAATAAAATTCGATACGCCGCAGCGGGCGGTCACCAAAGGCCAGGCGGCGGTGCTGTATATCGGCGATACCGTGCTGGGCGGCGGTACGATCGTAGGATGAACGATGAAACAAAGCAGAGCATGTGAAGGGGAGATTCAGTTATGATGATTTCAACAAGAGGACGTTATGTACTGCGGGTGCTGGCGGATCTGGCGGAGCACTCCAACGGCAGTTATATCCCGATGAAGGATATCGCGGACCGGCAGGAGATCTCGCTGAAATATATTGAAAAGATCATGCCGGTGCTCACCAAGGCCAAAATGGTGGACGGGCTCCACGGCAAGGGCGGCGGCTACCGCCTGAACCGCGCCCCCGAGGATTATAAGATCGGCGAAATACTGCGCCTTACCGAGGGCACCCTTGCCCCGGTGCAGTGCCTTGAAACCGGCGCCGGCGGCTGCGAGCGGGCGTCACGCTGTTCCACCCTGCCCATGTGGCAGAGATTCAACAAGCTGACCAACGAATTTTTTGATTCCGTATCCCTTGCCGACCTCACCACCCCGCAGGACGGGAACGACTATGTGATATAAGCGAGGGAAAGTTTGTCGCGCCGGAGGCGCGACAGCGATATGGATCCTGACGGATCCGCGATATGTCCAAGGACGCGATATGTTTTTGCATCCTCGCTGAAGGCGAGATGTGCAAAAACGCGATATGTGCCTGCGGCACGTGATATGGTAAGGATCCATATCATATCGCATGAAGCGCAGCTTCATATATCGCCAAATTCTATCGCGCGGCGCAGCCGCATATCGCAAAAAACAACACTGATACTTACAAATTGCAGTTTAGCGAGCTGTTTCAACCGACGCGGCCGCATTGATACAGGGGACGGTTTTGCGTATCATCCAATATGCAAACGTTTGCGGAATAAACTTCCCGTTGATACGCAGAACCGTCCCCTGTATCACGAACCAGCCCCCCATTTTCATTGTAATAACAGGGGAAATCCCGGTTCGCTGCAAACCATCCGGCGAACGTGGGACGGTTCTATGTATCATATAT
>CAMOVW010000253.1 GCA_946627725.1 uncultured Clostridia bacterium
GGAGTAGAATTAAAACACAAAAAAAGCGATCTGTACGGTGAAGTAAGCTTAATGTAAAAACGGATAAATTGAGGAATTAACATGAGCTACAAATCTCAATCCGACCTCTATTTAGAGGATAATATCAGCAAATATCCGGCGATTGAACTGCTTTGTAAGTTGGGATATCAATACATATCCCCGGAAGACTGCATGGCCCAGCGCGGGATACTTTATCATGTTCTCTTGAAGGATATTTTGCGCCGTCAACTTGCAAAGATCAATGAGTTTGAATTCGACGGGATACGATACAAATTCTCGGCAGACAACATTGAGAAAGCGATTTCCGATCTGGACGAACCGCTGACCGAAGGGCTGGTCCGCACAAGTGAAAAGATCTATGATTCGCTGATGCTCGGCAAGAGCTACCTTGAAAAGCTGGCGGACGGATCGTCAAAAAGCTTTAATCTGAAATATATCGATTGGGAGAATCCCGGCAACAACGTTTTCCATGTGGCCGAGGAGTTCTCCTGCGACAGTTGGGACAAGCAGAAAAATGCTCGTCCCGACATTGTGCTGTTTGTCAACGGCATTCCCTTTGCGGTAATCGAGTGCAAGGCGCCTACGATCAGTGAGGATCAGGCAATTGAACAGATGATCCGCAACCAAGGGAGGGATTATATTCCACAGCTTTTCAAATATGCGCAGATCGTCATGGCGACCAACAAGAACGCCGTGAAATACGGCACCTGCGGCACGGGGAAGAACTTCTGGTGCATCTGGCGCGAACAGGATACGGACTGGCAGGATAAACTGATCGATCAGCTCGTTGTCGGTCGGGAGCCCACCGTGCAGGACAGAAATATCGTCTCCCTGCTCTCTACCGAACGGCTGATGAAACTGACCAAGTATTTTGTGCTTTATGACGCCAACGTCAAAAAAATCGCCCGCTATCAGCAGTTCTTCGCTGTGGAGGAAATCATTAAGACGATCAACACAAACGACGCCGCAGGTAACCGTCAGAGCGGTGTGATCTGGCATACGCAAGGCAGCGGAAAATCTCTGACCATGGTTATGATTTCTAAATATATTTTGGAGACCATGAGCAGTCTGAATCCGCGTGTAGTGATCGTCACCGACCGGAAAGAATTGGACAAGCAAATTGCCAAAACCTTTTCTCACACCCGGTTGGCTCCCGCAAGAGCAACAAGCGGCAAACATTTAATCGAGCTTATCAACAGCGGCAAATTCGATATAATCACCTCTATCATCAACAAGTTCAACACGGTTGAAAGCTGCGGGCTGAAAAATAACTCCCGGGATATTTTTGTGCTGGTGGATGAAAGCCATCGGACCAACTACGGTTCGCTTGCCGCCAAGATGCGTACCGTATTCCCCAATGCCTGCTATATCGGCTTTACCGGCACCCCGCTGATGAAGAACGAAAAAAGCACGCTTGCGCGTTTCGGTAAACTGATTCATAAGTATACCATTAAAGACGGTGTAGAAGATAAAGCCATTGTTCCTCTGATTTATGAGGGACGATTCGTGGAGCAGAACGTAGACGAGGAAAACATCGATCTGTGGTTCAGCCAGGTAACCAAAAAGCTGAGCGATGCACAGAAAGCCGACCTGCGCGACAAGTGGAGTACGATGAAAAAACTCGGCTCTACCGATGCAAGAATCAAGAGAATTGCACTTGATATCAATCAGCATTTTCTGGAAGGTTACAAGAACACCGGATTTAAAGCGATGCTCGCTTGTAATTTCAAGAAGGACGCTGTTCGCTATCAAAAGTGTTTTGAACAGTTCGGCGATCTGACCACCGCCGTCGTTATTTCCGCTCCGGACATGAGAGAAGGCGTGGATGAGGTCGACGAAAGCACCGACGATATGGTGGTTACGTTCTGGAACAAAATGATGCAGCAATACGGCAACGCCGACGATTACGAAGACACACTGAAAAACAAATTCATCGACGGCGAAATCGACATCATGATCGTGTGCAGCAAACTGCTCACGGGTTTTGACGCTCCCCTTACACAGGTATTATACATCGACAAAGAACTGAAAGATCACGGCCTTTTACAGGCGATCGCTCGTACCAACCGTCTCTGTGAAGGCAAGGATTTTGGATTGATCGTCGACTACCGAGGATTGATTGCAAAACTGGATTCAGCGATGGAAATGTACAGCGGATCCGGGCTTGAAGAATTTGATTCGGAAGATATCAAGGGAACTGTTGTAGACGTGATGGTTTACGTCAGTCGTCTGCGTGAGGCATATTCGCATCTGTGCGACGTTTTCAAACCGATCAGGAACTCAAAGGATACAGAAGAAATCGAAGTGTTTCTTGCGGACAATGAGATCCGCGGAAAATTCTATGACGCTTTATGTGTATTTGGTCGAGCCCTGAACATGGTGATGAATTCCGAAAAAGCATATGCGGCATTCGAAAAAACAGAACTTGGGAAGTATCAATCGGCGTTTATCTTCTATTCCAAAGTGCGCAGAAGCGTAAAGATTCGTTATGCGGATACAATAGATAACCGCGAATATGAAGCACAGATGCAAAATCTTCTTGACGCGCATTTATCTGTTGTCGGGCTCAAGCAATTGACCAACCCAGTGGATATTCTGAACGAAGACGAGTTTGAAAAGGAACTGCAGGAGCTTGGTTCCTTGCGGTCTAAAGCCGATGCGATCTTGTCTCATATTACGAAAAGCATAAAAACAAACCGAGATGAAAACCCAGCTTATTATGACAGCTTTTCAAAACGGATCAAAACCGCGTTGGAAGACTATAAAAATCGAGTTATTTCAGAAGCTGAATACCTTGACAAGATGAAATCGATCCTTGCCGATTATCGCAAGGGCACGACGAACATTGTTTATCCCGAGAAAATCAAAGGAAATCTGCATGCACAGGCATTCTATGGAGTAATCGCTGCTATTCTGGACGATGTGATTGATATTGGTTCCAATGTTGAAACGGTATCAGATATTTCGCTCGAGGTAACAAAAATCATAGAAAAACACGATACGGTCGATTGGCAAACGAATAAGGATATTCATAACAAAATCGCGCAAGACATTGATGATTATTTCTACGAGTTGGAAAAAACACGCGGGTTCAAAATTGACTTTGATACAATCGACAAGATCATAGAAAACGTTATCACCGTTGCGCTCAGGAGATTCAAATGAAAAGAATGATTGAACTGAACGGCAGAGTGATAGAATATGACCTTGAGAGAAAGAATGTTAAAAACCTGAATCTGCGCATAAAAGCAGATCAAAGCGTTTATGTTTCTGCGAATCATACAGTATCAGAAAAAAACATACAGGATTTTCTGCAAAACAAGTCTGATTATATTCTAAAAGCGTTAGATCGTTATGCAGAAATGGCGAAGTACACTCCTAAGCCTAAATTGTATGTAGACGGCGAATCGTTTCGTATCCTTGGGCATGACCTGCGTTTGAGAGTCATAGAAGGAAATAGAAATATTGTTTTCTCAGATGGTGTTTTCATCACGCTGACTGTAAAAGAGTTTAATAACCGTGAATTGAAGCAGCGTACGATGGATAAATGGTTAAAAAAACAATGTTTGGATTGTATTCAAAATGTATGTGAAGCCGTATATCCAAAATTTCAAAAGTATGGAGTGGAGTTTCCTGAAATAAGAGTAAGAAATATGATTTCCCGTTGGGGAAGTTGTCAACCAAAAAGAAAAATTCTTACGTTCAATATTGCATTGTTAGAAGCGCCGTTATCTTGCATTGAATACGTGGTCACGCATGAGTTCGTTCACTTCTTGCAGCCCGATCATTCACATAAATTCTATCAATATCTCAGCATGTTTATGCCTGATTGGAAAGAAAGAAAAAGAGAGCTTGAAAAGCATTATCATTATTTTGAGTAGCTTGCTTATACTCATAATAATTTGATTTCTGTATGTTTCGAGACAGTTTTATTTCTCTCCGCTCAGGATATACGCAAACTCCGTTTCTTTCTGTTCATTCTTCGTTAGTCCGGCAGCTTCCATATATTTCAAGATTCCATCTGGGTTGTCTGGATAGATTTCTATTTTTCGTTTCCCATATTCCAATAGTGTCGCCTGACTTTTTTCGATTGACAAAACAAACCGTCCGTATTCGTTAAGTAAACGAGCTGCTTTTTCAATGACGGCTTGTTTTTCTTTGATGTGCATAAAGGTCAGTGAAGAATAGATAATGTCAAAGGATCGGTCAAATTCATAGGTCAGGAAATCGCCGCAGATCAGATTGACGTCTTCTATTCCGGCAAGGTTTTCTTTGGCCCGTTCAATCGTTTTCGGAGAGAGATCAATTCCGAAAAACGCATAGCTTTGCGGCGCGGTTTTGATTGCGAGCCGCCCGGTGCCAACGCCGATCTCAAGAACGGTTTTTCTTTTTGAAAGCTCAAGTTCCTCGATAAAGGTATCACCATCCCAACCGTCCATGTGCTTTTTGAGCGGCGTAGGATCTTGAACTGGATCGTTGTTTTCATCAATCAAAGCGTCGTAATGGCGCACGATTTCCGCGCGACGGCGTTCTTCTTTCCATTCTTCAAACTCACGTTTTCCTTCATCTGTTTCGAAAAAAGCAACGATATCTGGTAACATGGTGTCAACGATGGATTCAAGCACATGCATCGGAAATCCGGCGCTGCCGGTTGTGTTGCGAAAAGTCTGAATGATGCGCAGCCAAACCTTACGAAAAACACTTGCGCATTCATAATCTTTGATTTCGTTCCACTTGTCTACAAGTCCAAATGAAATCTCTTTTTCAATTTCGATATGCTGTTCCTGGATCCGAAAACAAAGCGCGGATCGGTTCAGGTTCGCATAAGAAACATCGTCTGCTGTTAAAATAGAATCAAGGGCAGTGGCTGCGTAGATTCTCAATAATTCGTTTTTCATATTCTTTATCCTTTACAGGGTATTAGGGACGGAGTCCCTGACAAGCGCCGATGATATCAAACGGCGATGCTTGCTGAGACGATACCGCAGGTTGTCCGGCAAGCTCGCATTTTGTTTATGGGTACCCATCGGCGAT
>CAMOVW010000254.1 GCA_946627725.1 uncultured Clostridia bacterium
TTCCCCGCCCCGGCGGAGATTATCGACCGCATGGCCGGCGTAAAACAGAAGAGCGTGGCGGACAGGCGTCTGCTGGCCTTCGGCTTCGGCGACGGGGGCGGCGGCCCCCAGTTTGAAGAGCTGGAATACGCCCGCAGAGTAAAGGATCTGGCGGGCTGCCCCAAAACCGAATACATGCTGGTGGGCGACTTCATGCGGCAGCTGGAGAGCGAAGTAAAGAACCCCAACACCTACCGGGGCGAATTGTATCTGGAGCTGCACCGGGGCACGCTGACCAACCAGCACACCATCAAGCGCAACAACCGCAAATCAGAGCTGGCGCTGCGGGATCTGGAATTCATGACCGTGGTAAACGCCGCCGCCAGGGGCGAGGCCGCAAGCGAAGAAAACATCGCCCCCCTGTACGCGGATCTTTTGAAGAACCAGTTCCACGACGTGCTTCCCGGCACCTGCATCCCCCGCGCCCATGAGGAATCCCGCGCCGAAACCGCCGCCCTGATCAAAAACGCGAAGGCGCAAACCGCGGCCCTGCTCACCGGCGACGGCGCAGCCGACAGCGTCACTTTGGTAAACACCCTTTCCTTCGACCGCACGGACGTGGTGTTCCTCGATTATAAGGGTATGATCGCCGCGGGCGATTACCCCCAGCAGCTGTATACGGACCTTGACGGCGCAGAGAAGCTGCTGATCTCCGGCGTTACGGTACCTGCCTTTGCAAGCGTTACGCTGCATATGGTTCCCGGCGCGCCCGCCGAAGAGAGCGCCTTCACCGCCGGGGACGATACCATTGAAACCCCCTTCGCAAAAATTCGCTTTGCCGAAAACGGCACGATCTGCTCCTTTACGGACCGCCGCAACGGGCGCGAGCTGGTAAACGGCCGCCCCTTCAATACCTTTATTATGGCGGAAGATCTGCCGGATTCCTGGGATAACTGGGATCTGGACGCGGATTACCTTGCCAAGTTCCGCCCCGTATCGAATCTTGTAAGCAGAGAGGCGATCAGCGCCGGCAGTGTGGCGTATATCGTGCGCAGCGTTTACCGCATCAGCGAAAAATCCACCGTTACGCAGGACGTGCTCTTCTTTGCCTCCTCCCCCGAGGTGCGCTTTGATACCCGCATGGATTGGCAGGACGATCACCGTTTCCTGAAAACCTGCTTCGATACCTCCGTTTACGACGACTTCGCCCGCCACGAGATCCAGTTCGGCTGCGTGAAGCGCCCCACCACCCGCAACAACAGCATAGAGCAGGCCAAGTTTGAGGTGGTGAACCACAAATATACCGATCTTTCCGAGCCGCAGTACGGCGTATCGGTGCTCAACGACTGCAAATACGGCATCTCCGTTGAGGGCGGCAGCCTGCAGCTCTCGCTGCACAAGGGCGGCACCCATCCCGATTACAAGGGCGACCACGACGGGATCCCCGCCTGCGTCTATTCTTTCCTGCCCCATACGGGCGGCTTCTGCGCCGAAAACGTGATCCGCCCCGCCTATACGCTTAATATCCCCGCCCTTGCGGCGGAGGGGAACCTTACCGTGACCGCCCCCGTGGGCGTTGCGGCGGCAAACGTGATCGTGGAGAGCGTAAAGCCCTGCGAGGACGCCGAAAACGCCTATATCGTGCGCCTGTACGAGGCGGAGGGCTCCTATACCGATACCCTTCTCACCCTGCCCGCGCAGGCGAAGGAATGCTTTGAAACCAACATGCTGGAGGAGGTAAAAACAAGCCTCGGCACGGAAAAGACGCTTCCCCTCACCCTGCGCCCCTTTGAGATCAAAACCCTGAAGATCGCCTACTGATCGGCGGAACGGAAAAATGGCTGACAATCAAAAAATCAAAACCTCCCCCGCCGTGTTCGGCGTGGCCGTATCGGTGCTGCTGCTGGCAAGCCGGTATTTCGGCACGGCCTCCGGCGCGGGGCTTGAATCGCTGAACACGGTGATCGTGATCGCCGCGCTGTGCCTGTGCCTGCATCTGGTGCGGCGCACCTCTGCGCTGTTTCAGCCCCATGTATGGAGCACCCCCGTCACGGTCGTCTTGTTTGCGCTGCCCATGGCAACGCTGATCGTAACCGGGCTGCAGCTGATCTTTGCCAAAGCGCCCTCGTTTCTCAGCTCCAAGCCCTTTTTAACGGTGCTGATCTTCGCGTCCGCGCCGGTGTTCCTGTGCGCGTATTTCGTGTATATCTCAAAAAAACTGCAGAGCCGCCAGCTTCGCGCATTCTCGCTGGTCCTTGCCGGGGTGGGCACGCTCTACACCCTGCTGCGCCTGCTCAACGCCATCATCTTTCCGCTGATCGAAGAGATCGCAGGCCGGCAGATCAACCCCGCCATCATCACCGTGGCGGCATGGAACACACACCTGTCCTTTCTCATCTACCTGATGGCCTTCGGCGGCTTCTTTCTGCTGCACACCGAAATCAAAACGCTGAATGCGCGGGCGGAATGATCGCCGTTCGCTTCTTTCATCCCTTCTCCGTACCCTGTAGGGGCGGGCATGACCGCCCCTTTGACCTCCTAAACTTTTATTTTTTCAAATACGGCATTCTGTTTTTCTGCGGAAATTGTATTTTTTTCCGTCGTCACATACAAAATGATATAGGAAAGGAGCGCCTATGATTTATTCAACAGAAGATATTCAAAGGATTATCGTTCCGGTGGCGGAAAAGTATCATCTCAAAGCGGTGTTTCTTTTCGGTTCGTATGCGAGAGGCGCCGCAACTGAAGACAGCGATATCGACTTGATGATCGATACAACGGGAACGGATCTGGATACGTTGTTTAAGCTCGGCTCGTTATATGAAGAATTGGCACAACTGTTTTGTAAAAAAATAGATCTGATCACGGTTTCATCCTTCGAGCAGCCCACGCACAGGAAAAGCGAGATCGCGTTCAGAGAAAATGTGATCAGAGAAAGGAAGAATCTGTATGCAGTCGCCTGATTTGCAAAGGATCTCACATATCAGAGATTACTGTTTTGAGATCATCGAAACGATATCCCGTTACGGAAACACCTATAAAATCTTTTCGGAAGATACAGATTATCAGAAATCAGTGTCTTTCAGCCTTCTTCAGATAGGCGAACTCAGCGGGAAGCTTTCCGATTCCTTCCGCAATGAAACCGCCGAAAAAGTTCCCTGGACCGCGATCCGGGGAATGCGGAATCTTTTTGCGCATAATTACGGTTCCATGAGCATGGAAATGATATGGAAAACGGCAAAGGAGGATATTCCCCCGCTGTTGGATTTCTGCGAAACGATATTGCGTTAAGTTTTCGGGGCGGTCATGCCCGCCCCTACAATAGGGGATCGCCGTCTATGTAATCCCGGGATTCTTCTTCCATCCCATTACCGTATCCTTTGACCTTCCCGCAACAAAAAAAGGCCTCCGTCAGGAAGCCTTTTCTTTATATTCATATTCAGCAGAACGGGTTCTCTGTGGGGTACGGCAGGGTTTTGGGCTGATTCCAGCCGATATCCTTCACGCCCAAAAAGCGGAACACTTCGTACAGGGCTTTGCCGTAGTGGCCGAAGGCCACGGCGCCGTGGTGGGGGAAGCGCTTTTCGATCAGCACGTGGCGGTAGAAGCGGCCCATCTCATGAATGGCGAACACGCCGATGCCGCCGAAGGAGCCGGTGCGCACGGGCAGTACCTCGCCGTTTGCGATATAGCTGCGAAGTACCCCTTCGCTGTCGCACTGCAGGCGGAAGAAGGTGATATCGGAGGCGGCAATGTCGCCCTCCAGCGTGCCGCGGGTAAAATCGGGCTCGCTTCCTTCCGGCTCCAGCAGGCGGTGCTGGATCAGCTGATATTTTACGGCCCGGTCGGCGCACATCTTACACGCGGGGGTGTTGCCGCAGTGGAAGCCCATAAAGGTATCGGTAAGAACGTAATCGAACTTGCCCTTGATGCTCTCTTCATACATGCTTACGGGCACGCTGTTGTTGATATCCAGAAGCGTCACCGCGTCGCCGGAAACGCATGCGCCGATGTATTCGCTCAGCGCGCCGTAGATATCCACCTCGCAGGAAACCGGAATGCCGCGGGAGGCAAGGCGGGAATTGACGTAGCAGGGCTCAAAGCCGAACTCCTTGGGGAAGGCGGGCCAGCACTTATCGGCGAAGGCCACGTATTTTCTGGCGCCCTTGTGCTGCTCGGCCCAATCAAGAAGCGTAAGCTCAAACTGCGCCATGCGGGGCAGCAGGGCGGGGTAATTGTTGCCGGTCACACCCAGCTCGGCGGCCATATCCTCGCACACGGCGGGGATGCGTTCGTCGTTTTCGTGGGCCTTATAGGCCACAAGCAGATCCAGCTCACTGTTCTCTTCGATCTCTACGCCCAGCTCGTACAGACCCTTGATGGGGGCGTTGCAGGCGAAGAAATCCTGAGGGCGGGGGCCGAAGGTGATGATCTTCAGGTTCTTTACGCCGATCACAGCCCGCGCCACGGGCACAAATTCGGCGATCATACCGGCGATATCCTCCGCCGTGCCCACGGGGTAAGAGGGGATAAAGGCGGTGATCTTGCGCATGCCCAGATTATAAGAGCAGTTCAGCATGCCGCAGTACGCGTCGCCGCGGCCGTTGATCAGGTCGCCGTCGCCCTCCGCCGCCGCAACGTACATGCAGGGGCCGTCAAAGTATTTGGCGATCAGGGTCTCGGGGGTCTCGGGGCCGAAGTTGCCCAAAAATACCACCAGCGCGTTGCACCCGGCGGCAGTCACGTCCCGGGCCGCCTTGCAGGCGTCCACCTCGTTTTCCACGGTAACGGGGCACTCGTAGATCTCGCCCGGATAGGCCTTAACGATCGCCTCGCGGCGCTTGACCGAAAGGCCGATAGGGAAGCAATCGCGCGATACCGCCACGATGCCCAGTTTTACATCGGGAATATTTTTCATAGGGATATCCTCCGTTCATTCAATCCGGAATCCGGAACGCAAAAGCGCCCGAAAGCCTTTTTATCCTATTATAAACGCTTTTGAGGGCGGTGTCAATAGAGGTTAAATTGCAGTTTTGCGAGGCGAAGCCTCGCAGTGAAATCCGTTCCTTCGGA
>CAMOVW010000255.1 GCA_946627725.1 uncultured Clostridia bacterium
TATACAGATAAATCCTCGTTCTTACAAGCTTGGGGGTCTTACATATTATCTACCGTTGCGTCGCCGAACCCTACCGCGGAAGCTGTGATTCTTGCGAACGGCGAACGGCGAACGGCTGTCGCGCCTGCGGCAGCGACAAACCGCAATTCCTTCCTGTATATGAAAACATCGTAATATCCCAACCGAAAGAGGTGACCCTCTATGCCGGATGAAAAACGGCGTAAATTCAAACTGTCTGAAAACAGAGGCCTGATCATGATGGCCGCGGGGCTGCTGTTCTTTGTTCTGTTCGGCTGCATTCTGATGCATCTGGCGGGATCGGCGGCAACGTTGGAGGGCGTTCCGGTTACGGTGATCACCGTGCTTACGGCGCTCTCGTTGATCCTGATGATCCTCGGGGATGGGCAGCGAAAGATCGATCGGCATAAAACCGAGCGGCGCAATTGCTTTACGGCGCTCTCAATACCCCAGCTGCTGCTGGTCGCGGTCGCCGTGTTCAGCGCGGCGCGTGTGGTCGCCGGAAATTTCAACGTCGATTCGCTGCAGATCATTTTATCTTTTGTGCTGTATGCGGCTGTTCTTGCGTTTCTTGCGGCGCTGGTCAAAAGCGTCCTTTATCCCGCAGATCCGGCGGAACAGCCCGCCGCGGAAAAGGCGGCGGAAACCGCGCCGAAACCGACCGCGGCCGCGCCCGTGGGGATCAAAACTTCGGATCCGCGCATTACGGTAAAACCGGCGTCGCCGGAACCAACGCCGTTAACCCCAAAGAGGGAAAAACCTTCGCCTGAAAAACCTTCACCGGAAAACCCCCCGCTCACGCTGCGCTGCGACCGCTGCGGCGAGGTTGTAAATATGCGCACCCTGCGGCTGGTTAACGACGCGGTTTACTGCGGCTATTGCTACCGGGAGCTCTTTCCGGAGAAAAAAGAAAAAAAGGAAAATAATACTTGACATGTTAGAATTAATGTGTTATTATCATAAGTGAAATAACAAAGAGGAAAGGGGAGCGAATACCAATGCCTACAGAAAAAGAGTTTTTGGCGCAGTATGATATCGGTTCTTACCAACGTCCCTCGGTCACAACAGACGTGGTCGCGTTCATGATCCGCTCCGAAGACGCGCGCAATTACCGTCAGAACGCGCTGAACCGGCTTTCCATTCTGCTGGTGCGCCGTGGGCAGCACCCGTATAAAGACGCGTGGGCGCTGCCGGGCGGGTTCCTTCAGCCCGGCGAAACGGTGGAAGCCTGCGCCCTGCGAGAGATCAGGGAAGAAACAAACGTGCTTCCCGCGTCTATTATGCCGGTAGGTATTTTCAGCGAGCCGGGGCGCGATCCCCGCGGCTGGATCATCTCCGCCGCCTACGCCTCCGTGATCAGCGAATCCGGCATAACCGAAAAAGGCGGGGACGACGCCGCCGAAGCCGGGTGGTTCGATATCGCCCTTACCGAAGAAAACAACGGCGTTTTCGTGCTGGAGCTGACGCGGGACGATATCCGTCTGCGGGCGCTGCTGCGCGAGAGGGCTTCCCGCTTCGGGCATACGGTTTTTGAAATAGAGGACCGGGGCGAGCTGGCGTTCGACCACGCGGGTATCATAGCTTCCGCCCTCACGGCGCTCAGAGAGGATGCGAAGAATTACGACGTGATCTTCGATTTCCTGCCGGAAAAATTTACCCTTACCGCCCTGCAGAAGGTGCAGGAAACCATTATGAATATTTCGGTGCTTACGGCAAACTTCCGCAGAAAAATCACCGATTATGTGGAAGAGACCGATGAATATACCCAGGGGGCGGGGCACCGTCCCGCAAAGCTGTACAGAAGAAAATAACCGAACGGGAGGATAGAATAATGAAAAAGATTCTGGTTGTTGTAGACATGCAAACCGATTTCGTGGACGGCGCGCTCGGTTCCGCCGAGGCCGTGGCCATCGTGCCCGCCGCCGTGGAGAAGATCCGCGGGTTTGAGGGCAAGATCTTTGTAACCTACGATACCCACGCCGAGAACTATATGGAAACGGCAGAGGGCAGAAAACTGCCGGTGCCCCACTGCATCAAGGGCACGCCCGGCTGGCAGCTCCATCCCGAAATTGCGGAAGCGCTGCAGGGCAAAGATTATACCCCGGTGGAAAAGGGGACCTTCGGTTCCGTGGATCTGCCCGGCCTTGTGGCGGCGTACGCGGGCGGCGAAGATTTCGGCATTGAGCTGATCGGGCTTTGCACCGATATCTGCGTGGTAAGCAACACGCTCCTGTTAAAGGCCCATTTCCCCGAGGCGCCCATCTCTGTGGACAGCGCCTGCTGCGCCGGGGTAACCCCCGCGGCCCACGAAGCGGCCCTCGCAACCATGCGCAGCTGCCAGATCGACGTGATATAAAAGGGGAGAACGGCTATGTTTGACGCAGAAAGAGTAAAAAACGAATGTGTGGAATGGATCCGCAGATTTTTTGAAGAAAACGGCCCCGGCTGCAACGCCGTGGTGGGTATCTCCGGTGGTAAAGACAGCTCCATTGTGGCAGCCCTGTGCGTTGAGGCGCTGGGCAAAGACCGGGTGATCGGCGTATTGATGCCCTGCGGCGAGCAGGCGGATATCGATATGGCAAAGCTGCTGGTGGAGCATCTCGGCATCCGGCATTATATCGTAAACATCAAAGACGCGGTCGAGGGCGTTACCAACGCCATTCCCTTTGAACTGCAGAAGCAGAGCAGAGAAAATCTGCCGCCCCGCATCCGCATGGCGACCCTTTACGCCGTATCCCAGAGCAACAACGGCCGCGTGGCCAACACCTGCAACCTGAGCGAGGATTGGGTGGGCTATTCCACCCGCTACGGCGATTCGGTAGGCGATTTCAGCCCCTGCTCTTTTCTTACGGTGCAGGAGATGAAGCAGATCGGCCGTTTGCTGGGGCTGCCCGCCGTGCTGGTGGATAAAACGCCCGCCGACGGTCTCTGCGGCAAAACGGACGAGGATAACCTGGGCTTTACTTACGCCGAGCTTGACCGCTATATCCGCGAGGGCGTGATCGAAGACGCCGCAAAAAAAGAGAAGATCGACCGCCTTCACCGCATCAATCAATTCAAGCTGCAGCTGATGCCCTCTTTCAAGCCGACGCTGTAAACGGGAAAGGGGAGCACGCTTACGGAAAACAAGCTGTTTTCGCTCGGTATTCTTGTTGGGCGGTTTCAAACCTTCCATACCGGGCACGAAGATATGGTTCGCAAGGCGGTCGGCCTTTGCGATCAGGTGGGGCTGTTCGTCGGTTCTTCGCAGGAATCCGGCACCTTCAAAAACCCCTTTACGTATGAGACCCGCGAAAAAATCATCCGCACCGTGTTCGGGGATTCCGTAAAAATCTTTCCGCTGCCGGATATCGGCGTGGGCAACAACTCCAAATGGGGCGATTACGTGCTGCAAAACGTGCTTGATCGCTTCGGCAGAAGCCCCGATCTGCTGATCTCCGGCAAAGAGGAACGCCGCATCGATTGGTTCGACAGCGTAGCGGGGCTCAGGGTGGCGGAGCTGTATATCCCCAAAACCATAGAGATCTCCGCCTCGCAGATGCGGGAATACTTTTTGCGGAACGATGAAGAAGCCTACCGCAAATACACCAACCCCCTGCTGTGGGATCGGTTCTCCGATCTGCGCGCGGCCGTGCTTGCCGCAAAAAACGAACTGCATACCAGCAGCATTTAAGAAAGGAACTGCATTATGAAACTGGAACCCATTGTTATTTCACTTCTGGATACGGATCTGTATAAGTTCAATATGGATCAGGTGATCTTCCATAAGCACACCGATCTGTGCGGCCAGTATTATTTCAAATGCCGCAACAGGGATATCGTTTTCACCCCCGAAATGGCCGAAGAGATCGAAGCGCAGATCGACCATCTCTGCACGCTGCAGTTTAAACCTGAGGAGCTGGATTACCTCCGCTCCATCCGCTTTATCAAAAACGACTATGTGGAGTTCCTGCGGCTGTGGCGTCCCATCCGCGATTACGTCAGCGTTTCCCTCAGCGAACAGGGCGAGCTGAGCGTGGTTGTGGACGGCCCTCTGTTTTCCGCCATGCAGTTCGAGATCTATTTGCTTGAAATCGTAAACGAGGTGTATTTCCGCTTCGCTTATAACTACGAGGAGCTTCTGGCCTCCGCCAAACAGAAGCTGGACGCCAAGATCAAAGCCCTGAACGACGGCACTTACGGCTTCACCTTTGCGGAGTTCGGCTGCCGCCGCCGCTTATCGCGGGAATGGGAGGATGAGGTGATCCGCAGGCTTGTCACCGAAACAAAGGCCTGCACCGGCACCTCTAACGTATATTTCGCCATGAAGTATAACGTAAAACCCATCGGCACCTACGCCCATGAGTTTGTGCAGATGTATCAGGGCATCGACGCCATCCCCCTTGCCTATACCAACCACTACGCCATGAAGGACTGGTACGACGAATATCAGGGCGATAACGGCACAGCCCTTACCGATACCGTTACCACCGATCTGTTTTTGCTGGATTTCAACCGCTCCATGGTAAACAACTATACCGGCGTGCGGCACGACAGCGGCGATCCCTACGCCTGGGGCGAAAAGATCATCGCCCACTACAAGAAGTACGGCGTAGACCCCAAAACAAAGCTGCTTTTGTTCAGCGACAGCCTCGATTTCGACCGGGCGCAGAAGCTGTACGAATATTTCTGCGATAAGGCCCGCGTTTCCTTCGGCATCGGCACCTTCTGCTCCAACGATACCTGCGTTGAGCCGCTGAACATCGTGATCAAGCTGCAGTACGTCAACGGCCGCCCCGTGGCCAAGCTGAGCGATACCCCCGGCAAGGCCATGTGCCGCGATATGGAATATCTGGAATACCTGAAACGCTCCGTGGCGTTTCGTATCGACAGAGAAAAGGAGAGTAGAAAATGAAAAAGATCACAGCCATCCTCTTAAGCCTTGTTTTTATGCTGGGGCTTGTGCCGGCGAGCGCGCTGGCCGCCGATACCTGCAGTTGCGGGTTTGCCCCGGTGATCCACATTTGCGGGCTGGGCAACCCGAT
>CAMOVW010000256.1 GCA_946627725.1 uncultured Clostridia bacterium
ACCGGCTCAACGCTATACGCTATACGCTCAATGCTTCTCGATAAATTATAATTTATCTAACTCAGCCAACGGCCTGCTCCGTATCATGCGAACGGTTTCCGGCGCGGCGACTTTACGCCGCTTTTTCGCCGACGTGTTCTTCCGGCGGTTTCATGGGGGTATATAAGGCTTTTTTGTTGATCTTTTCGCGGCGGCGGGTCTCTATGTTCCGCAGGGTACGGCGGAGGGCCTTCCGGAACTGTTTGCCCAAATGCTTTTCAACGCGGAGCAGCGTTGCTTCGTGCCGATACGCCCAGATCACCGCGCCCAGCAGCGCAAATTCGCCTAAAATGATCATGCCGGTTTGTACGTCCATCCATTGCCTCCGAACAGGGTAATTGTATTTCCTGCGCCGAGCATACCACAATATATTGTAGCCTGTCAATGGCTTCGACAAAAGTAGAACCGAAGGGCAAAAAACAGATAATTTTCACACCAACCGGAAAATTTTTTCGGTTTTCTATTTATATTCTGTTTTATTTGTGATACAATACCATATTGAGTTATTCTGTATTGAAATAAAGGAACCTGAAACCATGTTTATTGACTATGCGAAAATCAAAATAAAAGCCGGCAACGGCGGCAACGGCGCGGTGGCTTTTCACCGCGAAAAGTACGTGGCTTCCGGCGGGCCGGACGGCGGCGACGGCGGCAAAGGCGGCGACGTGGTATTTATGGCGGACGATCACCTTTCCACCCTCACCGATTTCCGCTATAAGCGGTCGTATCAGGCGGAGAACGGAGCGAACGGCTCCGGCAACCGCAAAACCGGCAAAAGCGGCAGGGACCTTGTGATCCGCGTGCCCCGCGGAACCGTGATCAAAGAGGCGGAAAGCGGCGCCGTGCTGGCGGATATCTCCGGCGACGGGCCTTATATCCTTGCCAAAGGCGGCAAGGGCGGCTGGGGCAACCAGCACTTTTCCTCCGCCACACGGCAAACCCCCCGTTTTGCCCGGGACGGTTATCCCGGTGAGGATTGGGAGGTTGTGCTGGAGTTAAAGCTGCTGGCGGACGTTGGCCTGCTGGGGTACCCAAACGTTGGCAAGAGCACGCTGATCAGCGTGGTGAGCGAGGCGAAGCCCGTGATTGCGGATTACCATTTCACCACCATCACCCCCGTGCTGGGCGTGGTGCGCATCGATGAGGAAAACAGCTTTGTAATGGCGGATATCCCCGGCCTGATCGAGGGCGCCGGGGACGGGGTCGGCCTGGGCCACCGTTTTCTGCGGCACGTGGAGCGCTGCCGTATGCTGGTGCATATCGTGGACGTGGCAGGCAGCGAGGGCAGAGACCCCATCGAAGATTTTAAGGTGATCAACGCCGAGCTTGAAAAATTCAACCCCGAGCTGGCAAAATGCCCGCAGATCGTGGCGGCGAACAAAATCGACCTTGCAGAAGAGGCGCAGCTTGCCCGGTTCCGCGCGTTTATTGAGGAGCAGGGGCTGGATTATTACGAGATCTGCGCCCCCATCAGTATGGGCACAAAGGAGCTGATCCGCGCCGTAGCTGAAAAGCTGAGCGCTCTGCCGCCCATCAAACGCTACGAAGCCGAAGACGTGCCGCTGGAGATCCTTGAAAACAGGAAGGCCTCTACCGGCTTTAAGATCACCAAGGACGAGAATACTTATTACGTTGAAGCCGAATGGCTGATCAAGATCATGAACAAGACCGATATGAACGATTACGAGAGCATGCAGTATTTTCAGCGGGTACTGGAGAGCAGCGGCATCATCGCCGGCCTTGTGGAACGGGGCGTAAAAGAGGGCGATACCGTGGTGATCTACGATCTGGAGTTTGATTATGTACCGTGACGACGAGCCGTTTTTCCGCGCCGTGCCCGGTTTTGCGGAACCCGCCGCCCTGCGGGAGATGAACGGCGTTACCATGGCTTTTATCGGGGACGCCGTATATGAGCTGCTGGTGCGTGACCACGTGCTTTCCGTGTGGAACGGCAGGGTGGAGCTGCTGCACAAAAAGACGGTCTCCTTTTCCAACGCGGCCTTTCAGAGCGCCGCGGCAAAGGCGCTGCTGCCAACGCTTACCGAGGAGGAACAGGCCGTGTTCCGGCGGGGCAGAAACGCCCACACCGCCCACACACCGAAGAATAAGACCCGCGCGGATTACCATCTTGCCACCGGGCTGGAGGCGGTGTTCGGCTATCTGTACCTTACAAAGCGGGAGCAGCGCATAGCAAGCCTGTTTCAGGCGATCGTGAAAATGAACGAGGAGTATGAAAATGCAAAAAACCAATAGAATGAGGACGCCTGAGGAGAAAAAACAGCTCCGCAGAACCATGGGTACCGTGGCGCTGGATATCGTATTGTGTACCCTCGGCACCTTTATGTACGCCGCGTCGGTCGTGTGTTTTATTCAGCCCATGAAGTTTGTGCCCGGCGGCGTTACCACACTTGCCATTCTGATCAACTATCTTGTGCCCTGGCTGCCGGTAGGTATGCTTGTGTTCATTATCAATATACCGCTGTTTATCCTGTCGTGGAAGGCTTTCGGCTGGCGGTTCATCGCAAAAACCGTGTGGTGTTCCGCGCTGCTCTCCATTTTTATCGATCTGTTGGATTATCTCAGTAAAAAATATCCCGCTATGCTCTACGCCGGAAAAGAGAAGCTTCTGGCCGCTATCTTCGGCGGTGTGATTATGGGCGTGGGCCTCGGCATCGTATTTTTGCGGGGCGCCACCACCGGCGGTACGGATATCACCGGCCGTTTATTGCGCCTGAAGCTGCCGCATATGAGCGTGGGCAAGCTGGTAATGGTGAGCGATATGGTTGTGATCGCCCTTGCCGGTATTATGTATAAGAATATTGAAACCATTCTGTTTTCGATGGTGATCGTCTTTTTGATCTCCATGGCGGTGGATTATGTGGTTTCGGGCCACAACAACTCAAAAATGATGCTGATCATGACCCGCAAGCCGCAGGAAGTGATGCAGGATATCATGGGCCAGCTGGACCGCGGCGTTACCGTGTTCGATTCCGTAGGCGGTTACACCGGCGAACAGCATAAAATGCTGATGTGTGTGGTGCGCACCCATGAGGTATCGCAGGTGCGCCGCATCGTGGGCAAGTACGATGAAAAACCCTTTATTATCATCACCGATTCCAAAGAGGTGCTGGGCGAGGGCTTTAAGGCGCATAACGACACTCTTTAAGAATTAAAAATGAAAAATCAGGAATTAAGAATCGGCGCGGAGAATTCATTTTTTATGCGAAGGTTTTAATTCTGTATTACCAGAGGTTTTTATGAAACAAAAAAAGAACCACATTCGCAATTTTTCCATTATCGCCCATATCGATCACGGCAAGAGTACCCTGGCGGACCGGCTTCTGGAGCTGACGGATTCCGTTTCGCAGCGGGAAATGCAGCAGCAGGTGCTGGATAATATGGATATCGAAAAGGAGCGGGGCATCACCATCAAGGCCCGCGCCGTTACGCTGAATTACAAGGCGAAGGACGGTGAGAATTACGAGCTGAACCTGATCGATACCCCCGGGCACGTGGATTTCAATTACGAGGTATCCCGTTCCCTTGCCGCCTGCGACGGCGCCGTGCTGATTGTGGACGCCACCCAGGGGGTGGAGGCCCAGACGTTGGCCAATACTTATCTTGCGCTGGATCACGATCTGGAGATCGTGCCGGTGATCAACAAGATCGACCTGCCCGCCGCGGATCCGGAGCGGGCCTGTAACGAGGTGGAGGAGATCATCGGGCTGGATTGCAGCGAAGCGCCGCGCATCTCCGCCAAAACCGGCGAAAACGTGCCGGACGTGCTTGAGAGCATCGTGCGCAGCATTCCCGCCCCCGAGGGAGACGACGACGCGCCCCTGCGCGCGCTGGTGTTTGATTCCGTTTACGATAACTACAAGGGCGTAATCGTTTACGTGCGCGTGATGGACGGCACCCTGAAGGCCGGCGATACCATGAAGATGATGGCTACCGGCGCCACCTTTACCGTGGTGGAAGTGGGCCGCATGGGCGCGCTGAGCCTGAACCCCTGCGCCGAACTGAAGAGCGGCGAGGTGGGCTATATCACCGCCTCCATCAAAAGCGTGGTGGACGCCCGCGTGGGCGACACCGTAACCAAAACCGAAAACGAGGCCAAAGAGCCGTTGCCCGGCTATAAAAAAGTGAATTCCATGGTGTTCTGCGGCGTTTACCCTGCGGACGGGGCGGATTACGAAGCCCTGCGCGAGGCGCTTGAAAAGCTGCAGCTGAACGACGCCGCCCTTACCTTTGAGCCCGAAACCAGCGGCGCGCTGGGCTTCGGCTTCCGCTGCGGCTTTTTGGGCCTATTGCACCTTGAGATCGTGCAGGAGCGGCTGGAGCGGGAATACCTGTTGGATCTGGTGACCACCGTGCCCAGCGTGGTATATAAAATACATCTCACAGACGGGCAGATGGTGGAAATTTCCAACCCCACCAACTATCCGGATCCCGGTCTGATCCAATATGCGGAAGAGCCGGTTACGGACGCGCACATCTACGCGCCGCCGGAATACGTGGGCGTGATTATGGATCTGTGCCAGGACCGCCGCGGCAGCTTCAAGAATATGGATTACATCTCCACGGACCGTGTGGATATCCATTACATTCTGCCGCTGAACGAGATCATTTACGATTTCTTCGACGCGCTGAAATCACGCACCCGGGGCTACGCCTCCTTCGATTACGAGCTGAAGGGCTACGAGCGCTCCAACCTTGTGAAGCTGGACGTGCTTCTGAACGGCGATCTGATCGACGCGCTCTCGTTTATCATCCACGCGGATAAGGCCTATCCCCGCGCCCGCAAGATCGCGGAGAAGCTGAAGGATAACATTCCGCGCCAGATGTTCGAAATCCCGGTGCAGGTGGCCATCGGCGGCAAGGTGATCGCCCGCGAGACCATCAAAGCCATGCGCAAAGACGTGCTTGCCAAGTGCTACGGCGGCGATATCACCCGTAAAAAGAAGCTGCTTGAAAAGCAGAAAGAGGGCAAA
>CAMOVW010000257.1 GCA_946627725.1 uncultured Clostridia bacterium
GACGCCATTGCCGCCGGCCACGAGGCTGCCGAGAGCCTGCACCGTTTTGTACGGCCCAAGGCCCATATGACCATCGGCCGCAACCGCCGCGCCTATACGCCGCTGGATACCGCCGATATCTCTCTGCCGCATTACGACCACGCGGGCCGTCAGGAAGCCGGTATGGATGATTCCGAAGACCATAAGATGAGCTACAAGGACCTGCACAAGACCCTTACCGAGGAGCAGGTGAAAATCGAAACTGCCCGCTGCCTGTCCTGCGGCGCCTCTTATGTGGATCCCAACAAGTGCATCGGCTGCGGCCTGTGCACCACCAAGTGCCAGTTTGACGCCATCCACCTGATCCGCGATAATCCCAAGTGCAGCGATATGCGCGTGGCCGAAGATAAGGTGGTGGGGCTCATGAAGTATGAGCTGGCGCGTGTGGGCAAAATCATCCTGAACGCCGGTTCCGATGAGGCGAAGATCATGCGCGAGAAACGCAAAGCCTGGAAACAGGCGCAGAAGGACGCCGAATAATGCACGAGCTCGGTATCGTGGTAAAGGTGCTGGAGCAGGTGGATGAAGCCGCCGCGCAGTATAACGCTCAAAAGATATTGAAGGTGACCATGGAGGTGGGCGAGGTGAGCACCATTGTGCCCGATCTGTTTACCGACGCCTTCAACTGGGCCAGAAAAAGGACCCGATTTGCGCAGGAAGCTGAGCTTGAGATGATCATCATCGAAGGCCGTACCTACTGCACCGGCTGCGGCGAAACCTACCGCACCACGGAATTCGGAAAAACCTGCCCCCATTGCGGCAGCAAAGATACCTATCTGCTCACAGGCGATCAGGTTATCATCAAAGATATCGCCGCCGTGTTCGGCGATGAAGAGGCCGATACGGGCGAAGGCCACGTTTCGGAAGAAACAGAATAACATAAACGCATCGGCCGCAGACGGATTTTTTCCTCTGCGGTCGATTTGCTGATTTTTGCTTGCTTTTTTCGGCCGTATATGATACATTTATGCTGAAAAATGTGCAAAAAGGAGCGTGTTGAATTGAGCTATATCAGAGATCGCAAGACAGAGCGCACAGGAATCCAGGAATCGGCGCATGTTTTGCCCGAAACGGATTTCGGGCAGGATTTCGTATGTGTTTACGGCATCGGCGCCGATCTGCCGCAGCGGATCAGGGAATACCGGGCGCGCGGTTACGAGGTCCATGTGATGACGGGCATCGCCTGGGGAAATTACGACGAATATTTCAGCGGCGCCTGGGATGGCAGAGATCATTCCGATGAGATCCAGCGCAGCCGCGACGGCTCCGTAACAGGCGCGTTCAGCCATGCAAGCGGCTATATCGTGCCCAGCGTTTCCTTTACGAATTTTATGATCGAAAAGCTGAAAAAGGCAGTGGACGCGGGCGCTGTGGCCATCCATGTGGAGGAGCCGGAGTTTCTGAACGATGGCGGCTATTCCGAGGGCTTCAAGCGGGAGTATAAGCTGTTTTACCGCGAAGAATGGGTTCCGCCGCACGCGAACGTAGACGCGCATTATAAGGTCGCCCGGCTGAAAGCCTGGCTCTATCGCCGCGCCATCGAACGCATCAGCCAGGAATTAAAAGAATACGCCCTTGTGAACTACGGCTATGTGCTGCGCTTTTACGTGCCCACCCACAGCCTTCTGAATTATGCCACGTGGAAGGTGATGAGCCCGGAGGGCACGCTGACGGACGTTCCCTCTCTGGACGGCTACAAGGCGCAGGTGTGGATGGGTACCGCAAGAGAAGCAAACGTGTTCAAAAACGTTTATAAGGAGCGCACCTTTGAAACCGCTTTTCTGGAGTACGGCATTATGCAGGAACTGGTTCGCGGCACAGGGCGCGATATGTGGTTTGATAACGACCCTGTCGACGACCGCCCCGATTATACTTGGGAAAACTACCGCATGAATTATACCGAAACGCTGATGGGCGAGCTGCTGCAGCCGAAGATCAACCGTTACCAGATCGCCCCGTGGCCCCGCCGTGTGTTTACCTGCGAAACGAAATACCCCAAGGACCGGCCGGACGCGGTCTCTATCCCGGAGGATCACCGCACATTCCTGATGAATATCTTCCAGCTGCAGGGCGCTTTTGATACGGAGGATTACGAATATCTTCACAAGGTGCCGCAGCTCGGCGTGTTCCTCTCGGATACGGCGCTGTTTCAGCGCAATTTTCCCGATGATATTCTGGCAAAGCGGGCGGATTACGCACCGGTGCCGGGTAAGATCGAGATAAAGGCGATCGCAAACTATATCCATGGGCTGGAGGCGCAGCTTACCACCGGCGACCGGCTGGATTATTACGAATCGCTTGCCTTTCCGCTGTTTTACGGCCTCAGCCTGCCGCTGCTGAAGGGTGGTTTCCCCGTGCGGCCGGTGCAGCTTGAAAATATCACCCGTTATCCCGGGTATCTGGACGATTATAAAGTGCTGGTGCTCAGCTATGAATTTCAGAAGCCTCAGTCGGCGGATATTCATATCGCCCTTGCTTCTTACGTGCACGGGGGCGGCACGCTGGTGTATATGGGAGACGGCGCAGATCCCTTCCATCAGATCCGCGCGTGGTGGAATACCGGCAAAAATCACTTTGCTTCGCCTTTGGAGCATCTGCTGCGCACCCTCGGCCTGCCGGAGGACGCCGCGGAAGGAACGTATGCCTACGGCAGCGGTACGTTTGTGCTGCAGCGGAGGAGCCCTGCGGATCTCTGCGTTCTTCCGGAGGAGAGCGACGCCTACGCCGCCCTTGTGGGCGATCTGCTGGGCGTGAAGCCGGATAAAAACTTCATCTCTCTGCGCCGCGGGAATTTTATCCTTACAAGCGTGATGGATGAGTGCGCAACCGACGAACCCGTGGTGCACAAAGGCAATTTTGCGGATATGCTGGATATCCGCTTCCCCGTGATCCGCGAAAAAACGGTGAAAACCACCGAAAACGCGATCCTGTTCGATCTGGATCGCATCAAGGATGAACCCGTCGCCGTGATCGGCACCTCCATCCGTGTGGAAGAACTCACTGCCGATGAAAGCGGCTTTATGCTGAAGGGAACCGGCGCATCGGGCAACGCCGTATTGCGGCTGAAGCTCCCTGTGCTGCCGGACCGGGTAAGCGTTACCGTTGAAACCGCTTTCGGCGAAAAGCAGACCCTGCATCCCCATGCGGAGGTAACGCCGGATGAAGCCAGCGGCACCGTGTTGATCCGGTTCCGCAATACGGCGGGAAGCACGCTGATCAGGGGAACGTGCGGTAAAGAATCAATTGAATATAATTATACAGAAAGCGAGTTGCAAAATGATGAACGATCTTACAAACCTTTGTGATACCCTTACGCTTGCCAACGGCGTAAAGATCCCCTGCATCGGTTACGGCACATGGCAGACCCCGAACGGGGGCGTTACCCGCCGTTGCGTAAAGGACGCGCTCGCCGCCGGTTACCGGCATATCGATACCGCTTTTGTTTACGGCAACGAGGCCGAGGTGGGCGAGGGCCTGCGGGATTCCGGCGCGGCGCGGGAGGACGTGTTTATCACCACAAAGCACTGGGTGACCGAGCGCGGGTACGAAAAGACCCTTGCCGCCATCGATACCTCCCTGCAGCTGCTGGGGTTGGATTATATCGACCTGTATCTGGTGCACTGGCCCTGCGTAGCCAAGGTGACGGACCGCTGGCAGGAGGTGAACGCCGAAACCTGGCGCGGTTTTGAAACGGCATACAGGGCGGGCAAACTGCGCGCCGTGGGCGTAAGCAATTATCAGCAGAAGCACATTGAGGCACTTTGGCAGACGGCAGAAATCAAGCCCATGGTGAACCAGCTGGAATTCCACCCCGGGTATACCCAGCTTGATAACGTGACGTGGATGCAGAGCAACGGCATCCTTGTGGAGGCATGGAGCCCGCTGGGCAGCGGCGCCGTACTGCAAAACGGCACGCTTGCCGCCATCGCCGCGAAATATCACAAGAGCGTGGCGCAGCTCTGCGTGCGCTTTGCACTGCAGCTGGGCGTGCTGCCGCTGCCGAAATCCACCGCGCCGGAGCGCATGGCCGCCAATGCGGACGTGTTCGGCTTTGAAATCTCCCCTGAAGATATGGCGGCCATTGCCGATCTGCCCCGCACCGGGTTCAGCGGCTTTCTGCCGGAGGACGCCCCCGCGGACGCGCTCGCAGGGGACTGATCTTGAAATATCCCAATATTACCCCGGGCGTATTTCTGGAACGGCCCAACCGTTTCATCGCCCGGGTGCAGGTGCACGGCGCCGCCGAAACGGTGCACGTGAAAAACACCGGCCGCTGTAAGGAGCTGCTGGTTCCCGGGGCTGAGGTGTGGCTCACCGCGCCGGATTCCACCGGCAGAAAAACGAAATACGATCTGGTTGCCGTGCGAAAGGGGAGCGGTATGCTGTTCAACATCGATTCTCAGGCCCCCAACGCCGCGGTGAAGGAGTGGCTTATGCCGCAGGGGTTCGACGAGATCATCCCCGAATACACCTTCGGCGATTCCAGAGTGGATTTTTATATGCGAAAAGGCGACGCCCGTTACCTGCTGGAGGTAAAAGGCTGCACGCTGGAGATCGGCGGCGTCGGCTATTTCCCGGATGCCCCCACCGAACGCGGCGTAAAACACCTGCACGAGCTGATCAAAGCAAAAAAAGAGGGATATCATGCAGCGCTCGCCTTTGTGATCCAAACCGAGGGCGTTTATGAAGTGCGCCCCAACCTGCAGACCCACCCCGCCTTCGGCGCTGCGCTTGCCGCCGCAGAATCCGCCGGCGTACAGATATTGCATCTGCCCTGCGCCGTAACGCCGGATCGGCTTGAAATACGCAGCGATCTCCGCCTGCCGTAACCGGCGCAACAGAACACGGAATAAAAAAACAGCCTTCCAAACGGAGGGCTGCTTGATTTTTGGAGGCAAATTATAATTTATCGCATTGTTACTTTCGGTAGGGCGGCATTTCATGCCGCGTTAATTATTGTGTCTGCGGGGTCAGTTATG
>CAMOVW010000258.1 GCA_946627725.1 uncultured Clostridia bacterium
ACACAATAATTAACGCGGCATGAAATGCCGCCCTACCGTTGCGGCATCGCGCCATGCTGTGGACGCTCAGATATCTGCTGACAGCTGACGGCTTTTATCACGCACAGCGCGATAAATAATAATTTAGCATCCAGTCCATGCCCGGAATCACCGCGACCTTGCTTTGTTCTGCAGCAGCGCGAACAGTTCCTGCAGGTCGCCGGGGGAGAGGTACTTCAGTATATAATCGCCGGAAACGGCCTGTATTACCAACTGCAGGGTTCTGCCGCGGGTGGGCTCCCGCCGCAGGGTGGCGGCGATGATCTCTCCGTAAGCCAGCGTTTGCTCCTTCATTGTAAAAATACCTTTCGGCATAACAAACCGTATGCCGTTTTCGTATACGAATACCTTGCACCGGAGGCTGACCACGGCGTAATAGGCGGCAAAACCGATCAGCAAAACGCCGATTCCGACGCCGATCAGATCTGCGAGCACAAAACCCTGCAAAATAATGCTTCGCACAGAGTAAGCAAGCATCCCCGCGCCGATCACAAAGCCCACAATGATCTCAAATATATAAACGCGGCTGCAGCTGTAATATTGCTTCACTTTTCCAAGTTCCATTTTTATTCTCCCTTGATGATCTTTTTTGCCTGGTTGATTCACACCAACCGTTCCTGTTTGTATTAAATCTCCGTAAACCCGTACTTGCTGAAAAATGCGGCGTTTCCTTTGGCCGAAATCTCCGTATATGCCCCGCGCAGCGCATTGAACAGGCTTGCCGGGATTTGTCTCTCACCGCTGCCGAAACCGCAGGCGTATACGGTTTTATTTCGGTCGGCATCTCTTGCGCTGTTCCAACGGAGCAGGGGGCGCAGCGTAAAACCCTCCAGCGTGTTAACGGAAAATTCCTCTACATCCATTCCGCCTGTGTCTCGCAGCATGATCGCGCCGTTTCTTACGGCAGCGCAATGGCGCGGCCAGAACGCGTCCACCAGTATGCTCTTTCCGTTCTTTACCGTAAAGATCGCCAGAAGAAACTGTTCTTTGGTTGCAAGTAAAAGCTCCGGGCTGCCATCGCGGTCCAGATCCGCAAAGGCGCAGCCGAACCCGCCGACTTCCGAACGACGGTATGCGGAACCTGCCTCCACCCACATATTACCCCAATATTCTTGTGCACCCTCTGCGGCGGCTTCCACAGAGATAATGTCCTCAGACTGCTTCAGGCTGCCGCTTTTTACCCGATCCGCCATACGTTCGCAGATGCACAGCGTTTCTTTATAGAGCTCCTCCGGGCTGCTGCCGGCGGCGGGCTTCGCTGCGGCGAAGAATAACGTTATCAAAAGCAGTAATATGCTGAAAATCGGTTTCATTGCGGTTTTCTCCTCATTTCTCCCACCGGATGCGTATCGGGTCTTGTGATATGGAGTCGAGCGACTTGAAGCCGGGGCCTTCGTGCCCGACGATCACGCCGTTGTCATAAACGCCGTAATATAACAGCCCCGTTTTGTCGATGATCATCAGCCCGAAGCTTTCATAGGCGAGGGGCGCCGCCCATGCCAGTTTGCCGTCGCGAAAGGCAAGATCGACGTTGGTTTCATGCAGCATCTCCGTTTTTCCGTACAGGGCGATGGAGAGGGTGGGCGCCGTGAATTCCTGTGTAAATACGCCGTTTGCTTCGGTAAGCACCGCAAGCGCGTCCGGCAGCTCTATCACGGTCACATCTGGGTCGGTGTGTATGTGATAGGCTTCTTCGTCGCCGATGCGCAGCTTTTGCGTCTGCCGCAGCGTTTCAATATCCAGCACGGTAAGGTAAAATCCGTCCGATTCCGCGGTATACACCATCAGTTTCGTGCCGTCCCTGTTCAGCTCCATAGAGTGCACCTGTACGTCTTCTTTCAGCGGCAGCACGTTTTCAATGTCGCCCGCCAGAAAATCGGTGGCGATCTCTTCCTCTTGCAGCCCCGTATTATAGGGGAAGCTGTACACGCCGTACCCGCCGGGAATGCCGCTGAAATCCGGCGGCGTTTCTGTGTCGCTGTCAGTCTCGGTCCAAATGTTCAGCATGAAAAAGCAGCGGTTGAACCGGGGCGCGATCAGTTCTGTTGAGAACAGATCATAAAACGTACCTGTCGTGTCGATGTATTGGGTCCGGATGCCGGACGGGCCCATTTCTGCTTTGTCTATATAAAATGTGATATGGTCCGTGTCTTTTACCGGTACGCGCAGAAACCGGCGGAATGCCTCCCATGCCGGTCCCTCGGTCAGCGTGGTATACATGCCCTTCAAGTGGACGTCGATATTCACTTCGTATTGATCGTAATAGTCCTTCAGGTATACGGTTTTGGTTCCCTTGGCGCCCTCCGGCGTTTCCTCCACCAGCGCTTTCAGTTCCTTGGCCAGCCCCGGCAGATCCTCCGTGATGCCGTCCGCGTAATCGTTATAGACATTGATATCCGCGCTGATGCGATCCCACAGACTGATGCCTTCAGCTTCATCGTATTCCATGGGCACGTCTTCGCCGTGATATTCGTATGCCGTTCGGGTACCTTCCTCCGCGCCTGCGGTATATACCGTATCAAAAAACATCCGCTGGCCGAGCTGGGTTTTCATATGCATCTCAATGCCGTCGGCAGCGGTTTTATCGCCGTATTCCGTATGCTGTGTGATCTCTACCTTGTCCCGCAGCGCGTTTATCTTTATCGCGGCGAACCCGGCGGCGCCGCACAGCAGCAGCGTCAGCGCAAGGGTTACGGCAACGGTTTTCTTCATAGCGCATCCTCCCCGGTGATCTGCTCCAGCGCCCGGCTGACCCGATCCGGCTGATACATATAGGTTTCCTTTACATAGTCGATCAGCTTTTTGCCGTCGTCTTCCAACTCCGTGGTTTTTACGTCCCCAACGATCCGCCCCGCGCGGATCAGCACCGCCCTGCCGATAAAATCGGCGACCTCCTCGATCAGGTGGGTGGAAAGGATCACGGTTTCGTGGGGCTCCAGTATACCAAGCAGCACCTTGTAGAAATCCTCACGGTTAAATACGTCGTTGCCCGTAAAGGGTTCGTCCATCAGAATATAATCCGCCCCCTGGCTCAGGGCGAAGATCACCTCAAACTGGTTCTTCTGCCCGGTGGAAAGGGCTCTGAGCGGCCGGTGCAGCGGCAGCCCGAAAAACTCGGTCAGCCCCTGAAAGCGTTTGTCTGAAAACGCGGGGAAGTGCTCTTTGTAAAAATCCCGATGCCCCGCGCCGGTCAGCTCCGGAAAGAAGCTGTGCTCCCCGGTGGCGAAGGAGAGCTTTTCGATATTTTTCTTTGTGATCGGCGCGCCGTCCAGCGTAACGTTTCCCTTATAAGGCAGCAGCCCCAGCGCGCATTTCATCAGTGTGGTTTTTCCCGCGCCGTTTTCGCCGAACAGCCCCACGATCTCCCCGCGGGGAAAGCTGAGCTTTACGTCCGACAGCGCCGGTTTGTTGATATAGCTTTTCTTTACGATATTAATTTCCAGCATGCAAATACCTCCCATACGTTTTTGAACGGCTGCGCGGGCAGGCAGCCCTTTGGTGTTGCCAGCAGATACACGGCGGCCATAAGCCCGGTAAACAGCAGCATGATCAGCGCCGTACCGGCGATCCACAGCGCAGGCAGCGCCAGCACCCGTTTCGCGGTTTCCCCCTTTTGCGGCAATCTTCGCATCAGATAAATGCTTTTGCTGCCCTGATAAAAATAGGCGAGACGAAACAGCGTAAACCCGGCGATGATAAGCATCGTAACGTAAAAACCAAATAACATTCCGGGGTCAACAGTCATCGCAAATTCAGAGATCACAGCGCCCTGCTTCGGCACCAATTTCCCGCCCCGTACGGTAAACAGTACGTCCCGTTCTATGAAGTAGTTTGTTAAGAAGTATAACGTTCCCCATAGCGCAGAGAGGATCAGGCATATCACGGTGATCGCCTTCTCCGCCTTTACGTTCATACCGGGCGGCGATAACCGCTGCATCAGTTTTTTCATACCGCATGCGCCCCTCCATTGTGACGAAATCGTATAACACCTTCAGGCAGCCCCACGATCTCCCCGCGGGGAAAGCTGAGCTTTATGTCCGACAGCGCCGGTTTATTGATATAGCTTTTTCTTATGATATTAATTTCCAGCATGCAAATACCTCCCATATGTCTTTGAACGGCTCTGCCGGCAGACCCCATTTCGGTGTGGCAAGCAGATACACGGCGATCATCATCCCTGTAAGCACCAAAAAAATCATCCACGTTACGGCGATTCCGAGCAGCGGCAGCGCCGCCGTCTGCTTGAAGAGCGCCGTCCTCTGAGGCAGCCGCCTTATTAGGTAAATGCTTTTGCTGCCCTGTATAAAATACAGAAATCGAAACGTTGTAAACCCCGAAATAATCAGTGCTGTTGTGTAAAAGCCCAACGAAGCGCCCTCCGTCAGCGCCGCAAAAGATGGTATCGGCGGTATACCGCCGCGCAAAAATTCAAGGTCGCCTTCCGGGTGGAACAGAAAATTGCGCTCAAAAAGATAATTGGTAATAAACGTCCCTACCGCCCATATTGTTGATAGGCTCCAGCAAACCGCGACGATTGCCTTTTCCGCAGTCAGGCGCATTCCGGGCGGCGATAACCTTTGCATCAGCTTTTTCATAACGTATGCGCCTCCATTGTGCCGAAATCGTATAACACCTTAAGTACCATCGCAATCAGCAGCCCTACGGCAACAAACAGGCTGTTCGGGTTGCTCAGGTTCTGCGGAAACAGTATCGCGATGAGCGCCGCCATCGGCAGCACGGTAAAGGCCCGCCGTCTCGCCCGCATCAGCAGCGGAAATTCCGCCGCGGCAAGCCCCATCACAAAAATAAAGCACAGGTTGCGGAACCACAGGCTAGCGTCTTGCAGCGGCAGCAGCGCGTGCAGATAGGTATTGCGGTAAAACGCCAGAAACACAGCCTGCATACCCGCGGCGGGGGAAGTGAGCTTTACAAACAGAACCCCCGCCCCGATCATCGCGCACACCTGCGCCGCCC
>CAMOVW010000259.1 GCA_946627725.1 uncultured Clostridia bacterium
ATTCACTCTTACTTCTTACCTGAATTGCAGTTTATCGCTGCGCGACAAACTGCAATTTTCCCCCTTTTTCATCATTTCGTTCCCAAAATCGGCGATTTCGTTACCGAGGGGTTGATTTGAAAAATCGAATGTTTTATTATTGAAAGGTGAACGCCCTGCGCAAAACGGACCTGCGGCGCGGGCGAATTTGGCGTAAATAATGAACAGGAGATAGTTTTGAATGAGAATTGCGATTTGTGACGACGAACAGCGCATCCGGGAGGAATTCCACCGGCGGGTTTCCGATTATTTCGTACAGAACCATATTGTGTGCGAAATCTGCGATTTTGAAACCGGCGGCAGCTTTGCGGCGGTAAACAATCAGTTCGATCTGGTGTTTATGGATTATCTGCTTGAGGACGGCAACGGCATCGATTTTGTGGCGCAGATCCGCGAACACAACCAGAATCTGCTGGTGGTATTCCTTACGGTTTACGCCGAACACGCCATTGAATCCATCCCGCTGGATCCCTTCCGCTATCTGGTAAAGCCTGTATCGGACGAGCTTCTCACCGAAGCGCTGGACAGCTTCGTAAAGCTGTACCGGTATAACCGAAAGATCATCGTGCCCACCGCAGGCAAAACCTATTACGTAAACGCGGACGACGTGATGTATATCGAGGCGGATAAAAAATATACCTCCGTGCGCACCGTATCGGGGGAATACCGCTGCACCAAGAGCATATCCGAATTTCAGGCGGAGATCAACAACGCCCACTTCTTCAAAACGCACCGCTCTTACATACTGAACATGAAATACGTTTCAAGCATCGAAAAGAAAACGGTGGTACTGAGCAACGGCGAAAAGGTGATCTGCAGCGCCACAAACTACGATGAATTTCTTAAGAATTATATGAGCTATCTCAAATACGAATCCTGAGGGGAAGATCATGTATCAGATCTGGCAATATCCCGTTTTTGTTCTGCACGATCTGCTCGCGCTTACCTGCATGACGGTTACGCTTTCCGCCGTGCGCGGGTTTTATGAGCGGAAGCGCAGTATTACGGTGTGCGTTTACGCGCTCACCACGGCGGCCGCGGCGGTAAATATCGCCTGCCTGCCGGCGGTTACGGCGGCAACGGATTACGATACCGGTTTTTTGGTGTACGGCGGCGCAGCGCTGGTTGCGATGCTGGTGTTTCCGCAGATCATACTGCGCACCACGAAGCGGCTGAGTTCCGCGCTGATCTGCCTTGCGCTGAATACCGGCATGGAAGGGCTCTTCAGCGTGATCGGCTATATGCTGCGGGGCGTGGATCATTACAGTTATCATTTTTACGAAACGCTGTTCTGCAGCCTCGGCTACGCGGCGATTTCCGCGTTTTTTATCTATACCTCCAAAAACAAAGACCTGAAGATCATCCGAAGCACGGTGGAGCTGATCCCGAAATGGCTTTACGTGATCATCATACTGTGCTCGTTTGCCTCCTTCTTCACCCTGATGGGCGAGGCTCCCGGGGTATATAATTTTGAAACGGTAATGGGGATCATGCAGGCGCTGGCGGTATTCGGCGTGATACTGTTCGCCGGGTATTTTGTGGTAAAGGTATTCGCCCTTATGGCGAAGCAGAACCAGTTTCTCACCCAGATGAACGCCCAGCAGCAGAACTACGAGCAGATGCTGATGAGCGACGAGCAACTGCGGCAGTTCCGGCACGATTATAAGAACCATATGATTGTGGTCACCTCTCTGCTGAACGCCGGGCTGATGGACGACGCAAAGGAATATCTCGATAAGATCAAGGGCGATTCCGGCATTGCCGAAAACCGCTTCCGCACCGGCAATATCGTGGTGGACGCCATTCTGAACAGCAAGCGGGATCTGGCGGAGGCGTTCGGCATAGAACTGAGCTTTTCCGGCGCGGCGCCCGAGCAGGGCATTGAACACGCGGACCTGTGCACCGTGGTTGGCAACACGGTGGATAACGCCATAGAAGGCGCGAAGCGCTGCACCGGCAAGCGGTATGTAAACGTCCGCTTTACCGTGCGAAACGGCTTTCTTACGATAACCACCGAAAACCCCGTGTCGGAAAAGGTGATCATCAAAAACAACCGGATCAAAACCACCAAGTCCGACGCAAAGAACCACGGTATCGGCCTGAAAAACGTGGCCGCCACCGCCAAAAAATACGGCGGCGGCATGGCGCTCTCCTGCAGCGAAACCGAATTTACCAGCGACGTAACCATGCGCCTGCAGGAAAACCGATAACCGGAAAAAAACACATAAACGGAGAAAAATTTTTGAGTTCGGCGCGGCGGCAGGCAGGCAGACATGGGGACGGCTTCTATGTCTTCGCCCGGCCCAAAAAAGCCCGAAATTTGCAATCAACACGAAGACATAGAACCGTCCCCTTGTCTGACGGATGGTACGGATCTGGTCGCTTTTTCAAGCATGTAAAAGATAATTTCTTCGCTTGTCGCAATGAGATTTGCGGGTGAATTTCAGACACGGGGACGGTTCTATGTCTTTTTCTTCTTCCGGTTTTCCGGTCTTTGCAAACTTTAAAGACATAGAAGCCGTCCCCATGTCCGGGCGCCTTTTGCAAACCAATTGCTCAACGCTCAATGTTCAATGTTTCTCGCTAAATTATAATTTATCCCCTTTCATCCCTCTCACTCTATCTTGTTTTTGCTATAAAAATAATGTAAAATAAAATATATTATCAACACAGGAGATCTATCACATGAAAAAAGCGTTATCGGTATTTTTGGCGGTCCTTCTGCTGGTTTCCTGCTGCGGCGTTTCGGCGTTGGCGGCGGATACGGCGGCGGAGGTTTCCGATTATGAAGAGATGATCTCTCTGCTGCGCGGCGGCCTGCTGGCGCGGCAGACGGAGATCCGTTTCCGTTATACGGGGGAGGATTACCGCGCCCCGGCCATCGACGACGTCTGCGCGCCTGATGAAAACCCCGCCGCAGGGGACTATCTGCGCCTCAGCTTCAACGGCGCGCTGCCGTCTGTTGCGCAGAATGACGACGGCAGCTATACCCTTACCGCGGCATTCTACACCACAGCGGAAACGGAAGCGCAGGTGGACGCGTTTGTGAAAGAAACCGCCCCCGGTCTGGTGGGCGATACGGCGCTCGACACGGCGCGGAATATCTATGATTATCTCTGCGATAACGTTGCGTTCGATCTTGAAAACCTGTACGACGATACCGTGCTGACGAAATATACCGCATACGGCGCGATCACGGACGGCAGGGCCGTTTGCCAGGGGTTTGCCGCCCTGTTTTACCGGCTGGCGCTGGCCGCCGGGCTGGAATGCCGTATCGTTACCGGAAAACGGGCAAACACAAAACACGCGTGGAACATTGTAAAGCTGGATAGCATGTGGTACCACGTGGACGCCGCCTGCGGCGCCCAGCTGCTGGATAACGCCGGATACTTTATGAAGCCTCTGTTCGGCTCTTACTCCATTCAGTATACCGGCTGGACCGACCCTGCAATCAAAAACTATACCTTCGCCGGGGCCGGCTCCTCCGATATCGTTGCAGGCTCGCTGAACTATCTGGTATCTTATACGCTGAACAAAACCACCGGCGAGTTGGTGATCTCCGGCGCCGGAAGCACCGCCTATTCCTCATACAATTCGCCTTTTTACAACAATCAGCAAATCAGAACGGTTACGGTAGAAGAGGGCGTTACAAGCATAACGAACCTTCTGTTTGAGGCCTGCCAGCGCTTTACGTCCCTTACGCTGCCGGCAAGCGTGGATACGGTACAGGTGAGCGCCTTCACAAACAGCGGTATTGAATCGATTACGATCGACGAAAACAATCCTGTGCTGCACGCCGCGGGGAACTGTATCATCAAAACCGCCGAGAAAGAGTTGGTATACGGCACCAAAGCCGCCGTGATCCCGCAGGACGGCAGCGTTACCTCCATTGGAGAGCGGGCGTTTATGAACGTTGAGATCACCGACGTCACGCTGCCGGAAGGCCTTACCACCATAAAAGAGATGGCGTTTCAGGGCTCGCGTATTACGTCCCTCACTTTGCCGAACAGCCTTACCGCCATTGAGGCGGAACCGTTTCAATTCTGCGAGGCGCTGACCGAGGTAAATATATGCGCAGGAACGTCCGCAGACCTTACGGCGCATATGTTTAACGGCAGCAAAAAAATCGCCCGGTTCAACGTTGCTCCGGAAAATACCCGCTACAGCAGCGATGAAAACGGCGTCCTTTATAATAAAGATAAAACCGAGCTGCTGATCTATCCCTCCGGGGCGACCATAACGACTTATTCGATCCCCGATACGATCAGTTCGATCCCCGACAGTGCTTTTGAGTATTCCGGATTAACGGAAATAACCATACCGGAAAACATTAAATCCATAGGGAAGTACGCCTTTTACAAGTGCACCGGCTTAACAAAGGTAACGATCCTTGCCGGGATCACCTCCATCCCCTACGCGGCTTTTTCCGGATGCAGCGCGCTTAGGGAGCTGAACCTGCCGAATACGCTGCGCACGATCGGCGAATGGGCCTTTAATGGCTGTCATAAATTGAAATCCGTTACGCTGCCGAACAGCCTTACCACGCTGGAAGGCGCGGCCTTCTATCAGTGCGGGCTTACGGAGATCGTGCTGCCCGAAAGCGTGCGGAGGCTGGGCGACGGGGTATTTCTGTACTGCTCTCTTCTGAATCGCGCACTGGTGCCTTCCGGCGTTTACAGCATCGGTAAGAATGCTTTTGCGATCAACGGCATTACCCTTTACGGGGTTTCCGGTTCTTACGCAAGCAGCTATGCGGCGTCGAACGGTATCGCGTTTCGACCGGTATGCACCGTTTCAATGGGCTTTCACAACGAGGCTGCCGCAGGTGAAGCCGAAGCCACCTGTTTAACGGGGGCTTATACGGCAGGCGTACAGTGCGCCGACTGCGGCGAATGGCTGGTTCAGCCCACC
>CAMOVW010000260.1 GCA_946627725.1 uncultured Clostridia bacterium
GGATCGTACCGCCCAGATTCTGATATACGATACCGCCCACGTAATTGCGCACGCTAAGGTTCCCGTTGTTGACACAGCCCTCGATCAGGCCGTAATTCTTCGCCGCGATACCGCCCACATACTGGCAGTTCTTTGTGCCGGTATGGGTAATATCCATCTCGTTGGCGCAGTTCAGGATCGAACCGTGGTTTTCATACACAAAGGGCGCGTTGTTGGTTCTGGCGGCGGTAAAGGTCATGCCGCCTTTCACGGTCAGGTTTTTGATCACGCCGTCCGCCGCAAGGGTTTTGAACAGCGCATGAAAATTGCCTGTGGGGTTGGTTTTGGTATAGGTGATGCTGTGGCCGCTGCCGTCCAGCGTGCCGGAAAAGCCGTCCGTAAAGGCGGTGGTCCACTCGCCCAGATCGATATCCGCGTCCAACACGGCGTCGGCGTCCGCGGCGCCGTTGGTAAAGGCGACAAATTCCTCCGCTGTGGAGATATGTACCGCATCCGCGGCAAACGAAACAAAGGGGAACGCGCCGCATACCAACAGCACGGCAAGCGCAAGCGAGAGCGCTTTGATCAGGTTATTTTTCATTGTTTTCCTTTCCGCCCGGCGGAGAGATCACGGAAGGCACGTCCGCGCCGCCGGTGCATAAACCGATATTGTATTGTGCCGCGCCTCCCGCCAAAGACCGGTAAATATGTGCCATAAACGCTTTGCTGCCTCCTTTCTGAGAATAGGGGTTTTATGCAATACAAGAGCAGCCCGAAAACCGAAAAAAGAAAGCGCGAACGAATAGCCCCCTTCGGCACAAGGCTGCACGTTCACGCCAAATCGCATCTAACCCATGAAAACACGGCAGGTATTCTGACTTATGACCGCAAAAACCGCACAAAGAACGATTTTCCGTTTCAGGAAAACCGAACGCGGCAGCGCGACCAAATACAGTAATGGCGGTTGCTCCGGATTCGAACCGGATTCCTATTAATTTACTCAGCGAACAACTTTTCAAACCGTATTTTCACATTATTCTTTTGTTGTGCTTATTGTACCACAGCAAAAAAGGCTTTGCAAGCAGAAAAAAGAAAAAAAGGAAAAACAGAGGAAACACATCGGCTCCCCCTGTTTCCCGTTTGATCTGCGTAGAAGCGAGTTACGCTGTCAATCAATGAACAATGGCTTTATAGGCGAGGTCCACCGCTTTATCCGGCAGCAGCTCCAGCGTCATCAGAAGCTTGCCGGTGCACACCTTATATTTTGTGCGGGGCAGCTTTGCCGTAAGGGCAAGAATCAGCTTGCGTGCCAGCTTTTTCGGATCGTGATCCAACCCCAGCTCCATGGTCATCATCGGCTTCATGGTGGTTAATATCTTCTTGAAATAGTTGGTGGTTTCGATGGCGCGATCGAAATCGCGGTAGATCTTATCGGTGAGCTGGGTTTTGAAGGAGCCGGGCTGCAGCTTGATGACCGGGATATCCAGATACATCAGCTCACGGCGCAGGGAATCGTTATAGGCTTCCACCGCGTATTTGGTCATGGTATAGGGGCCGTTGAAGGGCTGGGGGGTCATCCAGCCGCTTTCGGAAGAGCAGTTGATGATGCGGCCGTGGCCGATGCGCACCATTTCAAAGAAACGTTTATTTACGCGCACCATGCCCATCACGTTTACGTTCAGCATCTTTTCGATTTCGTGAACGCAGTCCCCCTCCACCATGGAGGTGAAGGTATGGATGCCCGCGAAATTCACAACGGCGTCCAGCCGATAAGTATAGCCGCGCACGGTGTTATAGGCTTCTTCTATGCTCTCTTCGCCGGTCACGTCCAGCGGCAGGGGGATCACGTTTTCGATCTCACCCAGAGAAGCCAGCTTGGCGGGGTTGGTACCGCCCGCGAAAACGGTATAGCCGCCCAGCTTTACGATCTCTTCGATGCAGCACCGGCCCAGATCGCCGGTGGCGCCGGTGAACAGTACGTATTTCATTACAGCGCGCCCTCCAATTTTTTCTTATGCCACAATACGGTATCGCGGATGGTTTCTTCCACCGGGCGGGGTGTAAAGCCGATCTCCCTTTTCGCCTTCTCGTTGGAGAAGTTGCAGTTTTCTTCCAGCTTGCTCAGCGAAAAGCTGTTGAGCATGGGCGGCAGCTTGGCAAGTTCCATCGCCTTTGAAACCAGCGGAACGAAGGGTTTGATCAGCCCTTTCGAGATTTTGATGCGGGGCTTCTTTTTGCCCAGCGTTGCGGCCATATAGCCCATCAGCTCATCCACGGTCACCTTGTGCCCGCCGAGAATATAGCATTCCCCGCTGCGGCCGGTATCCACCGCGCAGCGCATGGCCACCGCCATATCGCGGGCGTCCACAAAGTTATAAGCGCCGAAATTCATCGACACGGGGAACATGCCCTTAATGAACAGATCCACCATTGCGCCCACGCTTGAGCCCATATAGTCGTCCGGCCCGATCACGCCGGTGGGCTGCAGGCAGCAGACCTTCAGATCGTCTTTCGCATCCAGCGCGATCTGGGTGGCAAGCGCCTTGGTGATGGCGTAGGGAGAATGCAGCCCCACCTCGCTGTAAGCGCTGCGCTCGCTGATCACACCCTCGCTGAATTTATCGGGATAGGCGTCGATGGAAGAAACGTAGATCAGATTCTTCACGCCCTGTTTTTTGCAGGCCTCCACCACGTTTCTGGTGCCGCCCACGTTTACGTTCCACATCAGTTCTTCTTTTTTGCCGGAGATATCCACCACGCCGGCGATGTGATATACGGTTTCTGCGTCCGCAAAGGCTTTATCAAGGTCGGTGGGATTGCAGATGTTGCCGTAGAGCTTTTCGCAGTCAACGCCCTCAAGGCAGGGGTGGTCTTCCAGCAGCAGCAGACGCACCTTTTCGCCGCGGCCAACCAGATACTTTACCAGCGCCAGCCCCACGTAGCCGGTACCGCCGGTGATCACACTGTATTTTTCACTCATATTTTTTCCTCCCTCTTTTATAGCTTGACAAATTCCATGGTCTTAATTATAATGGAATCGATGTTAAATAATCAACAGTCAGTTCGTTATATAGCCGAGTGTTATTTAACAGATTGCCTGCCAAACGAAACTTACCGAACATACAAGCGCTGCTTTGTTCAGTTTTTTGACATTCCGAATTTAAACAGTTCGATAGTTACAAACCATTCAAAAAAGATTTACAGAGGCGAAAAATATGGTTCAAAAACCGGAAACAAAAATCGACCGCAGGGTGATGTATACCAAGATGTTTTTAAAAGAAAGCCTGCTGGAGCTGATGAAGGAGAAGCCGGTGGATAAGATCACCCCCACGGAGCTGTGCCGCAAGGCGAATATCAACCGCAACACCTTTTATTCTCATTACTACACCCCCAGAGACGTGCTCAGCGAGATCGAAACGGAGTTTTCAACCCAGATCATCGATTCGCTGCAGAACCAGTTCACGTCGGAAGACATCGCGATCTCCGATATGCTGAACGAGATCTGCCGTATCATCTACGAAAAACAGGATTTCTGCAAGATACTGCTTTCCGAAAACGGCGACGCAGCGTTTTTTGAAACGATCATCAATTTGGGCAAGGGCGTGATTTTGCAGGGCTGGCGGAACCAGGGCGTAAGCCTTTCGGATGAAAAGATGGAAATGTTTTTTTCGTATATCGTAAACGGCAGCGTGGCGCTGATCCGCAAATGGGCGGCGTCGGATATGAAAAACTCCCCGCGGGAGGTGGCCGAGCTGATACAGCACGCCACATACGGGGGCATAAACGGCATGGCCGAATGGGGAAAATAAAGGATTTTCTCTTGCAATTTTGTACCGATGCGGTATAATGAAACAGAAACCAATATAAGGAGGAAGAAATATGAAATTTGCGGTACAGCTTTACTCGCTGCGGCACCATATCGAAAACGGCGAAGATCTGCTGAACATTCTCGAAAAGGTGAAGGCTCTGGGCTTTGAGGGCGTGGAATTCGCCGGATTTCAGGGCTTATCTGCCGAAACACTGAAGGCAAAGCTGGATGAATGCGGCCTGAAATGCGTGGGCGCGCACATGGGGCTTAACGACCTGCGCCCCGAAAACATCGACGCGACCCTTGATTTTATGCAGACGCTGGGCAGCGATATCGTGGGCATCGGCGGCGCGGATACAAGAACGGAAACCGCCCTCACGGAGGTTACGGACGTGATGGGCAAAGCGGACGAGATCGCTGCGAAACGCGGCATGAAGGTGTATTTCCACAACCACACCGAGGAATTTCAGCCGCCCCTGTTCGCCGAAAAACCCGGCACCATCTTCGAGCGCATCAAAGCCGCCTGCCACGTGCAGATCGATACCTACTGGAGCTTTGTGGCCGGGCAGGATAACTACAGGCTGATCACCGAAAACAAAGACCGCATCGTTTCGCTGCACATCAAAGACGGCGTAGGCCATACCCCCATGGCGCTGGGCGAGGGTGAAAACGACCTGGCAGCCGTAGTAAAAGCCGCAAAAGACGCGGGCATTGAATGGCTGGTGCTGGAAAACGACGATCCGGTACCGGACGGGCTTTCGGACGTGGCAAGAAGCATGAAATGGCTGGAAGCCAACGCAAGATAAGGAGGATAACACATGAAACTCGGCGTATTTACCACATTACTGAGCAACCTGCCTTTGGAAAAGGCGCTGGCGTATTTCAAGAGCCTGGGCATTGAGATGGTGGAGATCGGCTGCGGCGGCTACCCCGGCAACGCCCATGCGGACCCGAACGTGCTGCTGAACGACGCGAAAGCGCTGGACGCGTTCAAGGGCCTGATCAAAGAATACGACGTGGGCATTTCCGCCCTTTCGTGCCACTCCAACCCCGTGCACCCCAACAAGGCGGAGGCGAAGGCGGCGGACGAAACCATCCGCAATACCATTCTGCTGGCGGAAAAACTGGGCCTGCACCAGATCAACTCCTTC
>CAMOVW010000261.1 GCA_946627725.1 uncultured Clostridia bacterium
TAGCGTAACTATAGGTTTTGATGATACCGGGAGTAACAAACAGCATGCTCCAAAGGAAGATAAAAACGCTTTGCATCAATCCAAGCAAAAGCGTGCCGCCGAAATCATCCTTGAATCCGTCAAACATCGTTTCTATTTTGATGTTTTCATCACCGTAAACACGCCTCAAAAATACCTTACTGACGCCGTAAGCAAGCGGGCCCATAAGAATGATCGTACCGATTCCGGTAAAACTTAATGCGGAAAGGATCGCTCCCTCTATCAGCAGAACAACAAGGCCCATAAGCCAGTTATTCTGAAAAATGCCGCCGCCCAGCTGCTGCTTTGCGTTTTCCTTTAAAACTTTCCTATCCATAAACTGCAACTCCGATTCTTATTTATGATCTTCAGATCTCGCTGAGTTTTACGGGCCGATGCTCAGCTACGCTCTTCTTGGCTGCAAGACCGATCTTTACACTCTGCATGCCGGCGTGAATCCCAACCGGTACTTCTTTATCGTTCAGGCAGGCGTCAACAAACTGGCGCATCTCTTCACTGAAAGAGCCCATATAGCGTTCAAGGAAGAAGAACAGCGGCTTTTCACCGGTAACGCCGTTGGCGTCGGCGATCACAGCGGAAGAAAGCGTATCATTGGATGTAGCAACCATGCCCTTGGAACCAAACAGCTCTGCGCGCTGGTCGTAACCATAGGCAGCCCGGCGGGAGTTGTCGATCACGGCAAGCGCCCCGTTTGTCATTTTCATGGTGATAATAGCGGTATCCACGTCGCCCTGCTCTCCGATGGCGGGGTCAACAAGAACGGCGGAATTCACATAAACCTCTTCCACGTCCGCATTGGAAAGGAAGCAAGCCATATCGAAATCATGGATGGTCATATCCAGGAAAATACCGCCGGAAACGGCAATATATTTGGGATTGGGCGGTTCGGGATCGCGGGAAGTGATCTTCAGGATATGCGCCTCGCCGATTTTGCCTGCGTCATAAGCAGCACGGATCGCGGCAAAGTTATGGTCGAAACGACGGTTGAAACCAACCTGGAATTTAATACCGGGGTTTGCCGCGAGCGTATCGGCAACCGCCTGGATCTTTTCAATGGAATGATCTACGGGCTTTTCGCAGAAAACGTGCTTGCCGGCCTGAATTGCCTCAATAGAAATCTGCGCATGCGTATCGGTGGAAGAGCAAACAAGCACCGCGTCGATTTCCCTGTCTTCAAGGATCTTCTTATAATCCGTATAAATATCTTCTACGCCGAAGCTTTCGATAAAAGCTTTGGTTTCATCATTCATAAAAGGATCGGCAACAGCCTTTACAACCGCGTTTTTTACATGGTAAGAGATAGATTCCAGATGAACTTTACCGATACGGCCTGCGCCGATAATACCAATTTTAAGCATTTAAATAACTCTCCTTTTATAATTCGGAATTTGCAGTTCGGAATGCGGATACGATTTGAGCCGAATCCGAACTGCAATTTTCTATTCATTGTTAATTATGAAATTATATCGTGCCGTCCCAAGTGGACACGTTCTTATTCGTTTTTTCTTCTTCATCAAACCAACGCGTAGTTACGCACTTGGAATCGGTATAGAAGCGATAAGCGTCCTTGCCGAGGCAGTGCAGATCGCCGAAGAAGCTCTGCTTATGGCCGGCAAACGGGAAGAAGCCGATCGGCACGGGGATACCCACGTTCACGCCGACCATGCCGCCGTCCGTATGGCGAGCAAATTCACGTGCGAAATAGCCGTTCTGCGTAAAGATCACACTGCCGTTGGCATAGGGATTGGCGTTCATAATAGCAAGGCCTTCTTTGAAATCTTTGCAGCGCTTGATGCACAGAACGGGGCCAAACACTTCGTCGCGACCGATGGTCATATCTTCCGTAACCTTATCAAACACGGTGGGGCCGACATAGTAGCCGTTTTCATAGCCTTCTACTTTACAATTACGGCCGTCAAGCACAAGCTCTGCGCCTTCGGCTACGCCCTTGTCGATATCGGCAAGCACTTCGTGCCAGTGCTTTTCATAGGTGATCGGGCCGAGCTTTGTGGTCTTATCGTAAGCGGGACCGACTTTGATCTGAGAAGCCTGCTTTTTGAGCTCTGCTACAAACTGATCGGCAATCGCATCTTCCACTACACAGCAGGAAAGCGCCATGCAGCGCTGACCGGCGCATCCGAAAGCGGAATTGATCACACCGGCAACCGTGCGTTCAATGGGAGCGTCGCTCATAACAAGCGCATGGTTCTTTGCCTGGGTCAGACACTGAACGCGTTTGCCGTTCTTTGCGGCCTTTTCATAAATCAGCTTGCCTACGGGGGTTGAACCTACAAAGGTGATTCCCTTTACGTCCGGATGCTCCAGTATGAGATCGATCTCATGACGGGAGCAGGTAACAATGTTTACAACACCATCCGGCATACCGGCTTCTTTATAAAGGCCTGCGATACGAAGCGCGGTTCTGGGGGTAAGAGAAGCCGCTTTCAGCACCATGGTATTACCGCAGGCAACGCATACGGGCACCATCCAGCCGAAGGGGATCATTGCGGGGAAATTCACGGGCACGATGCCTGCGAATACGCCCATGCTCTCACGGTAAAGGGTGGTATCAAACCCGCGGGAAGCATCCATAATGCTTTCGCCCATCATAAGAGACGGCACCTGTGTAGCAAGCTCGGTTCCCTCTTTTGCCTTGAGCACGTCGCCCTCAGCCTCTGCCCATGCCTTGCCGTTTTCTTCCGCAACAAGGTAAGTGAGCTCTTCCATATGCTCGATCAGCAGATCGCGTACTTTATACAGAATCTGAGCGCGCTTAATGGGCGGGGTGGCGCTCCATCCGGGATAAGCGGCCTTTGCGGCGGCAATGGCTTCATTTACTTCCTCCGCGGTGCAGTTGGGGGCATAACCCGTTACTTCGCCAGTGGAAGGATTGTGAAGATCGTAGTACTTTTCGGCCTTGGATTCCACATATTGGCCGTTTACGAAATATTTGAGTTTTTCAGGCATTTTTATTCTCCTTATGCTGATTTTCTATTTATAATTCCGAATTCCGGAAATCGAATTCCGAATCAAATTACAGGCCTGCCTTTTCGGCAATATACTTTCTCGCCTTGATCGCATATTCAAGCGGATTGGCAATTGCGGGATCCTGCTCTGCTTCCACAAGAACGTAACCTTCGTAATCGTTCTCGGCAAGCACGTCAAAGATGGGGCCGAAATCGATCGCGCCGTCGCCGGGAACCGTAAACGTACCGAGACGCACGCCCTGCAGGAAGCTGAGATGTTCGGCTTTTACTTTTTCGATCACTTCGGGGCGGATATCTTTCAGATGGACGTGCTTGATACGCTTTGCATATTTCTTGAGCACCGCCATATAATCTTCGCCGCAATATGCCAGATGGCCGGAATCGAAAAGAAGGCTGAACAGCTCGGGATCGGTATTCTCCATCATACGGTCGATTTCGGCAGCCGTCTGAACCACGGTGCCCATATGATGATGGAACGTAAGCGCAATTCCCATATCCTTGGCCACTTTGCCCAGTTTATTCAGACCGGTGCAAAGACGGTCCCACTCTTCGTCATTCATAACATACTTCGCTTCAAAAATCGGCAGATCGGTTCCCTGAATGGAATGGCCCTGTTCTGAGATACCAACAACCTTTGCGCCCATCTCTTTCAGGAAAGTGATATGCTTTATAAAATCAGCTTCCACTTCCTCATAGGGCTTTGTGGTAAGAAATGCAGAGAACCAAGCGTTGCAGATCTGCATACCGCGAAGATCAAGCGCCTTTTTGAGAACAGCCGTATCTTTCGGATACTTGTTGCCAACTTCGCAGCCGGTGAAACCTGCCAGCGCCATTTCGGAAACGCACTGCTGGAACGTATTCTCCGCGCCGAGATCGGGCATATCGTCGTTGGTCCAGCCAATCGGCGCAATACCGAGTTTTACTTTGTTTTTGTCAAGCATTTTAATATTTCCTCGCTTTGCTTAAATTTTCAGCTTTGTTTTTATACGCTTCCTGCACGCTCTCTTTTGCGCTGGTGGAAGCAATACCCACGTGCCACCATGCGCCGTAACCGTCCGTCATGGTTTTAGGCAGCACCTTGATATCCAAAAGCGTGGATACCGTCTGTTTTTTCGCATCTTCCAAAGCGGATACAAGCTGCTCCATCGTGCGCACTTTATATGTTTTGCAGCCGTATCCCGCGGCGCTCATGGCATAATCGATTTCAAGCAGACCGCCGAGCAGATTTCCGTTTTCATCACGCTTACGGAACTCTGTAGCAAGATTGCCGATACCGTTACTCATCTGCAGATTATTGATGCACCCGAAACCTGCGTTATCAAACAACAGCACGTTGATCTTCTTCCCTTCCTGAATGGACGTTACAAGTTCGGAATGAAGCATCAGGTATGAACCGTCGCCGCAGAAAGAATAAACTTCTTTATCCGGTTTTGCCATTTTGGAGCCAAGCGCGCCGGCAATTTCATACCCCATGCAGGAATAACCGTATTCCATATTATAGCTGTCACGGGCGTCGCTGGTCCAAAGACGCTGCATACAGCCGGGAAGAGACCCTGCAGAGGCAACGGCAATCGCGTCTTCCGGAATCAGCTTGCGGATGGCCATCAGGGCTTCCGTCTGCGTCAGAGCAGAGCCGTACATATCGTAGAATTCTTTGATCGTGGGTTCATAACGGGCCTTGATGATGGGTTCAAACCCATCTTTGTACGTATATGCCGCAAGGCGGTCGCATTCTTCCGCCCACACTTTTTTAGCGTCTTCTATCTCTGTGGTATAGGCTGTTTTATATCCTTTGGCAGAAAGCGCATTATCTAACGCGGCAATCGCAAGCTTAGCGTCGGCAACGCACTTCACCGCGTCAAGCTTATATGCGTCAAACCGATCCGTATTGATCGTTACAAA
>CAMOVW010000262.1 GCA_946627725.1 uncultured Clostridia bacterium
ATTACGCGTGTCAAGAATGTATCTCATCAGAACAACAGCATCATTACATGTACCTTCTTTTGCCTTCACGGTGTCTTTTGGATCCTGAATACAGTATTCGGTCAATAGGTGGTCAAAGAACTCTTTATCACAATCTTTCGTCATATCAGGTTTATATGTTTTGCCATTCAAATAGAAGCCGTATTCGTAACCATTATCCAAAAGTTCTTGTTTCAACAGCTTGCATGTTTCTTTTATCAACATTGCTATTCCTCCGTCAAACTCCGATTTACTCATTTCTTTGTCATCAATACTACTGTCTCCACATGCCTCGTTCGCGGGAACAGATCGAACGGCACGGCGGTTTGGGTTTTATACCCCAACGTTTCCAGCAAGGCGCAGTCGCGGGCCAGCGTTGCAGGGTCGCACGAAACGTACACGATGCGTTCCGGCGCCATACCCGCCACGGTGTTGAGCAGGGCTTCGTCGCAGCCCTTGCGGGGTGGGTCCAGAATCACCGCGTCCGGTTTTACGCCGCGCTCCCGCAGGGTTCCGGCGGCTTTTGCCGCGTCGCCGCAGATGAATTCCGCGTTGGTAACGCCGTTCAGCTTCGCGTTGATCTTCGCGTCCTCAACCGCCTCCGGCACGATCTCCACGCCGATCAGCTTTTCCACCCGGTCCGCCATCGTAAGGCCGATGGTGCCCGCGCCGCAGTACAGGTCAACGATCGTCTTCGCGCCGCCCTCCAGCGCGAATTCTGCCGCCTGCGCGTAGAGCCGCTGGGCCTGATCGTGGTTTACCTGATAGAAGGAAAGGGGAGAAATGCGGAACCGCTTGCCGCACAGTACGTCCTCTATGTAACCAGGGCCGTACAGCGCGTCGGTCTCTTTGCCCAGGATCACGTTGGTGTCCTCCGTGTTGCGGTTCACCAGCACGGTCTTTATGTTTTCATTCTCTTTCAGCAGGGCGGAAACCAGCTCTTTGGCTTTGAACAGCCGCTCTCCGTTGATCACAAGGCACACCATGATCTCGCCTGTGCCGAAGCCCTTGCGCAGGTAGATGTGGCGCAGCAGCCCCTTGCGGCTGCGCTCGTCGTAGGTGGGTATTTTGTACCGCTCCGCCCAGCGGGCGATCACCTTCAGCAGGCTTTCAAATTCCGCGGGCTGCAGCAGGCAGCTCCTGCAGCCGATCACCCGGTGGGAATAGGGGGCGTAAAACCCCGCGATCAGCCTGCCGTTCTGGGTGGCGACCGGGTACTGGGCTTTATTTCGGTAGTGGTTATAGTGATCGCCGCCGCGTATGGGCTGCACCGGCACGTCCAGATGACCGATGCGGCTGAAGGCGTCCTTCACCCGCTGTTCTTTATGCCGCAGCTCCGCCTCGTACGTCATATGGCGGAAGGCGCATCCCCCGCATTTGGGGTAAACAGAACAGTCGGAGGGCGTTCTGTCCTCCGACGGCGTAACGATCTTCTGTATTTTGCCGATGGCGTAGTTGGATTTTGCCTTTATCACCACGCATTCGGCCACGTCACCCACGGCGGCGCCGGTTACGAACACCGCCATGCCGTTCACATGCCCCACGCCGCTGCCCTCGCTGGTAATGCCGGTAACGGTGAGGGTGATGATATCGTTCTTTTTCAGTATATCCATATGTCTTTTTTTACAGTGTCTTTGCCAGTTCTTTCAGATAGGCTCTGAATGCTTCGCCGATCTCGGGGTGTTGCAGGGCGGTTTCACAGTTTGCCTGCATAATGCCCAGCTTGCTGCCCATATCAAAGCGCTTGCCCTCAAATTCAACGGCGACCAGCTTGCCGGCCTCGGCAAAATTGCTCAGCGCCTCTGAAAAATAGACCTCACCCGTAACGGGGTTCGGCGCGGTATTGCGGATCAGGTCGAACACGTCCGGCGTAACCACGTTCCTGCCGAGAATGGAAAAATAAGAATAGATCTGCTCTTTTGTCGGTTTTTCAATGATCTTATGCACGTCGTATACGTTGTCGTGGATGTGGGTCACGTCCAGCGTGCAGTATTTCATCACCTGTTCCTCGGTGCAGGTCTGTACGCCGCACACGCATTTGCCTGTGGCGTTGAAAGCGTCGATCAGCTGCTGCGTTACGGGCTTTTGTTCCCCTGTGGTCATAATAATGTCGTCGCCGTATAAAATGGCGAAGGGTTCGTCCCCCACAAAGTGCTCCGCCGCCAGTATGGCGTGCCCCAGCCCCTTTGTCTCTTTTTGCCGCAGGTAATAGATGTTGGCAAGGTTCGCCACGTCGTGCACGCTTTTCAGCAGATCCGCCTTTGCGGGGCTGCGGCGCAGATTATCCTCCAGCTCGTAGGCGTAGTCGAAATGGTCTTCGATCACACCCTTGCCCCTGTTGGTTATGATCAGTATATCCGTAATGCCCGAGGCTGCGCATTCCTCCACCAGATACTGTATCGCGGGTTTGTCCACAATGTTCAGCATTTCCTTCGGCACGGCCTTTGAGGCGGGCAATACGCGGGTGCCGAGCCCCGCGGCGGGGATCACGGCCTTTGTGATCTTCATATCTGATAACCTCACTTTCGTACCTTTACATAAACGCCAGCACGATCACCGCCGGCAGGAAGAATAAGCAGAATGCCGCTGCCAGCAGTACCGCCGCGCCGGCCACGGCGCCCCCGGCGCTGGTGCCGCCCTTAGATATCAGCGCGTCGCGGTATTCGTTCATATTGGTACAATCGGCGCGGATATCGAGTATATGGTTTTTCACCTTCTTGCGGTAAAGCGGGATCGCCAGCAGAGCGCTTGCCAGCGGTACGCCGATAAAAACACCGTACTCCAGCCCCGCCAGCGCCGCCCTGCGGCCGGGGGTGATCACGCTCTCTTCCGCTTCGATATATACGGCGGTAAGCTCGTCTATCTTATCCCGCAGCTCATTCATATCATAACCGTTCTGAATCGCGCTGATATAAAGGGAGAAGGTATCTTTGTAATAGGTTACAAGCGGGCCGTCGACCTGAACGGTCCCGTAAAGCGCGGCGAGAAACAGCAGCACGATCGAAATGAGCAGCCCTTCTTTTTTCATCTTCCGCCAGAAGAACCAGAGCGGCCCCAACAGCAGCGCGCTCCAGCACCAAGAGAGCTTTTTGCCGTAGCGTTCCATGGTGGAAACCTTGCGGATGATCCTGCCGGGGCGGCTGCCGCCCACATAATCGGAATATTCCGCACAGGGGATGCCGTCTACCATCGCATCCGGCGATATTCCGCCGAACCGGTCGAAATCGTAGCGGATCTCCCTGAACTGGTTCATATCCTGCCTGTAATCCTCGGCGCCGTCCATGGGGGGCTGTTCTCTTTCCGGGGGTTGTCCGTCCAGCCTTGCGCCGCAGCGCAGGCAGTAGATGTCGTTTGCGTAGTTCGGTGAGCCGCAATGCGGGCATTCCACCACGGCTTCGCCGTTTCTCAGTTTGATCCCGTCTTTTTCCGGGCGGGCTTCCGGCGCATGGGGCGGTTCGGGGTCCTTCTTCTGCGCGTTGGCGGGAAATACCCATGTATATCCGTTGGCATGTTCGCCGTGCATGGCGCAGCGCCCGGTTTTCTGCCAGCAGTCACGGTGGTGCGGCGCGCCGCATACGGGGCACACTACCACGTCGTCGTCGGCGGTAAACAGTTCGCCGCAGGCAGTACAGTTTACGTTTTCATATCTCATAACGCTGTTGAATACCTTTCATCGCATAATTTTACTATTTTATATATTTTATACAAATATCCAATAAATTTCAATACCAACATGAAACTTTCTGAAAAAAAACGAAAAGCGTTTGACAATATCTTTTATTTCACATATAATATATAGTTGAGTGTGTCTGCGGTTCATCCGCGGCAGAAGAAGCCCGCCGCATCCCGGCGGAATACAGGAAAGGAAGCGGCCCCGGCCGCGTGGCAGAGTATTATGCTTCAGTATGAAGAATTACGTTTGAATTTATTGGAAAGCGAGCAGCCCCTGAAGGAGCTTGCGGACGCCATCGGGCTTGACGCCCTGAACGCCGAGATCGAAAAGCTTGAGGCGCAAACCGCCGAAGACGGCTTCTGGAACGACGTGGCCGCCTCCAATCAGGTGCTGAAAAAACTGGCCGGTCTGAAAAACAAGGTGAAAAAGTATACCGATCTGAAAGGGGAATATGAGGATACCCTCACCCTGATCGAAATGTATAACGAAGAAGAGGACGAGGGCGGCTACGAAGAATGCGTTGAAAGCGTAAAGGCCATTAAAGAAGAGCTGGAAAAGCAGACGCTTGAAACGCTCCTCTCCGGCGAATACGATTCCAAGAACGCCATCCTTACGTTCCACGCCGGCGCGGGCGGCACCGAGGCGCAGGATTGGGCCATGATGCTGTTCCGCATGTACCATCGCTGGGGCGAGCGCCACGGCTTCAAAACCACCACCATCGATTATCTGGACGGTGAAGAGGCGGGCATCAAATCCGCCGTGATCCTGATCGAGGGAGAAAACGCTTTCGGTTACCTGAAGAGCGAAATGGGCATCCACCGCCTTGTGCGCGTTTCCCCCTTCGACGCTTCCGGCCGCCGCCATACCTCCTTCGCATCCGTTGAAGTGATGCCTGAGATCGACGATACCATCGAAGTGGATATCCGCCCCGAGGATATCAAGATGGACGTTTACCGCGCGTCCGGCGCGGGCGGCCAGAAGGTTAACAAAACCTCCTCCGCCGTACGTCTTACCCATATCCCCACCGGTATCGTGGTTTCCTGCCAGGTGGAGCGCAGCCAGTATCAGAACCGCGACGTGGCCATGACCATGCTCAAATCCAAGTTGATCGAGATCAAAGAGCGCGAGCATCTGGATACCATCAACGATATCAAGGGCGATCAGAAAGAGATCGGCTGGGGCAGCCAGATCCGTTCGTACGTATTCCAGCCCTACACCCTGGTCAAGGA
>CAMOVW010000263.1 GCA_946627725.1 uncultured Clostridia bacterium
CGCAACAGCCGCCGGTACAAAAGTAAAAGCCCCCATGCCCGGCACGGTGATCGACGTAAAATGCGCCGTGGGGCAGGCGGTAAAGGCCGGCGACGTGCTGTTTATTCTGGAAGCCATGAAGATGGAAAACGAAGTGGTGGCCCCGGAGGACGGCGCGGTGAAGCAGATCCTTACTTCCAAAGGCAGCGCAGTGGAGACCGACGCGGTTCTTGCCGTGATCTGAATAAGGGGAAACGGTATGGAACTTGTTTTTGAAGTGATCAAAGGCCTGTGGTTCAACTCCGGCCTTTACGCCCTCTCGTGGCAGAACGTTGTGATGCTGTGCGTGGCGTTTACGTTTTTGTATCTCGGCATCCGGCGCAAATTTGAGCCGCTGGTGCTGGTACCTATCGCCTTCGGCATGCTGCTGGCGAATCTGCCCGGCGCGGACGTGATGAAGGACGTTACCGGGGGCTTTTTAGGCTCCTTCGGGCAGGAGGCGGTAGAGGGCGCCATGTGGTACGAATCCGGCATACTGCGCATCCTGTACGTGGGCGTAAAATCCAGCATTTTTCCCTGTCTGATCTTTTTGGGCGTGGGCGCAATGACGGATTTCGGGCCGCTGCTCTCAAACCCGGTATCGCTGATATTGGGCGCGGCGGCGCAGCTGGGCATCTACATCGCCTTTCTGCTGGCGGTGGCCTTCGGGTTTGAACCCGCCGAAGCGGCTGCCATCGCCATCATCGGCGGCGCGGACGGCCCCACGGCCATCTTTTTGACCTCTAAGCTGGCTTCGCACCTGCTGGCCCCCATCGCGCTGGCGGCATACTCGTATATGGCGCTGATCCCCATCATACAGCCCCCCATCATGAAGGCGCTCACCACCGAAAAAGAGCGCAAGGTGAAAATGGAGCAGCTGCGAAAGGTATCGAAAACCGAAAAGATCATCTTCCCTGTGGCGGTGCTGGTATTCGTGGCGCTGATCCTGCCCTCCGCCGTGCCGCTGCTGGGCATGCTGATGCTGGGCAATCTGCTGCGGGAGTGCGGCGTAACAGACCGTCTCAGCGATACCGCGCAGAACGCGCTGATGAACACGGTAACCATCCTTTTGGGCGTGTGCGTGGGCGCCACCGCCAACGGGCAGGACTTTATCAAGGTGCGCACCCTCGGCATTGTGGCGCTGGGCCTTACCGCCTTTATCTGCTCCACCGCAGGCGGCGTGCTGATCGGCAAACTCCTGTACCTGATCACCGGCGGCAAGATCAACCCCCTGATCGGCGCGGCGGGCGTTTCCGCGGTGCCGATGGCGGCAAGAGTTGCGCAGAACGAGGGCAAAAAATACAACCCCACCAATTTCCTTCTGATGCACGCCATGGGCCCCAACGTGGCCGGCGTGATCGGCAGCGCCGTTGCCGCGGGATTTTTGCTGATCATGTTTCAGTAACGTTCCGGCTTCTTCCGTAACTGTTCCGCCGAAAAAAAAGAAACCGGAGGTATCATCATGTTGATGGTTCAGGTTGTGATGAACTGCTATATCAAAGACCCGGACGGCTTTGACAAGGACCTGCGCGAAATCGGCGCGGATTGGGTACTGCTGAGCCATTGTGAATTTTTTGAAAGCGGAGAAAAACGAAAAAAGACGCTGCAAAACCTGTCGTTCGCGTTGGACCGTCTGCGCGGGCAGGGATATCCCGTCGCGCTCTGGACCAATTCCCTGGGCTGGGGAGATGGAAGGGGAAAGGCGTTTCACGACGTTTTTGACGACTGCACCCCCCTGACGAACTTTGACGGGCGGTCCGGCAGCGCGGTCTGCACGCTGGACCCCGCGTTCAGGGCCTGTATGGTACGCAACCTGCAGGATTATATCCGCGCCGGGGCTGATCTGATCCTTTGGGACGACGATCTCGTCCAGTCCGTAAGGCCGGGCTTCCTCTGCACCTGCAAGCGGCATCTGGACCGTTTTGCGGAAATCACTGGAAAAACGTATACCCGCGACGAGGTGCGGCGGCTGTTCACGGGCAAGCCTTCCCCCCGGCGCACGGCGTATCTCAACATGATGGGCGCATCCATGACGGAGTTTTGCCGGGCGCTCCGCCGGGGCGCGGATGAAATCGACCCCTCCGTGCGGATGGGCCTGTGCTGCAGTTATACGCACTATGATATTGAGGGCGTGGAGATGGAGGACCTGCTGCGGCTGCTTGCCGGAAAAGGCAACCGCCCCTTCATGCGGCTGAGCGGCGCCGCCTATTGGCCTGTTCTCTCAAAAAAGTTTTCGTCCTATTCCCTGAACGACGTGGCGGATTTTCTGCGGATGCAGATCGGCTGGCTGCGGGGGAAGGACTGGGACGTGCTGGATGAAAACGATCCGTATCCGCGCGACCATTATACGGTCCCCGCGTCTTACGTGGAATTATATGATAAGATCATGATCGCCAACGGCGGCACGAACCGTAACAAATACGTCGCCCGCTTCGCAGTGGACGGGGACCGGTCTTACCAGCAGGCGCATATCCGCCACATGGCGCGGGATCAGGCGCTGGAAGGCATCTTTGCCGGGCTCAGCCCCGTTGGGTTTTACGTGCATACAAAAATGCACGCCCTGCGGGAAACGACCCTGCCGGAGGCATACATGGGCGACGGCGCGCTGATGGCGCTTTTCTCCCTGCCGCTGGGCGCCATGTTCCTCAATCAGTTCAGCTTACCGGCTCAATTTGAGAAAAACGGCCCCGGCGTTCTGACCGGCCACCCGGCGGAAACGATCCCATTGGACGAGCTGCGCGGCGGCGTTCTGCTGGATGAAGAAGCGGCGATCCTGTTGATCGGGAGAGGCGTTGACCCGTGCGCCAAACTGACGCCGGACCATACGCTTGTTCCGGCGGAAGGCGCAAAGCTCCTTTACAGCGAGAACGGGCAGCCAATACTCTGGACCGGGATCAACCCGGAAGGCTGCCGGTTCGCGGTGTTTGCAAGAAACGTTTCCGAAATCAAAGTGAAAAATCGACCCTGGCCGGACAGAAGAATGCTGCAGCCGAAGCTCGCTCAGGCTTACGCGTTTTTATCCGGTCGGCCGCTTCCCGTTCTGCTGAAAAACTGCCCCGGCGCCTACGTGCTGGCGTCCAAAAACGAAGCCGGCGACCGCATGGCGGTTCTGATTTGCAACATCTGTCCGGATCCCATAGAAGCGCCTGTTCTGGAAACGGACGGGAACCCGACGCCGGTGGAAACCGTGAACGCCGAGGCTGCGGCGGACGGAAACCTCGTGCGGCTGTCGCGTATCGAAAGCTTCGGTTACGCCGCCGTTTTATTGGCATTGACCGACCGGCAGTAAAAAGACCGATCATCAGAAAATGATCGATCCCGTCCCCTGATTGATGGGGCATTGCGTCCCATAAAGGGAATTTTGAAAAAACAGCGCTCTGACAGCGCTTTTTTTATTGAAACTCCTTGACATTTACCTAAGGTAAAAGGTTATGCTGTATGTGAAGGGAGCTGAAACGCATGAAGATGAGGCAGATACTGGAGCAAACCGGCCTTACCGACCGGGCGGTGCGTTTGTATATAACAAAGGGGCTGGTGTTTCCCAACGTCAGCGAAAAATATAACGGGCGCAGGGATATCGACTTTTCAGAAGCAGATGCTCAGCGTCTGCGGCAGATCGCGATTTTGCGCAAAGCAGGCTTTTCGATTCCCGAAATTGAGATGATGTTTTCCCGCGATGCGGATATCCGCGCCGTGATTGAGCAGTTCATCCGCATAAAGCAAAACCAAATTGAATCCGACACCCATGTGGTGGAATTATTGCAGCCGATACTGGCGCTGAAGGAGATCACGCTGGGCGACGTTTGCGATACGCTTTCTGAAAAAGAGAAAACCGCAGCGCTTCCGCCGGAGGATATTACGCCGTCAAAAGCGGAACGCGTCGCCGCGATCCTGTTTACCGCGTTCTTCGGCCTGATCGCGGCGGCGGCTTTTGTGATGCCCGTTATAGCTATTTATGGGCTGTGCACGGACGTACGCTTTCCTTCCATCAAAAATCAGGGATTATCGGCGATCTTCTTTATTGTACCGTGGGCGCTCAACCTTACGCTCTGCATCGGGTTTATCATCGGCATTCGCCGCCGCAAGCTGCGTACGAAACGCTTTTTTATCATTTGCGGCGGCGCCGCGATCCTTTCCGTATTTGTTTTGGTCGCCGCATGGTTTTTCGGCATCATCGGCCTTTTGGGAATGCCACTGTCACAGACGGAAGATCCGAAAAATTATATGAAAACCGACGCTTATATCACCGAATCGCAATATTATGACGAGATCTGCGCCGTATTCCCCGCCGAGATTCCCGAAAACGCGTTGCTTTCCGATTTTTCAAAATACGAGAAAAACGGCGTTCCGGCAACAACAAAGTATTATTACAGAATGTCTTTTTTCTTCGATCCGGATTTTGATATTGCCGCCGAATGGCGGCTTCCGCAAGCGGATTACGCCGCCGCAAAAGAAGAAGGCAAAACCGAATGGGTGTTACAACAGGGAAACTGGACGATTTATTTTCCGGATGCTTCCTTTAAGATCGATTCGTTAGAGGACATGATGCGGTGGAACTGGGATAATGCCGGTTATTTCTTTCTGATGTTTGCATGCAACGATCAGACGCAAACCGTTCGCTATATTACGTCTTACGCGATCGACAGCGATCCGGAAGGGCCGTATTTTCTTCAGATGAACTGGTGATACAGCGACAAACTGCATCTGGTTTATCGCTCGACAATCCGTGATGGAACCCATTATTTATCTTAATAAAGAATCCGCCCGCTCCGGTTCTGCTGCCGGAACGGGCAATTTTGATTTACATAAAAACAGGAATGAGGGTGCAAATTATAATTTAGCGAGATGTTCCGCAGCAACCCGTAGCGCGGCTGACCACAGC
>CAMOVW010000264.1 GCA_946627725.1 uncultured Clostridia bacterium
TCTGCCGCTGCCCGTGTGAAACGGCGATCTTTACAAAAGGCGTATCCGTCCACAACGCTTTGCGCTGATAGTATACGGCCTTCGGGAAGCCGCACAGATCCAGCGCGCCGGCGCCGGAGATACGGGAGGGCCATCCCCTGCACTCGCCCAGGAAATCAATGCCGGTCCAAAGGAACTGCCCTGCGATATGATCCCGTTCCGTTACCGCCAGCCACGCGGCGGGATCGTGCCCGTTTTCGCTGCCGAAGATCACTCTATCCGGAAAAGCGGCGTGATGTTCATCATAGAACCCCTCGCGGTAGTTATATCCCCACACGTCCAGCGCATCCGCAAAGCCCGTGCGGGTGGACAGCTCGGGGAAGGACATCGCCGAGAGCGCGGGGCGGGTGGGATCCGCTTCGTGTACGATGGTTACAAGCTCTTTCGCAACGGCGGCAAGACGGCAGGCGTCCGGCTTTTTATCGTCGTATTTCCGCTCCTGCGCCGGTTTACCGTTGTCGTTATTGCCCAGCGCCTCGTCAAACAGGGGCGTAACGTAGGGGTCGTTCGGGTAATCGATCTCATTGCCGATGCTCCATAATATTACTGAGGGGTGGTTCCGGTCCCGCAGTACAAAATCACGCAGGTCCTTCTCATGCCAGAACGGGAAATCCATGGCGTAGCCGAAGCGTTTGGGCGGGTATACGTTATGCCCGTGCCACCACTTGTTTTTCGCGCCCTCCCACTCATCAAAGGCCTCGTCCATAACCAGAAACCCCATTTCGTCGCACAGATCCAAAAGAACGGGATCCGGCGGGTTATGGGCGGTGCGTATGGCGTTGCAGCCCATCTCTTTCAGACGGGCGAGCCGCCGCGCCCATACCTCTTTCGGAACGGCGGCGCCGAGGCAGCCCGCATCGTGATGCACGCAAACGCCTTTGAGCTTCATATTTTTGCCGTTCAGGTAAAAACCGGTATCCGCATCAAACCGAACGGTACGAATCCCGACGGGGATGCTTTCGGTATCGATAACCGCGCCGTTTTTTACCGCCTGAAGCTTCAGCGTATACAGATAGGGCGCATCGGGGCTCCACAAACGGGCGTTTGGAATACGCAGCGATACGAGCCCCTCTGTGCTCTGCCCCACCGCGCCGCACACGGCTGCGCCAACAGCGTCTGTGATCTCAATATCCACAGAATCGCATTCTTTCGCCCGGTAATCCACCTGAACCGCGGCTGCCCCGTTGGGCAGCAGACGGCGCGTATACGCAAAAATGCCGTCCGGCGCAAAACCGGCGGGGTCGCCGATACTGAGGGTCACATCCCGATAAATGCCGCTGCCGGTATACCAGCGGGAATCTGCCGTTTCGGCGTGGTTTACCCGCACGGTGAGCACGTTTTCGCCGGGCCGCACATATGCGCCGATATCAAACGAGAAGGTGGAATAGCCGTATGCCCTGCCGCCGAGGTAGTTGGAATTGATCCACACCTGCGCGTGGCAGTATACGCCGCCGAAAGTGACACGCACCCGTTTGCCTTTGATATTCTCCGGCAGCGTGAAATGCTTCCGGTACACGGCTGTGCCCGCGGGAAGATACCCGGTGCCGCTGGAATGGCTGCGGCTGAAGGGAAAAGATATCGCCCAATCGTGAGGCACGCGCACCAAAGGCCAGGCGCGGTCGTCGTAGCCCATATAATCGGCGCCGGGGGCGTCACCGTAATGGAAGCGCCATTGTCCGTTCAGTTTATAATACTCTGCCATTATTAAACCTCTGAATCAATTCGGCCGCGGCACAGAAACACTGCACCGCGGCATAAAGGATCTCAGTTTTGCGCGGAATTGCGGATCTGCGTCTGGGTAAACGTGCCGTCTTTCTGCAGTTCCAGCTTTGTATACCCCTGCAGCCACTCCGCCTCCGGATAGCCTTTGGAATAAAGCGAATAGGAACCGTACCCGCTCATTTCGATATAACTGAGCAGAACGCCGTCGAATTCCAGGCCGAAGTTGTTTATGTGATCGTGGCCGCAGAACACGGTTTTGGTGCTGCCGCCCGCCTTGATGGCGGCAAACAGACCGTTTTCATACCCGGTGCAGCACACCGATTCACGCTTATCGCCGTAAAGGAAGGTACCCCCCTCCGCCGCGGCGCGCATCTGCAGAAGCGGGATATGGATCACCATAATGGAATCATGCGGCCCGTACTTCGCGGCGGTTTCTTCCACCTTGGCGGAATACCAGGCGATCTGATCCGCCTTCGGCCCGTCGTAGGAGGACATATCTTCCGTCCAGCCGGTATCGGCCTTCTGCGCGTCCGTCATTTCGTCGAAAGAATCAAGAAAATAGAAGGTTTGCATCAGCGTGCCGTCCGGATTTTCGATATTAAGCACATAGTTGCAGTCGCCGGTAACGGCGTCGTCGCCGCGGCGCATCAGGCAATGGGGATAAGAAGCGAAAATATCCACCATATCCGCGCGGGCAACGGACCAGCCGTTATCCCCCTCGTGGTTGCCGAGCACGCCCGCCCAGTAAACGCCAAGCTGCTCAAAGATCTTTGCAAGCTGATGGCTGCGGGTGCGGTTCAGGCCGGAGGTGACGTTATCGCCGCCGAGGATCACAAGATCGGGCTGTTCCTTCTGAATATTTTCAACCAGATATTGCACGGTGAGGGAGGACGTTTCGTTTTTTCCATCCAGATGCATATCGGTAAACATCAGGATTTTGAACGCCCCTTCGCCGTTTTTACGGACCGTAACGCTGTCGACGGAATCATCGAGCACTTCGACGCTGCTGCCGACCGAGGATATGCCGCGGATATCATAATTCAGCGGATGGGGAAGAAAGCTGTAACCAACCGCTCCGCCGGCGATCAGAACCGCCAGCACCGCGCATAGAATGATCAGAACCCGTTTTTTCATTTTTACGCCCTCCCGTTGTTTCTTTTTTTAACCGTCGCTTACGGAGATCAACCCGTAGAACACGCCCACATACGCCGCGCCGTTCGGACCGATGGCGATGGGGCTGTAGGAATTATTCCAGTTTCTGCCGCAGCCGGTAAACACCTTATATACCGTTTTGCCGGTTTCAAAGTCCACTGCGGTTAAATACCACGCTGCGGCGTTTTTCGGGATATCGCTATTCAAACGTCAGCGTGGCCACAAGCCCGCCGAATACGTTCATGGATCTTGATTTCACAACCGGGTCCACCCCGAGCGGCCCGGTATAGTTATCGGGCAGGCGCTTTTTTACCGCATGATAATACAATGATAGCATATTTACAGGTCAAACGCAATAGAAATAATAAACATCCACCCGCCGAAAGAAAAGCTTCCATTTCATCATAAGAAAAGCTCTTGCGAAAGCGCCGACAAGCGCAGTCATATTATCCATAATACTTATCCTTCACAGATCGGTCACTCAGTATCCTTTCCGTCCGGGCTCAAACACCATCGGCGTAAACCGGATCCCGTTCACGGTCTGTTCTTCCTCCGTCGGCACAAAACCGATCGTCTTGTAGAACGGCCGTCCGTACGGGGAAGAATTGAGGGTGATCGTACTATGCGGATAATCTTCAAGCAAATACTGAAACATTCTTGTCCCGACGCCGAGACGATGATATCCGCCGTCCACAAAGAAAAAGCAGATATGTCTTTTGTCCGGCCGGACGGCGATCTCTCCGATCAGTTTCTTACCGTCAAAAGCGCCGTAATACTGCATGCCATGCAGGTATTCTTCATCGTGCAGGCACTTCCGGAATTCCTCTGTTCCCTCCGGCGCGTAATCGGGAGTTTCATATTCGGTATACACCCGCCAAGCCAATGCCAGCGCCGCCGGGATCTCATCCTGCTTCAACGGCCGGACGGTAAACCCGCCGATCCATTCTTCCCGCGTCAGCCGGGTGAGGTGCTCGGTACGGATATCGTCCGTCTGCTTCCAATATACGTTTTGATTCGTATGATGATAGGTAAAACCGCATTTTTCCTGCACGCGCTTTGATTTTTCGTTGCCGTCGAAATACCCGCACCAGAGCGCCTTCAGCCGCAGATCCGCGAAAGCGTGACGGATCAGCTCCCGCGCCGCCTCCGGGATCAGCCCCTGCCCCCAGAACGGTACGCCGATCCAATAGCCGATCTCTCCCTGGTCTTCCGGCAGACAGGCGTTGCTCCGTCCGCCGACCATCAGCCCCACGCTGCCGACGGGCTTACCGTCCTCTTTCCGGCAGACGGCGTACGTTTCCGGTTCCGACAGCACCGTACGGATGATCTCCCGGCTGTTTTCAACGCTTATGTGGGGCGGCCAGCCGGCAGCAGGACCTACGCGCGGGTCCTTCGCATAGGCATATAAGTCTTCCGCGTCCGCTTCCTTCCAAGGACGGAGAATCAATCTTTCTGTTGTTAAAACTGTTGTGTTATTGCTCATGGCTCACCTCTCCGTAAACGCGGGTAAAATGTCTGCTGAAGGCTTCAATCTGCGCCATGGCCTCGTCCGTTTTTTCCGGCTCACGGTCGCATAGATGGATCAGCGAGGATATCGGCGCGGTATAGGCGAAGGCCAGCATGGCGGGATCATCCTTCCGGAGCAGCCCCTTTTCCATCATGCCTGTGAAGATCTGTGTGAACATGTCGGTAAGGCCAGTAAGAAAGTGTTTTGTAGCCAGCTCCCGGGCGCGCGGATCACGGAACTGCTCCAGCGTCAGCACCTTGCGCGTCATAATGATCTTTTCATCATGCACGGTGACGTTCACCATCCGCATGGTCAGCCGGGTCAACGCCTCCAATGAATCCGGCACGGGCGGCAAGCGCTCGGGCGAACCGAAACGATCCCCGTAATAGGCGATCATCTGATCCAGCAGTGCGTTCCAGATTGCTTCCTTGCTCTCATAGTGTTTATAGACCCCGGACTTCACAAGCC
>CAMOVW010000265.1 GCA_946627725.1 uncultured Clostridia bacterium
GTAGACGTCGCCGCCCACAAAGATATCCTCCTCGGCGGTCTGATAGGTGAACTTATCTGCCACGGGATAATTGCCGTGCCAGAATTCCACCTTGGTGCCGTCCAGCAGCTTGCCCCATTCAATGGCCTGACCGATGGCGAACACGATTTTATCCGCCTTTACTTCAATGGTTTCGTTTTCATCATATTTGGGGGCGAATTTTCCGTCTTTATCGAATACGGAAGTGCAGCGCTTGAAGATGATGCCGGTCACCTTGCCGCTCTCATCGGTAAGCACTTCTTTCGGGCCCCAGCTGTTGCAGATCTCGATATTCTCTTCCAGCGTTTCGGCGATCTCCTGCTTTGTAGCGGGCATGATATCGCGGGATTCCAGCGAGAACATCTTTACGCTTGCGGCGCCCAGACGGTGGGCGTTTCTGGCGCAGTCCACAGCCACGTTGCCGCCGCCGACCACAACCACGTCGCCGGTGAAGGCTTCGCGCTTTTCGTAGCTCCTACGCAGGTAAGAAACGGCGATATCGGTACCCTCGGCGGTATCGTTCGGCACATTGGGCCGTCTGCCGCCCTGGCAGCCGATTGCGATATAAAATGCCTTGTAGCCCTGCTCGCGCAGCTGGGCGATGGTAACGTCCTCGCCCACGTTTACGCCGCATTTGATCTCAACGCCCAGCTTGCGGAGCACGTCGATCTCAGCCTCGATCACGTCCTTTTCCAGCTTATAGCTGGGGATGCCGTAGGTGAGCATACCGCCGGCGGTGGGGTTCTTTTCAAATACGGTGGGGGTATAACCCATTTCCGCAAGATAATACGCCGCGCTCAGGCCGGCGGGGCCGCCGCCGATGATGGCGATCTTATCGTCCCATTTGCCGTAAACGCTCTGTACCAGCTTTTCGGGTATGTAGCGGTCTTTTTCTTTCAGTTCCAGATCGGCCACGAACTTTTTCACGGCGTCAATGGAAACGGGGGCGTCCACGGTGCCTCTGGTGCAGGCGTCTTCGCAGCGTTTGTTGCACACGCGGCCGCAAACGGACGGGAAGGGATTTTCGGTTTTGATCATGGCGAGGGCTTCGCGGTATTTGCCGTCCCGCGCCAGCTTCAGATACGCCTGGATCGGCACGTGCGCCGGGCAGGCCGCCTTGCAGGGCGCGCTGCCGGAATCATAGGTATTGGATTTTACCTGATTATCTCTGTAATCTTCATCCCACGCGTACTCGCCCCAGCGGATCTTATCCGGCAGGATAGAATGCTTATACTGCACTGGGCTGCCGTCTTTTTTGCACAGCTTGCGACCCAGCTTCACCGCGCCGGCGGGGCAGATCTCCACGCACTTGCCGCAGGCCACGCACTTATCGCGGTCCACCTTTGAGGTGTAGGCGCTGCGGGAGAGGTAAGGCGTGTTGAACAGCATGCTGGTTCTGAGCGCGTTGCAGATGCGCACGTTGCAGTTGCAGATATCAAAGATCTTGTTTTCGCCGTCGATATTGGTGATCTGATGAACGTAGCCGTTCTTTTCCGCCAGCTCGAAGATCTCAAGGGCGCGCTCTTTTGTGATGTAATGGGCGCGGTTGGTTTCCACGGTGTAATCCGCCATGTCGCCCAGCTGAATGCACCAGTCGTTCACGTCGTCGGTGCAGCCTTCGTCCAGCATCGCGCGGGAGGCGCGGCAGGAGCAGATACCGGCGGAGATATGGCCCTCGTATTTATCGAGCCAGTAAGAGATCTTCTCAAGCGAGATGGATTCCTGCGTTGCGTCGATGGCCTTTTCCACGGGGATCACGTGCATGCCGATACCCATGCCGCCGGGGGCGACCATATGGGTGATGCCGGCCAGCGGAATAAAGGTCATGCGCTCAAAGAACGAGGCCACCGCCGGGTTCTTCGCGATGCGGTCTACAGAGGAATTGAAAAGCTCCGCGCTGCCGGGCACAAAGAACGGCAGACGGTAACGCTTGATCTTCGGCGCGTTGGGGATGGGATGGTCGTTTTTCAGGTTGTGGGTATAATTATCGCCGTAATCGTATTCGATGATACCGATCACGCTCATCTGCTCGTAGATCTCTTCCACGTGTTTGGGATCAACGCCCTTGTGCAGCTTTATAAGGTCGTCCAGCGTATAGTGCTTTCTGAGCTTCATCTTGTTGCACATATCCACCATTTCGGGGGTGAGCATTTCGCGCAGGCCCCAGTATTCGGGGTCGTTTGCGCTCACGCCGCCGATCTTGTGAACAACAACGTCGGTAATCTTCTTTGCGAGTTTTGCGTAGTTTTTCTGAAAATCTTTCTCGTTCTGGTATTTGCTGATAACAGCTTTGCTCTGTTCGGGCATTCTTTACACCTCAAAAAATTATTTATTCTCAATAAACCAACGGGCGAGCGCTTCCATATTCTCGCCGGTTTTGGCGGAAACGGGAATCACCGCGGCGTGGGGATTCCGCAAACGGATATTCTCTTTGCAGCGGTCAAGATCAAACCCGAAATAAGGCAGCGCATCGATCTTGCTTACGATCACAAGATCGCATTTTTGGAACACCAGCGGGTATTTCAGGGGCTTATCGTCCCCCTCGGGCACGCTTAAGATCACGATATCCAGCGCGGCGCCCGTATCGTATTCCGCCGGGCACACCAGATTGCCCACGTTTTCGAGGAAGATCAGATCGAGGTCGTCTTCCAGCGCCCGCAGCCCCTGGGCCGTCATGCCCGCGTCCAGATGGCACATGCCGTCCGTATGCAGCTGCACCGAGGGGCAGCCGGTTTTTTTCGCCACCGTAACGGCGTCCACGTCAGAATCGATATCCGCCTCCATTACGCCGATACGGAACCGCTCTTTCAGCAGCCCGATCAGGGCGACGAGCATGGTGGTTTTGCCGCTGCCGGGGGAGCTCATCACGTTTACCAGCCGCACGCCTTTTTCTTTCATCTTCTGCCGAAGTGCGTCGGCTTCACGGTCGTTATCCTCATAAACGCTTTTTTTCAGAAGGATGGTCCTCACTTCCTGCATGGGGAGCTCACCTCTGATCAAAAGAATCTGCCGATGATATCCTTACTGGCGGCGCAGGTATCTTCCATATCGCCGAAGGAGAGGATCTCGCCTGCGTAATAGGTGTTGTTCACGCCCTGGATCTTTTCAAGACGGTCGTACCAGCCGTTTTTGTAATCCTCGGGGCCCACGTGCGGGCAGTAATAGCTCTCCTGCGCGTAAAGCACCTCTTCAATCGGGAACTTGAGGGCCTTTTCAATATCGTCCTTCATCATCTCAAGAGTCTTTTCATAAGGTACGTCGGGGTCGCCGGTATGGTTGCGCAGCGCGTAAACGGTGCAGGGGCAGTTTTTGCCGAAGTCTTCCCATCTGTGATAGTAAACCATGGCGTGGCCGAGGCGCTCGGGCTCCATATTCTCGAAAATATAGCCGGAGATCACGGGGCCGCAGTCCTGCTTGAAGCGGGCGATGAAATCCACGTATTTTTCGTGTACGATCTTGGAGAAGAGGTCTTTCTCTTCGTCGGAGGCGTCTGCGTAATCTTTGAAATAATCAAGGGGCGTGGTGATGATCAGCTTATCGAAAGTATCGGTGGATTCGTTGCCGTCTTTATCTTTTACGGTCACGTTCACCTTGCCGTTCGGGCGCTCTACTTTTACAACTTCCGTCTGCAGCAGGGCGGGGTGCTTCAGCTTTCTGTTTACGTGCTCATAGATCTCCTGGGTGCCGTCCTGCCAGGTCCACAGGCGCAGGCCCACAAACTCTTTGGCGGTGGTCATATCCAGATATTTCAGCACGTAAGCGGCAGGGATCTCGTCAAAATAGCCGTAGCCGAAGGAGGTGTAGGGGGCGATCCAGATGCGCTGCACCTCGGGCACGCCGTTAAGCTCGCAGAACTCTTTGAAGGGCAGCGCGAGATCTTTCAGGTTGGGGTTTTTGCCCTTGATGTAATTCGGGAAGGCTTCCGCATGGTTTTCACCGCCGGGGGTTTTTACGATCTTGGAGATACCGTAGTATTCGCCGTTGGCGATACCGATATGGCCGTAGCAATCGTAACCGGCATACTTGGTCTGCATCAGCTTCTGCAGCTTTTTGAACTGTTTCTTCAGTTTCAGCAGACCGATGGTCTTTTTCAGAGACATATCCGCTTTGATGTTGAACGGCTCGATCTGCTCGCCGTAGATGTTGCGGTATTCTCTTCTCATGTTGGGCTCGCCCTTTCTGAAATTGGGGCCCTTGTGGAAATAGCCGCCGAAGGCTTCCATTTCGGAAACGGCGTGGTAGGTGATGGCGCCCATAATCGCGCCGGTTTCGTAGGCTCTCTTTTCGCCGTTAGCTTCGATCTTGGGGGAGTAGGCCTTGCCGCCCACCTTGTTCAGCTTTTCATAGATCACGTAATTTGTGTACCCTTTCTTTTCAAGGTACATTGCGCAGGCAAGGCCCGCGGGGCCGCCGCCGATGATACAGATACGATCGTTTGTGTTTGCCATAAAATACCTCCTGTTATTGGATCGTTTTATTGATTTCCTTTTTCAGGAATTCCGCCAGCGCCGCCACGCCCTCGTTTTTTGCTGCAGACGTGAAGAACACGGGGATGGACGGATTTCTGAAATGTACGTTTTTTACTGCCGTATCCCTGTCGAAATCGAACACGGGAGCCACGTCAAGCTTTGTAACGGCCACGGCAGAGGCCACCCGGAACATCAGCGGGTACTTCAGGGGCTTATCGTCCCCTTCCGGCACGCTGAGCAACACCAGGTTCATATTTGCGCCGGTATCGAACTCGGCGGGGCACACCAGATTGCCGATGTTTTCAAGAAAAACAACGTCAAGCCCCTCAAGCCCGAGGGCTTCAAGGGCTTCATAGCTCATCTGGCAGGTGATGTGGCAGGGG
>CAMOVW010000266.1 GCA_946627725.1 uncultured Clostridia bacterium
CCGCCGACGCCCGCACGGCGCTGCGCATCGCCGTAGCGCTGGAAGAACGCCCCGCCCACCGGCCGGGCGACCCGGTGCGGGAGAATGCGGTCCCGGCCACATGCGCGGCGGAGGGCAGCTATGAAGAATCCGTATACTGCACGGTATGCGGCGCAGAACTCACCCGCGAGACAAAACCCGCCGGGAAGCTTGCCCACACCGAAACGGTGATCCCGGCCGTACCGCCCACCTGCACCGAACCGGGCCGTACCGAGGGCGTGAAGTGTGCCGTTTGCGGCGAAACGCTGAAAACGTCCGAAGTGATTCCGGCTTTGGGCCATACCCCGGAAACCTATATCGAGGCCGCCGCACCCTCCTGCACCGAACCGGGCCGCACCGAGGGCGTGAAATGCGCCGTTTGCGGCGAAACGCTGAAGGCCTCGGCAGAGATCCCGGCTTTGGGACATACCCCGGAAACCTATATCGAGGCCGCCCCACCCTCCTGCACCGAGGCGGGCTGTACCGAAGGCGTGAAATGCGCCGTTTGCGGCGAAACGCTGAAGGCTTCGGCAGAGATCCCGGCGTTGGGCCATACTCCGGGAACCTATATCGAGGCCGCCCCACCCTCCTGCACCGAGGCGGGCCGCACCGAGGGCGTGAGGTGCGCCGTTTGCGGCGAAACGCTGAAGGCTTCCGAAGTGATCCCTGCGTTGGGCCATACCCCCGAAACCTATATTACGGCGGTTGCGCCATCCTGCACCGAACCGGGCCGCACCGAGGGCGTGAAATGCGCCGTTTGCGGCGAGGTGCTGCAGGCGGCGGTCTCTCTTTCGGCGTTGGGGCATAACTTTGCCGATTACAATTATAATAACGACGCCTCCTGCACTGCGGACGGCACAAAAACCGCCCTGTGCACCCGCTGCGGCGCGCGGGATACCGTGCCCGCACCGGGCACCGCCGCCGGTCACAGGGGAGAACCCACCGGCTGGCACTGGGCGCAGGACGGCAGAAGCGCAGATCTTGAGCTGCGCTGTACGGTTTGCGGCGAAACATATTCCCTTGCCGCGGAGGTGACCGTATCCTCTACCGACGCGGATTGCGATACCCCCGGCACCACGGTTTACAGCGCAAGACTGGCATATAACGGCAAAGAATATACCGACGTGCGTACCGTTTCCGGTTCGCCTTTGGGGCACAGCTACGGTTCCTGGCAGATAACGGTTCCCGCCGGATGTGAAACGGAAGGGGAGCGTCGGCACGCATGCGTGCGCTGCGGCCATACGGAAACCGAACCGACCCCCGCCCTCGGCCATAGTTTCGGCGAATGGACCGAATCCATCGCCCCCGGCTGCGTAACGCCCGGCGAACGGCAGCGCATTTGCGCCCGCTGCAGCGCCGCCCAAACGGACGCGCTTCCGGCTGCGGGACATAACTATACGTATTACCCCGCCCGGGAGCCCACTTGCACCGCGCCGGGCTGGAACGCATACCGCCTTTGTGCCCGCTGCGGCGATACCGATCGCGCGGAGCTGCCGCCGAAGGGCCACGCCCCCGGCGCGCCGGTGAGCGAAAACGAGATCCCGCCCACGTGCACCCTGCCCGGCAGCAGGGAAGAGGCCGTTTTCTGCACGGTGTGCGGCGAAGAACTCTCTCGCGAAACAAAAGAGATCCCCCCTGCCGGCCACAGCCTTGCTTCCGCGGCCCCGCAGGCCTATATCGGCGCGGGCCCGGTGAATGATGCCGTCTTCCGCTGCGGCGTATGCGGGCTGCTGTTTGCGGACGAGGCGGCTTCGTCCCCCGCCGCCGGATATTACGATACCCTGCAGGAAGCCCTTTCCGCCGCAGCCGCGGGCGAACAGGTGATACTGCTTTCCGACGCGGAGCTGACGCAGGACGCAGCCGTGCCCGCCGGGGTCACCCTGCTGCTGCCCTACGCGGAAGATCAGCTTACGGTAAACGGCCCCGACGCGGACCTGCCCTATGCCAACACCGCGCCCAACGGCAACGTTTCCGCCGTTACCCCGGCAGGGGAGCAGGTGAGCGTCGCCCTTACGCTGAACGGCTGCACGCTTACGGTGGAAAAGGATGCGCTGCTGTGTCTGGGCGGCACGTTCTCGGGCAACCATCCCGTTGGCGGCGGCACCTACGGCAGCCACGCCGAGCTGCATATGAAGAACAACGCCGGGCTGCTGGTGCAGGGGACCCTCTCCTCCTTCGGCTATATCACAGGCGAAGGCGAGGTCGCCCTTGCAGGCGGCGCGCTGTACGAGCCCTTTATCATTACGGATTATCACGGCGGCACCTACAGCGCGGTGGCCTTCGGCAAGGCGGAGATCTCTCCCTTTAACAGCTACACGGTGATGAACGTGCAAACGCCGCTCACCGTAAACAGCGATGCCTCCGTTTACGGCTATTGCAGCCTGTATGCCTCCGGCAAACAGAACAGCTCCTCCGGGCTGCTGATCTCCGGCTCCGGCGGGTTGTTCATGCTGTCCGAAGGCGCGTCCATGCGCTTTGTATACCGGCCCGAATTCGCCGTGGAGGGCGATTGCGGCGCGGGCCGCACCGAGATCACGGCAAACGGCGATATCACCATGAGCAGCATGCGGCTCAACGCCGCGGGGCTGTCGCTGAACACCCGGTTTGTGGATCTGCCGGTGCCCTACCATTTCAGCTATACGCAGGCCTCCGGCAAGCTGACCGCCGTTCAGGGCGTGCGTCTGCTGCCCGGCAGCGAGGTTTATATTGCCGAAGGGGCGGCGCTGGAGGTGCGCACCTCGCTGTACGTTTTCGATTGCTTCGCGGCGCAGGCATATTCCGGCCGCAGCTATCCCTCCGGCGCGCTTCTCGCCGCGGCGGGGCTCAGCGAACGGGCGCATCTGATCGTGGACGGCGTCCTTACCGTATACCGGGGTTACGTTTCCTTTGCGGGGCTTACGGAGACCCACGGCACAGGCAAAATCGTTACCTCGGCAAAAAATACCTTTTCCGCCGCGCCGGCGGACGGCGTTATGAAGGACGATTCCTTTATGGGCTATGCCGTAAACAAAACCAACAAAACCGAATATCCGCTGCGGGCATGGCTGACGGACGCCGACGGCAATACGATTGAAATGGAACCGGGCAAAACCTACGTCGCCGTTTCCGGCGAGGCAGCGCAACTGACCGGCGGCAGATACGTTTTATATAAAGGAGACGCGGCGGAACCCACGGCGGAAACCGTGGAACTCGCCTATACCGCGCCGCAAACGGTTTACGGCGCATGGCGGGAAGCCGAATAAGAATGTTATATTTCCGGAAGGAGCGATCCGTATGCAGAAAAAGAACCGTATTCTGAAATTATCCTGTTTATTGCTGGCGTGCCTGCTTTTCTTCGGCGCGCTGCCGGTAAGCGCGGGGCAGCCCCCTCTGCCGGAAAGCGCCCATCCCTACGCAAACGGCGTTACCGACGTTAAAACCTACGCCGCCCCCGACGCGGCGCGGGGCGTGTTCGTCACCTTTTCAGAAGATACCTGGGTGGAACCCTATGAGAGCCGCTGGATCCTGATCCCCGGCCCCACGGATATCACCGTTGGGGACGTGCTATCTCACTGGGTGCGGTCCGGCGATTATATCGCCCTGCTGGACGCCGACCGCCGCACCGTGGGCACCTTTTCCGGCGACGCGCTTGCGGGCAAAACCGTGTACGTGCCCACCGCCTCCTTTGAGATCCTGCTGAACGCGGACGGCGACACCAACGGCTACGGCTATAAAGTGACCGGGGTGCGCCCGGCAACAGCGGACGAGGTGCGGCGCATCACCTATCACGACGCATATACCGGCCTTTCGCAGAGCTTTCTCGCGCCCCGGGGCGAGGGCGGGTATTTTTTGGAGGAATGCGAACTGCAGGATACCGAATGCCTGCGCGACGGCTTCGCCTTTTCCGGCTGGGCCACCGTGCCCGGCGGCGGCGTGGTGTTCGACCCGGCAGGGGAGATCCCGGCGGGCATGGGGGATATGGAGCTGTGGGCGGTATGGACGCCCCTCACCATGCGCTCAAACGAGGTGCTGTCCTTCTCGAATTCCTCGTGGTACTTTGAGGGCGGCGACCGGGAGAACTATTACCTCTCCGCCGAGGATTACCGCGCCATGCAGCTGAATCTGTATAAAACCTACGGCCTCGGCCCCGTGCCCGGCCCCGTGCTCTCGGCGGTGCTGGCCACCTATCCCGATTGGGATTGGCGCGGCTCCTGCTATGGCATGAGCACCGTGGTGGCGCTGCAGCATTACGGCTACATCGATCTGCTCGGGCCGCAGAACGCTTCTTCCGTTTCCGATCTGCAGGCGGACGACGCGCTGATCAGCCGCATCAACTACTACCAGAGCCAGGCGGCCACAAGCTGGCTCACCGAAAACAAGGCTTACGTCATCGGTTCGGATTCTTACCGGGCGCAGCTCCGGCGGATCTTTGCATCCGTGCAGGCGGGCAACACGGTGATGTTCACCTATTACCCCGATAAGGCTTTCCTCGATACCGGCCACACCGTGCTGTTTACCGGCGCGTATACCCGGGCGGACGGCAGCCACGTGCTGATCGCCTACAACTGCAACGACGCGTGGAGCTATCTGGATTCGTATTACGACGATCACTTTGTGATAACCCCCGATTTTTCCGCGATCACCGACGATTGGGACGACGAGATCGGCGCCTTCAACTGGACGGACAAATACGACCAGTTCGCGTCCTTCGACGCCTCCGTAAAGGGAAATCCGCTCACATGGTACAAGGCGCTGCTGCGGCATCTGCTGGATCTTATGAACACGCTGAAAACCATGATCTCGAATCTGCAGGGGAGGTAAATTATAATTTGTAGGGCTCGAAGCCCTACAAATTATAGTGAAGAGGT
>CAMOVW010000267.1 GCA_946627725.1 uncultured Clostridia bacterium
CGCCTCCATGCTCATCTGACAGGTGATGTGGCAGGCGCCGCCGGTGTGCATCTGAATGGTTTTAACCCCGGTATCCCGCTCAATGGCAAGGGCGTCCGTATCCGAATCGATATCCGCCTCGATCACGCCGATGCGGTAATCCGCCTTCAGATAGTTGATAAGCCCCGTGAGCAGCGTGGTCTTTCCCGCGCCGGGCGACGACATTACATTGATGTAATAAATATTTCTGCGCTTTACTTCCTCGCGGACTTCCTTTGCGCGTTCATTGTTGCGGGACAAAACGTCCTCTTTAATCAATACGGTTTTCATAAAAATGATTATAATACACTTTTTATAAAAAATCAATCGTTCCGGCGGCAATTCCACAATTCATCAAAATATTGTTTATTTTTTTATAACATATTGTATTTCGCAATGAATTGTGATATACTGAAATATATTTTTAGTGTCAGGTGATGATATGAGTCAGTTTTACGATCTGATCCCCTCGCAGACCAACATTTACATGCTGGTCAAATTCAGCTTCCATAAAGAGATCGTGCAGATCCCTGCTTCTTTCTCGGTGGAGAAGGATATCGACTTCGATCTGCTGAAAAAGGCGCTGAATATCGAATTGCAGCGCAACGATTCCCTGCGGCTGCGGTTCAAAAAGATTGACGGAGAGATCAAGCAGTACTTCCTCGACGAGGTACACATGGATAACGTACCGGTCAAAAAGTTCACTTCGGACGAAGAGCAGGAGGCATACTTCTCCAAAGACGCGGTGACCCCCGTGCGTTTTCTGAAGGGCGAGATCTTCCGCATCGTATTCTTTGAAGCGGCCAACGGCCACCGGGGCATTTACCTCAACTGCTCCCATCTGGCCATCGACGCCATGGGTATGCTGGTGTTCTTTATGGATCTGCTTGGCGTGTACAAGGCGCTGCTGCACGGCGAAGAAATGCCGGCGCCGCTGTACAGCTACGAGGCGTATATTCAGAAAGAGCTTGAAAAATCCAAAGATCCGAAGCGCCTTGCCAAAGGACAGGCCTTTTATCAGGAATACTTTGCCAAGGGCGGCGAGCCCTTCTACGCCGGCGTGCACGGCCCCGCGCTGCTGGAAAAGGAGCGCAAAAAAGAAAAGAACCCGCGGCTGCACGTTACCAAGGCAGCCTACGCCCCTTATAACGACAAGGCCGAGGTTTTGGAATACGGCATAAACCCTGAAGATTCCAAAAAGATTCTGGAATACTGCCTTGCCAACAGCACCGCGCCGGAAACCCTGTTCACCTTCGCCATGCGCACCTACTGCTCCGCCATCAATTACCGGGCGGAGGACGTGTTCTTTAACCTGATGTGCTCAAAGCGCGTCAACTACAAGGATATGCGCACCGGCGGCTGCATGGCCCAGACCCTGCAGGTACGCACCATCATCCCCGAAACCGCCACCTTTAAGGAGGGCATGGCAGAGATGTTCCGCGTGCGCACCCAGCTGTACCGGCACCTGAGCTTCCCCTTTATTTTTGCCAGAGGCATGCTGATGAAGATGTATAACCACTCCACCACCCAGGGCGTGGCAAGCTTCATGTTCAGCTGGCTGCCCATCCCCATCGACCGGCTGGGCGATTTCAAATTCGAGTTCAAAACCTATAATCTGGGCAGGTATTTCAATCCGCTGTACGCCATCTGCTATCCGGATCCCATCACGCAGGGCATAAAGATGCACTATATGTACCGCTCTAAGGTGGTAACGCCCGTACAGGTGAAAAAACTGCACGATAATATGGTAAAGATCGTGCTTTCGGGCATCGAGAACCCGGATATCCCCATTGCAAAGCTTTTGGACGGCGTAAAATAAAACGGAGGAACAAGCTATGGCACAGTTTACAAAAAAAGATAAAAAAGAAATCGACGCCATCCGCCACAAAGTGCACATGATGGGCGAGCTGTTCACCCTGCGGCAGCTGTTTGACCGCATGGAGATCTACGGCAACCGCATCTGCATGGTGGAAAAGAAAAAACACGAGATCATTCAGCACACGGTAAAGGATTTCCGCGAAGACGTTACGGCGCTGGGCACCGCGCTGCTGCACCTCGGTTACAAGGGAAAGCATATCGGCATCGTAAGCGAAAATTCATACGCGTGGGTGGTAGCCTATTTCGCCGTGACCTGCGGCGTGGGCGTGGTAGCCCCCATCGATAAGGAACTGACGGACGAGCTGATCAGCTACCTGTTCACCAAGGCGGACTGCGAAGCGGTGTTCTTCTCTAAGATGTACCGCAAGACCGCAAAATACCATTTGGAACACGACGAACGCTGCAAAAAAGCCATCTGCCTGAACGGCGACGGCGACGGCGAAAACGTACTTGGCTTCGATCAGCTGATCGAAACGGGCAAAAAGCTGGTGGCGGAGGGCGACCGCAGCTTTATCGACGCGAAGGTGGAAAAAGACGACCTTGCCGCCATCGTGTTCACCAGCGGCACCACCGGCATCAACAAGGGCGTAATGCTCACCCACGGCAACTTTGCCCAGAATGCGGACGGCGTGCTGGAATCCATTGACCCGGATCAGTATTCCTCCATTTCTCTTCTGCCGATGAACCACGTGTACGAGCTGAGCTGCAATATCTTTACCGCCCTGTACATGAACTGCATCGTATATATCAACGACAGCTTAAAGAACTTTCAGCAGAACCTGATGCTCTTCAAGCCCGACGCCATGGCCATTGTGCCGCTGGTGATCGATACCATTTACACCACCATCTGGAAGACCGCTGAAGAGACCGGCAGAGCGGACGTGCTGAAAAAAGGCCTGAAGATCTCCAACGCCCTGATGAAAGTGGGCATCGACGTGCGCTCAAAGCTGTTTTCGCAGATCGCCGAAAAATTCGGCGGAAAGTTTCCCACCTTCTCCTGCGGCGGCGCACCCACAAGGGTGGAATACGTCACCTGCCTGTGCGATATGGGCTTCCGCATTTATAACGGCTACGGGCTTACCGAATCCAGCCCCACCGTAACGCTGAACCTCGATTGCCGCAATAAGCCGGACTGCGCCGGAAAGGCCTTTCCGAAGGCGAAGTTCATGATCCACGACCCCGATAAGGACGGCGTTGGCGAGATCTGGATTCGGGGCGAAAACGTGACCCGCGGCTATTATAACGACGAGGAAGCCACCAAAGCCAGCTTTGAAGACGGCTGGTTCAAAACCGGCGACTACGGCCGCACGGATAAAGACGGCCTGCTGTACATCATGGGCCGCAAAAAGAACCTGATCATACTGGACAACGGCAAAAACGTGTTCCCCGAAGAGGTGGAGGCATACTTTATGGAGCACCTGGATTACATCCACGAAGTGGTGATCTTTGAGGCGGAAAAAGAAGTGAACGGCCGCCCGCAGAAAATCATCGCAGCCGCCTTCCAGCTGGATCCCGCGGACTTCCCGGACGCCGACGAAGCCGCCCTTTACGAAAAGATGAACGCGGACGTTACCGCTGTAAATAAGCTGCTGCCCGCCTATAAGCGCGTGCAGGATATCTACGTTTCCACCGAGGAATTCGAGATCAACTCCACCCGCAAGGTGATCCGCAGCAAGGTGGTTGACCGGTATTACGCGCATCTGAAACAGAACTGAATCAAAAACATTTATTTGTCAAAGGAGACGAAATACAATGGATATGCTTGAAAAAATGAGAGAGATCATCTGTGAATTCGTGGACATCGAGCCCGACGCCATCACCCTCGATACCAACATCCGCACCGACCTGGGGCTGAATTCGCTGGAGCTGGTGAACCTGGCCGTAGAGATCGAAGAGGAATTTGAAGTGGAGATCCCGGACCGCGAAGCCATGGGCCTTGAAACCGTAGCCGACGCCATCCGCATCATTGAAGAATACATGGACTGATCGCAGAAAAGCAAACGACCGCGGCCGGATAACCGGCCGCGGATTTTTTTGGACGGAAGATAAATTATGATTTACTCCCAAACACCACCCACACGGTAAACTTTGTACCGCATTTGGGGCATTTTGTGTTGTGTTTGCCGCGGATGCGGCGCAGGCGCAGGCGGGCGTCGCACTTGGGACAGCGCTTGAAGAAATAGTCTTTATTCAGCCGCTCGGCGCGGAATTTATGCCAACCGGGAAGAAACCGGGCGCGAAAATGCAGATAGCGCTCGTTTTCTTCTGTTCGTTTCGCAAGGTTTTTCGACAGGATACGGTAAATCGCGTAAATATAGATCAGGGTGTTCAGCGCCCAGAAGATAAAATAGACCCGCCGGAGCGGCGTAAAACGGAAGACCCCGCTCAGCGCCCAGAACACCAGCGAGAGTATAAACAGAAACCGGCCGAACTGATCGAACCCGTAGCGGCCGTACATAAAACGGCGGATGCTTTCAATCAAGCCCACAAAAAGCACTCCCTTATCAGATTACTCAACAATAAAAACAAAGATTGCCGCCGTAGCCGCCGAAATACCCGCAAAGATTACACAAAAGATTTGCAAGGCAGAACCAGAAGCAGGGGTGCATCCGCCGGACGCCGCGCCCGTAGCTCGTACTGCGCGCCGTGTAGCCGCTGCGCAGTTCTTCCATACGCTGTACCAGATTCTGATACCGAAGGTTTTCCGGTTCCATGCGCGCCGCGGTCTGCGCGTGTTCATAAGCCTGCGCCGTATTTCCCACGCCGTAATTGGCAACGGCGCTCAAATAATACCACTCGGCGGTATGGTCCGCCATGCCGTTCAGCACGTTTAACGCGCTTATATAGTCGCGTGCGTTGATATACACCCGTGCGCTGTTCAGGAGCCTGTCGTAATCGCTGTCGGCTCCCGCACGCCCGGCCCCGCCGTACGCCCCGCCGGTATACCGGCGAAAGAACTCTTCAAAAG
>CAMOVW010000268.1 GCA_946627725.1 uncultured Clostridia bacterium
GGCCAGAGTTTTTCCGGCATACTTGCCGTTTTGCACAAATGAGGGGCCGTCCGGATGGGCGGAGAGGAGCCAAGCCTCAGCAATGTTATCTTCTTTTGTTTCAAAACCGTATTCCGTAATCAGGCGTGTTCCGCCCCATATCGTATCTTTTACGGTTGGATATAACAATAATACTTCCATGATATCTCACTTCCTTATTTTGTTATTTCATTATACCATTCAAGAATATGGAGGTCAATATCCTATTTTTCATCCGCAGTACAGCATCCGGCTTCGCTGAATAATGCGGCCAAAATGCCGTTCTGACATCCGCCGTTTCTGTTGCATTCGGCAAGATGCGTACAACTGAGGGCAGAAGTACCGTTATGGTACGTGGTTTCTTCAAATACAATGTTTTTTTGCAGTACCCAGCAATACTGTTCATATGCGCGTGAATGCTTCTTCATACTAAACCCCTAAACACGTAATCTCTTATTATTAATATTATAGACGGAATCGCAAAAATAATAAGCAACAGGCCTGTTTTTATGAATTTCGGCATATTACACAGGCAGACAAACATATATTTAAGCGAGAAATACAAACAGGGGGCTGTTCATGAAATATCTGCTTACAACCATGCTTGCCGTAACAGGCAGCGTTATTATTATTTTCAGTCTCAAAAAATGTAAAATACGTTACATCATTCTATCTGCACTTACAGGGATCGCCGCGCTATTTGCGGCGGATGTGATCTCCGGCTTTTTTGATTTTAATATACAGATCAATGCTCTTACACTCTGCGCATCCGCAGTAGGAGGGATCCCGGGGGTGATATTGGTGAATATCCTGAGTATACTGTTCCATTAACGTTGTGGTATGAAAAAACCGAGATAAGCGGTAAGGCTTATCTCGGCAGAGAAAGAACTCTTTTAATTAGTCTTCGGTGATGTCGATAACAACGCCGGAACCTACGGTTCTGCCGCCTTCACGGATAGCGAAACGAAGACCCTTTTCGATAGCGATGGGGGTGATCAGTTCAACGTCCATGTCTACGTTATCACCAGGCATGCACATCTCGGTGCCCTCGGGAAGGGTGATAACACCGGTAACGTCGGTAGTTCTGAAATAGAACTGAGGACGATAGTTGTTGAAGAAGGGAGTATGACGGCCGCCTTCATCCTTGGTCAGAACGTAAACCTGACCCTTGAACTTGGTGTGAGGATGAATGGAACCGGGTTTTGCAAGAACCTGACCTCTTTCGATCTCGTTTCTCTGAACACCGCGAAGCAGGCAACCGATGTTATCGCCGGACTCAGCATAGTCAAGCAGCTTCTTGAACATTTCGATACCGGTTACAACAACCTTTCTCTTTTCGTCGGTAAGACCAACGATCTCAACTTCTTCGCCGAGCTTGAGCTGGCCGCGCTCCACTCTACCGGTAGCAACGGTACCACGACCGGTGATCGTGAACACGTCTTCTACAGGCATAAGGAAAGGCAGATCGCTCTTGCGGTCGGGCGTGGGGATATAGTTGTCAACAGCGTCCATCAGTTCCCAGATGCAGGCAAGCTCGGGAGCGTTCACGTCGTTGCCGGAATACTCAAGAGCCTTCAGAGCGGAACCCTTGATGATGGGGCACTCGTCGTCGAATTCATACTCGGCGAGGGTCTCACGGATTTCCATTTCAACGAGCTCGATCAGTTCTTCGTCGTCAACCTGGTCGATCTTGTTCATGAAAACAACGATGGCGGGCACGCCTACCTGACGGGCAAGCAGAAGGTGCTCTTTGGTCTGAGCCATGGGGCCGTCGGTAGCGGCGATAACGATGATAGCGCCGTCCATCTGCGCAGCACCGGTGATCATGTTCTTGATATAGTCGGCGTGGCCGGGGCAGTCAACGTGCGCATAGTGACGCTTTTCGGTTTCATACTCAACGTGAGCGGTATTGATCGTGATACCACGAGCTCTCTCTTCGGGAGCCTTATCGATGTTGGCGTAATCAACGAAAGCAGCGCCGCCCTTCATAGCAAGGGTCTTGGTGATAGCAGCGGTAAGCGTGGTCTTGCCGTGGTCAACGTGACCGATGGTGCCGATGTTTACATGGGGTTTCGTTCTTTCGAATTTAGCTTTTGCCATGAGAAATATTGACCTCCTTATATGGTGGATAAATTAAATCTTTTACATTATAGCAAATGTTTTTGTCATTTGCAAGACATTTGGTAAATTTTATACGCCGATTTTTATTTTTTGCAGATCGCTTCCGCAATGTTTCTGGGCACCTGCGCATAATGGCTGGGCTCCATAACATACTGACCTCTGCCCTGCGTTTTCGAGCGAAGATCGGTTGCGTAACCGAACATAGATGCAAGAGGCACGTCGGCATTTACCTGGGTTGCGCCGTTGCGGTTCTCCTGATCGCGGATCATACCGCGGCGAGCGGTAATATCGCCGATCACAGTTCCGAGATATTCATCGGGCACCGTAACCGCAATCTTCATGATGGGCTCCATAAGAACGGGAGCGGCTTTCGCCATAGCGTCCTTAAAGCCCATGGAACCGGCAAGTTTGAATGCAAGCTCACTGGAGTCCACTTCATGATAAGAACCGTCGTACAGAGTAACCTTTACGTCAACAACGCCGTAACCGGCCAATACACCGGTAAGCATGGCGCCCTTGACGCCGGCTTCAACAGCGGGAATAAACTCTTTGGGGATTGCGCCGCCAACGATCTCGTTAACGAATTCAAAGCCCTTTTCGGGGTTCGGCTCAATACGCATTTTAACATGACCGTACTGGCCGTGGCCGCCGGACTGACGCGCGTATTTCGTATCGGTTTCCGCCATCTTGGTGATGGTTTCACGGTAAGCCACCTGCGGCGCGCCTACGTTTGCCTCTACGTTATACTCACGCAGCATTCTGTCTACGATGATCTCAAGGTGCAATTCACCCATACCGGCGATAATGGTCTGGCCGGTTTCTTCGTCCGTATAATACTTGAACGTGGGATCCTCTTCCGAGAGCTTCATCAGCGCAACGCCCATCTTCTCCTGGCCTGCACGGGTTTTGGGTTCGATGGCAACGCGGATCACAGGCTCGGGGAATTCCATCTGCTCAAGTATGATCGGGTGTTTTTCGCTGCACAGCGTATCGCCGGTGGTGGTGTTCTTCACACCCACCACGGCGCAGATATCGCCGCAATAGCACTGTTCAAGATCTGCGCGGTGATTTGCGTGCATCTGCAGAATTCTGCCGAGACGCTCATTTTTGCCCTTGGTGGAGTTGTACACGGTGGTACCGGACTGCGCAATACCGGAATAAACGCGGGTAAAGCACAGCTTGCCCACAAAGGGATCGGCCGCGATCTTGAACGCCAACGCGGAAAACGGCTCGTCATCGGAAACCTCACGGGGGATTTCTTCGCCCGTTTTGGGATCGATACCGTGCACCGCGCCGATATCAAGCGGTGAAGGCATAAAGTCTACGATTGCGTCGAGCAGCTTCTGCACGCCTTTGTTGCGGTAAGAAGTGCCGCAGCATACAGGCACCATATGGTTTGCAATGGTAGCCTTGCGGATGCAGGATTTGATCTCTTCCGTTGTAAGCTCTTCGCCTTCAAAGTATTTTTCCATGAGGGCGTCGTCCTGTTCGGCAACATGCTCGATCAGCTCTGCGCGGTATTTTTCCGCCAGTTCAAGCATATCGTCGGGGATCGGAACGATCTCGGTTTTCAGGCCCTCTTTGTCGTCATATACGGTCGCGTTCATTTCCACGAGGTCGATGATCCCCTTGAAATCCGCTTCCGCACCGATAGGCAGCTGAATCGGAACGGCGTTGCATTTCAGCCGGTCCTTCATCATATCGATTACGTGGTAGAAGTTTGCGCCCATGATATCCATCTTATTGATGTATACCATTCTCGGCACATGATATTTATCAGCCTGACGCCAAACGGTTTCAGACTGAGGCTCTACGCCTCCCTTTGCGCACAATACGGTCACAGAACCGTCGAGCACACGTAAGGAGCGTTCGACTTCAACCGTAAAATCCACGTGGCCGGGAGTATCGATAATGTTGATACGGTGATCTTTCCAGAAGCAGGTGGTGGCGGCAGAAGTGATGGTGATACCTCTCTCCTGCTCCTGTGCCATCCAGTCCATTGTGGCGTCGCCGTCGTGGGTCTCGCCAAGCTTATGGTTGATACCCGTATAAAACAGAATGCGTTCGGTGGTAGTGGTTTTTCCGGCATCGATATGAGCCATGATCCCTATATTTCTCGTTAACTCAAGTGATACCTTTCTGGGCATAATATCCTCCAAACAATAGAACTGCGATCAGGTATAAAACGGGGATTACCAACGGAAATGAGAGAACGCCTTGTTGGCTTCCGCCATCTTGTGCGTATCTTCGCGCTTTTTGAACGCGGAACCGGTCTGGTTCACGGCATCCATGATCTCGTTGGCAAGTCTTTCTTTCATGGTTCTCTCAGAACGGTTTCTCGCATAGAGCGTGATCCATCTGAGACCCAAGGTCTGGCGTCTGTCAGGACGAACTTCGATCGGAACCTGATAGGTAGAACCGCCGACTCTGCGGGCCTTTACTTCCAGCAAAGGCATAACGTTTTCCATTGCGGCCTCAAAAACCTCGAGGGGTTCTTTGCCGGTCTTGGTGCGGATGATGTCGAAAGCATCATACACGATTTTCTGCGCAACACCCTTTTTGCCGTCGTACATAACGGAGTTGATCAGGCGTGTTACAAGCTTTGAGTTGTAAAGCGGATCGGGCAAAACGTCTCGTTTTGCGATATTGCCTCTTCTTGGCACTTCGCTTCCCTCCTTCATAATAATGATATCATAGGTAC
>CAMOVW010000269.1 GCA_946627725.1 uncultured Clostridia bacterium
ACGCTTTCTTCTTCACTATTCACTCTTACTTCTTACCTCAATTGCAGTTTATCGCGGAGCGATAAACTGCAATTTCCCGCTGTTCCGCCCCGCTCACGCCATGGTTGCAAGCATGGGTTCGGTCACTTCAAACCGGGTGGGCCGGCCGGTATACAGGGCGGTGAATTCGGCCAGCATGTATTCGCCCATGCGGGCGATCTCGTTTTCGATGGAGCCGGCGGCGTGGGGGGTGAGGATCACGTTATCAAGCGTATACAGCTCGCTGCCCGGCGCCGGCGGTTCGGGCCAGGTGACGTCCAGCACGGCGACGCGGCCGGGTTTTTCTTTTAACGCGGCGATCATATCCGCCTCCACCACCTGCTGCCCGCGGCCGGTGTTGATGAATACGGCGTTTTCTTCCATACGGCTGAAGCAGGATTTGTCGATCATGTTCACCGTTTGGGGGTTGTTGGCCAGGTGGTTCGATATCACATGGCAGCGGGCGAAGAGCTCCGGCAGGTCGGCCACCTTTTCCGCGCCCAGCGCCCGCGCCCGTTCTTCGCTTAAAAACGGATCGAACACCAATACGTTCAGGCGGCAGCCCTGCAGCCGTTCGATCACCATGGTTCCGATCATACCCGCGCCGATGATACCCACGTTTGTGTTGAAATTACCGGGATGGGGCTTTGCCCGGTCGTGCTCCGGCCAAGCTGGCGCGCCGCCCTTGTGCATGGTTTGAAAGATCCCCTTGTTGGCGAGGATGATCTCCGCCGCGGTGACCTCGGCCACCGGCACGGCGTTTGCGCCCCAGGCGGAAAAGATCTTTACGCCACGCTGCATAAAGGGCCGGGCGAAGGCCTGCACCGTGCCCGCAGCGTAAAACAACGCTTTCAGCCGGGGCAGAAGCGACGCGAGCTCCTGCGCGGTAAGCGCCGTAATACCCCATGTGGAAAAGGCGTATTCCACCTCCGCCAGCTCGGGGTGGGGCGCGCCGTCCCGCAGCAGGTCTCCGGTATAAAAACCGGGCAGAAAAGTAAGCGTTTCGGCCAGCTTCCGCTTTGTTTCGGCGCTGTAGGCGTTGGCTATGGCTTTTTCGGCGCCCATAAATATTGCTTTCGGTTTCATTTTTTTCTCCTATATCGTCGCAAGGTTTTACCGATTTCCATTATACGGTTTTCGGCGGGAATGTCAACGGGAATCGAACGATTCAGCCCTCCACCCCTTGCATTATGGCGGCAGCGGGTGTTATAATGAGAACCGAAAGGAAGCGGGCTGTTGAGGATCCCGTTTGGGGAGATATTGTTGAAAGAGGAAAGGAAATACGATGACCTACGTTGAATTTTTTGATAAGGAGACCGTTGAAAACATCTGCACCTGCTTTGTAACGCAACCGGATCGGGTGATATTCATCGGCTCAGATAAGGGCGCGATGGAAAACTGTATTCTGCGGTATGAAAAGATATTTGCCGATCGGGATATCCATATCCGGTTTGAGTGTTTGGCGGTGCGCCGGGACGATCTTTCCGACAGCATTGCAAAGATTTCAGAACTTGTGGAGCGGATCGGCAGAGAAGAGCCGACGGTGTTCGATCTTACGGGCGGCGACGATCTCTGCCTTGTGGCGATGGGCGTGGTTTACGAAAGATATAGAGATTGCGGTATCCGGATGCACCGCGTCAATCTGCGCAACAATAAGGTTGTGGATTGCGACGCGAACGGAAACGTTGTTTCTGAAGGGGACGCGCCGGGGATCAGTATTGTTGAAAACATACGCGCGTTTGGCGGAGACGTCGTTTTTTCCGACAGGAAGGGGCAGGGCACCGTGCCGTGGGATCTTACGGAGGATTTCATCCGGGATATCGAATCCATGTGGAAGATTCTGAGAACAATACACAACGGCGTAAGTGTGGGCAGCTGGAACCGGCAGATCAGGGTTTTTGAAGCCGTTGAATGCTACGGCCGTACGGACGGCCTTACCACCGCCATTGCGCTGCCGGAACTGAAACGGCAGATGAGCAAAGAAAACGAAGAATACGTACACATCGCCTCGCTGACCGGGCTGCTGAAAGAATACGGCCTTGCCGAGGTGCGGGAAGCGGACGGAGAAATCTCCGTTACCTATAAGAATGCGCAGGTAAAACGCTGCCTTACCAAAGCCGGGCAGGCGCTGGAGATGATCGTTTATCTGTTTGCGCTGCAGGCGAAGGATAAGAAGGGCGCGCCGGTTTACAACGACGTGATGAACGGCGTATACATCGATTGGGACGGCAGGATCCACGGGGGCGGCTGCGATACCGAAAACGAGATCGACGTGATGATGATGCACGGCGCGGTGCCGGTGTTCGTTTCGTGCAAAAACGGAAAGGTGGATATGGAGGAGCTTTATAAGCTGGACGCCGTTGCCGCGCGGTTCGGCGGGAAATACGCCAGAAAAGTGCTTGTGGCAACCTCGTTGGGGCAATCCGATTTTGCTTCCTGTTTCCGGCAGCGGGCCGAGGATATGAAGATCGACCTGATTGAGCCGATGGAACTCAGCGACGAGGCTTTCCGTAAAGAGCTGGGCCACGCCTGGAGCTATATCACCAAACGCTGAAACAATTATAAAACCGTAGATTCAAATCAGGGAGGCGTTTTGAAAATGAAGGTTATCAGTTATATTCTGGCTGTAATTATGTTGATGTTCGGGCCGGTCATGAATTTTATCGACAACAGCAAACCGAAGCAGGAGGGTACGTTTATGGAATATGAAGCGCCGCAGAAAACGGAACGCGGTTTTCTTGCCGCCGCGCCGGGGGCAAACGATATTGTTCTTTCGGCGGGGGATTCTCTTCCCGCCGCAATCGACAGGGTTCGCGCAATGCGCGCCGGGGGCAATACCGTGCCTGTAACCGTATGGCTGCGCGAGGGGGTTTATGCCACCGGCGGAACGCTTTCGTTGGACGGTATTTCTGATCTTACGCTTGCGGCGTGGGAGAATGAGAACGTCACTCTTACCGAGGGCATTCAGATTTCCGGGTTCAGGAATACCACGGTAAACGGCGTTGCCGCTTGGGCGGCGGACGTGCCGGAGGGCGTGTCTTTTGCATCCCTTTATAAAGGGGAAACGCCCCTCAGCCGCACCCGTTACCCCGAAAGCGGCTACCTCACCGTAAAAGCGCCGGATCGCTCCGCCTCGATGTTTACGGAGGAGAACACCCCATGGGAATACACCTACGGCGACCGCTCTTTCTATTATGATAAAGACCTTACCCGTACGTCTTTTTATCATCTTACGGACGTGCGCATCAAGCTGATGCACTACTGGTTCTGCGAGAGCACGTCGCTTACCGGTATCGAAAACGGTAAGGTGGGCGTCCAAAAGCCCTGTTCCATGCGAATTCGGGAAGGGGACCGCTACTTCTTTGAAAACGTGTTTGAGATGCTGAAAAAGCCGGGGCAGTGGTATCTGGATCGTGCCGAACGCACCGTGTATTATATTCCGCAGCCCGGCGAGGATATCGGTCCCGCCGTGCTGTTTGCCCCGCAGGCCGACGTTCTGCTGGAGCTCAACAACGCGGAGAATATCGCGTTCCATAATATCCGCTTTGTGGGTACGGACTGCACAGATCCCGTGCCGGACGCCGCCGTGAGCTGGCTGGGCAGCTACGGTATGCTGCATCCCCAGGGCAATCTGGAGGTAAAGGGCGCCGTTGAGGTGAAGGACAGCAGCTTTGTTTCATTTACGAACTGCGATTTTGTGAATCTGGGCAATACCGGCGTTCGCTTTACCGGCAGAAACACGGATTGCGATATCGCCGGCTGCCGTTTTAAGAACATCGGCTGCAACGGGGTGTTCATCAGCGGTAAAAACAGCAGCAGCGAAGCGGAGCAGACCCGCCGGATCAACGTAACGGATTGCCTGATTGAGAGCTACGGCAGAAACATTCCCTCCGGCATCGGCGTGCTGCTCACCTACGCGGCGGATTGCGATCTGCGCCACAACGAAGTGCACGACGGCTATTATACCGCCTTTTCCATCGGCTGGGTGTGGGGATACGCCTTCCACGCCACCGATGATATCCGTGTGTGCGATAACCTGATCTACGATATCGGCCAGGGCTGGCTCAGCGATATGGGCGGCATATATACGCTTGGCGCGCAGCCCCACACCGTGCTTTCCGGCAATGTGATCCACAACGTGGCGGCGGACCCGGGCGAGGGCGGCTACGGCGGCTGGGGCATCTATCTGGACGAGGGCTCCGGCAATATCACCGTAAAAAACAACCTTGTTTACGATTGCGGCAGTCAGAGCTTTCACCAGCATTACGGTATCGATAACGTGATCACCAACAATATTTTTGCCTTCAGCGGCGAGGGGCAGATCCGTTCCACCCGCACCGAGGACCATAACGAGTTTGATCTTACCGGCAATATCATCGTCGGGCAGGATCAGCCCCTTTGGGTGAACGCTTCAGAGGACCGCTTCACCGAAAGCGGCAATCTTGTTTGGGACTATACCAACTTCAGCCGGGTTTACGGCATGATGAATACCGAGATCCGCAAGATCGACCGGGTGTATCCCCCGGCAATGCGCCTGAAGGGCTGGCTGAAAACCGATCAGATCGCGGATCCCCTGTTCCGCGACGCCGCCAACCGGGATTTTACGCTGGCGGAAAACTCCCCCGCGATCACGCTGCTCGGTTTTACGCCGTGGAACTACCTTGCCGCCGGCACGCTGAGCAGGTTCTGAGGCGGAGATTCAAATTATAATTTAGCGAGAAGCATTGAGCGTTGAGCATTGAGCAGTTGGTTTGCAAAAAAGCCGCCCGGACATGGGGACGGCTTCTATGTCTTTGAAGTTTGCAAAGATCAGCAAGT
>CAMOVW010000270.1 GCA_946627725.1 uncultured Clostridia bacterium
TGAAAACCATCCGGCGAACGTGGGACGGTTCTATGTATCATATTTTTTGAAAACTTTATACCTCTATCCGGCGGGTTGATACACAGAACCGTCCCGCCGTCCCGCCTGCCGCGTCGCGATAGTAACACAGCGCGATAAATTATAATTTAACCCACGATTGTCCTTTTCCTTCTTCCCCCATACAATCTGCTTTCAGCCGGAAACAAAGCTTTTTATTGTTCTCGCGTCGTGAAAGCCCTTTATGTAGAGCTGCGAGAGCACCTTTTCATCTTTGGTGAGGGTGCCCAGCTTGCCGATATCGTCCGGCGCTACGATCAGCACTTTGCCCTCCTGCTGCAGCCGGAGGGCTTTTTGCACGCTTTGGGCGTAAACGCTGCCGCAGGCGGCGGTGGCGGCGGCGGCTTCCGGGTACCGTTTTTGCAGCGCTTTGGCGGCAAGGGCGTTGCGGCTGTGGGTTTTATCCTGCCCCACGGGGCGGGTGAGGATCAGCACCACTCTGTCGCAGCCCCGGGTAAAGGCCCGCTCTACCGGCACGGGATCGGATACGCCCCCGTCGTAATAGGGTACGCCGTCGATCACGTAGGGCCGGTTGACCAGCGGCACGCTGCAGGATGCCTTGATCACGTCGTACCGGTCCTGCGCCATATCCTCTTTGCGGAAATACACCGGCTTGCCCGTGCGGGCGTCGGTGGCCACGATCTCGAAGGCGGCGTCGGCGGCCATCATGGCGGCGTAATCCAGCGGATCTTCCCCGGTGGAATCCGAAAGCTCTGAATAGATATAGTCCAGCCCGATAAACGAGCCGGTTTTGCGGAAATTGGTTACGCCCATGCCCTCTTTGCGCAGGGTATAATCCGTATAAAACCGGTAATTCCGGCCCTTTTGCCCCGCCAGAAAGGCCGCGCCGTTGGCGGAACCGGCGGAAACGCCGATCACGTAATCAAACCGTATGCCTTCCGTTAAGCAGCGGTCGAACACCCCCGCGCCGTAAATGCCCCGGGTGCCGCCGCCTACGTCAATAATACCAACCATATGCGCGCTCCTTTTTTGCAGAAATACCATTTTTTATCCGTTTCTCAACCGATTTTACCATGAAATGTCGCCAGCGTCAATCACGGATAACGTGCGAAAGCAGCCGCAAAATATGCGTCAACCGCAGCAAATGTGTCGTTTATCAAACGTTTCCGGAAAATATACACGATAATACAAAATTTTTGTAAAACGGGCTATTAATTGTTCACAATTTATTCACACTTCTTGTACATAAATGCAATATAATATATTTATAAAAACAGGAGGTGTATTATATGACGTTAGAAAACATCCGTACCGTGCGCGGTTTGCTTGACTATGCGGCGGAAACCTACAACAACAAGCCCTTTATCAAATTTGTGCGCGACGGTAAGATACACGAAAAATCCTTTGCCGAAGTGCGCAACGACAGCTTTGCCTTTTGCCGGATGCTGCGTCATAAATACCCCGAAAACGCGCATATCGCCATTGTAAGCAAATCCTGTTACGAATACATCGTGGCGCTGTGCGGCGGGTTCGCCGGCGGCTTTGTGCTGATCCCCATGGCGCCGGAAACCACCGTGGAAAACGGCCTTGCCCTGCTGCGGGACGCAGACGCCACCGTGGTGCTTTACGAGCACGAGTTTGCGGACCGCATGGCGCAGATCTGCGCCGCCGAACCGGCCATCGCCCACACGCTGGATCTGGGCGACCACAGCGATTTTGAAAGAATATACGAAACCTACGGCAACGATTCCCCCTATGCCGCCCTCTCGGACGTTGAAATCGACGAGCAGGCGCTGGCGGTGCTGATCTATACCTCCGGTACCACCGGCGAGCAGAAGGGCGTAATGCTCTCGAACTACGCGCTGATGGAAAACGTGATGTACAAGGCCTATTTCAAGGGCACCGAGCGGGAGGACGACGTTCGCCTTTCCGTACTGCCGCTGCACCATATTTTCTGCTTTGTGTCTGATTTTCTTTCTTCCGTTAAAATGGGCAACACGCTGTGCCTGAACGGCCAGATGCGCGATCTGTTTGAGAACCTGCTGCGTTTTCAGCCCACCGCAATGCGCGTGGTGCCCATGATCGCCCAGGCCATGCTCAGCCGCATCAGAGCCGTGGCGCTGAAAGATCCCGCGCTCTCTCCCGCCGAGGCAGCCGCGAAGGTGACCGGCGGCCGGCTGTTATGGATGCTGTGCGGCGGCGCGTATCTCGACCCCAAGATCCCCGTTGCGTTTGAGGAATACGGCATTCATCTGCGGCAGGGCTACGGCATGAGCGAAGCCGGCTGCAAGGTGAGCGTGCCGGACGAGCAGGTATCCATGGATTCCGTAGGCCGCGTAATGAACAACTGCGAGGTGCGCATTCAGGACGGCGAGGTGCAGGTAAACACCCCCTGCCGCATGATCGGTTACTATAAGCGCCCCGAAGCCACCGCCGCGGCCTTCACCGAAGACGGCTGGCTGAAAACCGGCGATATCGGCGTGCTTACCGAATACGGCGAGCTGTTCATCACCGGCAGAGTAAAGAACCTGATCATTCTCTCCAACGGCGAAAACGTATCGCCCGAGGGCATCGAAAACGACCTGCGGGCGGATCCGCTGGTGGCGGAAGCGCTGGTTTACGCCAAAAACGACCGCATCATTGCCGAGATCTACCCCAACGCCGAAGTGGCCCAGGCCAACGGCGTTACCGATATCAACGCCGCGCTGGAAGCGCTGGTAGACAAAGTAAACCTGAAGGCGCGCCCCTCTCACACCATCGCAAAGCTGGTGGTGCGCGATACCCCGCTGGAGAAAACCTCCACCGGCAAGATCAAACGCACGGTTTCCTGAGCGTTTCCGCCGTAGTTTCTTCCCCCCTCCCGTTATTTCTATCTCAGAAAGGTGTTCTTCCCCTATGCAATCTCCGGATAAAACCTATGGGCTGATCAGCAGCCAGAAAATGGTTCAGTACATGTGGAAATATTCGCTGCACAAGCAGTCGACGCAGATCCCCTGTGCTGTATTATTCGATGAACCGCTGGATTTTAAAACGTTGGCGCAGGCGGTGAACATTGAGATCGAACGCAACGATTGCCTCCGCTTGCGGATCATAAAGGCGGACGGCGATCTGCGGCAGTATTTTCTGCCGGAATATAAGCTGGACCGGATCCCCCTGCGCAAATACGGCACCGAGGAGGAGATGCGCCGCAATCTGGACGCGGACGCCGAAAAGAAGCTGAACGTATTCGGCGGCGAGACCTTCCGGCTGATCTTTTTCACCGCGCCGGACGGACGCACGGGTATTTACCTGATCGTATCGCACATGGTGATGGACGCCATGGCCACCTTCACCTTCTTTAAGGACCTGCTTGCGGTTTACGACGCGATGAAGGCCGGCGAAGCGATGCCGAAGCCCCTCTCGCGCTATGAGGCCGTGATACAGAAGGAGCTTTCGGACCCGGGATGGGAAGAATATGTCAAAAAAGAGACCGCGATTTTGGCGGACTACATAAAAATGGATAAGCCCCCCAAATACTGCAGCCTGAAGGGCACCACCCTGCAGCGGGAGCAGCGCCGCACCGGCAGCGACCCCGGCCCCATTGAGCCGAAGGATTTCTTCCCCCTGCTGGATAAAACGCACTTTTCCCGGTTTACCCTTTCGGAGGAAGACAGCCGCGCCATTACGGACTTTGTAACCGAGCGGCAGATCAGCGCCGAATGGGTGATACAGATGGGCATGCGCATGTACCTTTCAAAGCTAAACGTGCGGGTGGACGATACGGTTTTCTGGGTGCTGTGCCCGCGCCGCAGAACGGTAAAGGAAAAGCGCGCCGGCGGCACGCTGGCCTCCCCCATGCCCTGGAGAGAGATTTTGCCCGGGGATCTTACCTTCCGCGAGGGGCTGCTGCAGCTGGCAAGCTCGCAGAACTTTCTGTTCCGCCATGCGGACGTACCCTTTACGGCGCTGCGGGATAACGAGCGCACGCTGTTCGGCTATACGGTGCTGCAGACCTGCACCAGCATGATGTTCTCTTATCTGCCCCTTGCAAACGATACCTTCGGCGGCCACGGTTACGAGTATATGGGCTTCAGCATGGGCCATTACGTGATGCCGCTGTACACCGTTACCCTGTACGACGCAAAAAGCGGATGCTATAAATTCAACTACATCCACCGTATATACACCTATTCGGACGAGGATATCCGCCGCTTCCACGAGGGCGCGGTGCGCACCATTCTGGCGGGGATCCGCGATCCGCATAAAACCATCGATGAAATATTGGAGGAAATCTGAAATGCTGAACGAACTGATCGACATCATCTGTGAATTTGTAGAGATCGAACCCGAAGAGATCACCGCGGAATCTTCTCTGCGCAACGATATCGGCGCAAGCTCCTTCGACCTGATGAACATCGCCGTAGAGATCGAGCGCAATTACCATATCAGCGTACCGGACGATAAGCTCCCCCTGATCAAAACCGTGGGCGACATCGCCGCCCTGATCGAAACCGCGACGGCGACCGTATAAGCCGCGCCGCAGCCAAATCCGAATAAAGAATTTAACCCACTGTGGCGCTTGTTTTTTGAAGTGCCATCGAGTGGGTTTTTTGTTCTTTGCGGGAACCGGTGTGATTGGTAAATTATAATTTAGCGAGTAGCGTTGAGCGTTGAGCATAGAGCAGTTGGTTTGCAAAAAGGCGCCCGGACATGGGGACGGCTTCTATGTCTTTAAAGTTTGCAAAGATCGGCAAGCCGGAATAACAAAAAGACATAGAACCGTCCCCGTGTCTGGAATTTGCCCGCAAATCT
>CAMOVW010000271.1 GCA_946627725.1 uncultured Clostridia bacterium
AGTTGGATAACGCAGCAGATTCCGATTCTGAAGATCGGGGGTTCGAATCCCTCCGGGCGGGCCATGAAAAAAGCGCTTTTTGTCTACCAGACAAAAGCGCTTTTTTTAACGAAATCCGTCCTTTCGGACGGGTGAAATCTACCTTCGGTGGGTGAAATCGCTTCGCGGTGAAATCCCGCTTCGCGGGGTGCGGGACGGATTTCATTTCACCCGAGGACGAAGTCCGAGGATTTCACCAATGGCATTGGCCGTTGATTTCACCGCGGCCGGGGCCGCGATTTCACTGTTGCTCTTTCAGGTTCCATATGATATGATGTTCATGAGGTGACTTCTATGGCTGAAAGCAAACTTGCCGCACTCTCAATGGATTTTGCCGTTAAAGTACTGAGACTGTGTGATAGTATCAAGGGTCATTATTCCCTTGTCAATCAGTTGGAACGTTCCGGTACCTCAATCGGCGCAAACATTCGGGAAGCAAACTATGCGCACAGCAGACCGGATTTTATTGCAAAATTTCAAATTGCCCTGAAAGAATGCTATGAAACAGAATACTGGCTTGAATTGCTAGAAAGGGCAGAGATACGTAAAGATGAAACTATTTCTGCTTTGCTTCACGATTGCGGCTCTATTCGCAGATTGCTTATTTCTTCAATCTACACAGCAAAGCAAAACACGGAAACAAAGTGACAAATCCGGATTTTTGGGGTGCTGAATATGGATCAGGTATTTGAATCAAATCGCATCAGTTTTGTTGAGGTTTCTGAACTCTTGGTTAATGATTATCTTGTCATGGTCAATGATTATGAGAATGTCAACAGATTTATCGGCGGCAAACAAAAAACGTATAGTGCGGAACAAGAACGTAAGTGGGTTCAGAAGAAGTTAGAAGAGAAAGCGCTTGTCTTTTCCATGCTCGAAAAAAAGAGCGGTGCGTTTATCGGAAACATCGAACTGATGGATGTGAAAAATTCCAGTGGAGAACTCGGTATAGCCATTACGGCAGTTAAGCAGAACGCAGGCTATGGGACTGAGGCTATTCTTGCAATGATCGAATACGGAACGCAGCAGTTGGGGCTGAAAAGAGTATTCCTAAGGACAAATCCCCAAAATAACAGGGCAATTCATGTTTATCAAAAATGCGGATTCAAAGAATACGACCGTACAGATGAACACGTTTTTATGGAATTGAACCGATAAATACCGGTTTGTGGGGTTCTGCTCTGGTACACTTTTTGGCTTTCTTTCTATGCTTTGGTGCACTTTTACGCGCTCTTTCACATAAAAAGCACGCTTTGGCGTGCTTTTTTCAATGAAGTCGCCCCTTGCGGGGCTAATGAAGGAATGAAGACGCTGCGCTGATGAAGACGCTCCTGCGGAGCTGATTCCTTGAGGGGCGACTTCATTTTATTCCCTTCGCTTCTTTCATTGTGCATCGTATACTTGATTTTGCCTGCGGTTATGGTATAATTATTGTACCGATCACACAATGGAAAGAGAGGGGGGGCGTATTTATGGAACTGGCGGAGCTTGCGGCTTATGCTTACGAAAAGTATCAGATCACGGAGCAGCACAAGTGGCAGGATTTTCCGGGGTTTTCCGTACTGTGCCACCCCGAAACCGGCAAATGGATCGCCCTTCTGATGCGGCAGTGGGATACAGACCGGGGCAGAGAGATCCAGCGGTGCGACCTGAAATGCGGCGGCGAAGCTCTGCTGCGTTCGCCCCGGCCTTACCTTACCGCCCCCATTCGCATGCGGGGAAAGGACTGGATCAATATCGCCTTCGACCGCCGTACCGAGCCTGAGATCGTTTTTCAGCTGTTCGACCGGGCTGTGGCGGGGGAAAAGAACCACGGCTTCACCATTGTGCTGGCGTCGCAGCTGCCCGCAAACGGGGGCGGCTATCGGGATACGCCCCTGCCCTTTGCCGGGGGCGCCCGCAAAAGCGAAAAGGAACAAACGCCCGAAAAGCTGCGGCAGCTGCGCCATATGTTCGATTACGGCAGAGGCTCCGACGGGGCGAAGGCGCGGCGGTTTTACGAACAGGCCCTGTTTATGCGGGATTATGAAGATACCGTACCCTGGAGCGGCGAATTTTTTTGCTACTACCCTACCTACGAAGATATGACCACCCGGCAGCTGCGGGGGTATTTTACATGGCGCGCAAAGGTACGTCAGGGCGATTACGCGCCCATCTCCGCCTCCGCCGCCTACGTTTATATATATGAACTGCTGAACTGCGTGGGGGCTTCTTCGCCGGAGGACGCCCTCAGAAAGCTCATGGAATTTGAAGCAGGCTATCCGGCGGACGACCGGCGTATGCGGCAGAATCTGCGGCGCTGGATGCTGGAATTTGCGGTGCTGCACGGTTTGCCGACGGAAACCGCGTATAACGTGATGGACCCGGATACCGACGCGCGGGACGAGGCCATTAGGACGCTGCGCGCGCCGGACGCATACAGCGACGACGAGGTATTTGCCGCCCTGTGTTTTTTCTGCGGCAAAAAGACGGAAACCTCGCCGGTGCTGAACGGCGCACCGGAAAAGGGCAAAGGGCTGTTCGCCGCCGCATGGCGGGCGGCCGCGGCGGATTACCGCCGCGAAGGAAACAGCCTGTTCACCCTGTGCTTCGGCAAAAAAAAGGTACGCCGCTGGTATCCCCTTGCAAACGCCGTGTACTGCGAAAAGAGCCCCCCTGCGGACAGGGGTTATATTCTGAACGAATGCCGCGGCTACGTATGCAAAAACGGGCAGTGGCAGAGCCGGACCTATGAAACGCTGTCTTTTAACAAATCGCTGCTGCAGGGCTTTGTGCACGAAACCGACGCAAGGCTGCGCCGCCGCATGAAAACCGGCCGCTATCTGAAAGAGAAACCGGAGTTTGCCTGGGCGATCCCCTACGCGGACGCGGCCTTCGACGAAATGAGACGGGCGGAGGAAGAAGCCGCCCGGCCGAAGATCACCATCGATTTTGCCGGCCTTGCAAAGATCCGCTCAGACGCCGAAACCACCCGTGACAGCCTTCTTACCGAAGAAGAGAACGAAGCGGCCGCGCCGGAGACGATACAACACGAAGAACGAATAACAGAAGAAGAAATAACAACAGCGCCGGAAGCAGCCGCGTTTTCCGCTGCGGAGGCCGCCGCGGATCTGCCTTTGGACGGCATACAGATACGGATTTTACGGGCGCTGCTGGCGGGCGAAAACCCCGGCGGCATCCTGCGGGAGAACCGCCTGACGCCCTCGATCGCGGCGGACGGCATCAACGAAGCGCTGTTTGATGAGATCGGCGATACCGCGCTGCTGTGCGAAAACGACGTTCTCGCCCTTGTGGACGATTATATTCCCGATTTACAAGCGTTACTCGGAGGAACGGACCATGGATGAACAAAAAAAAGTGCCGCGCCGCATCGCGCAGACCGTGCTCAACTCACTGAAGGGGGGCGTAGTGCCACGCATCGGCCTGCCCTATATCACGGTGGGCAGAAAAAACGAGATCGAAGCCCTGCTGCACGATGTGGATATCATTGCAGAAGGGGGCGCCTCTTTCCGCTTTATTGTAGGGCGCTACGGCAGCGGCAAAAGCTTTCTGCTGCAAACCATACGCAACTACGTGATGGACCGGGGCTTTATCGTTGCGGACGCGGATCTCTCGCCGGAGCGGCGGCTGCAGGGCACCCGGGGGCAGGGGCTTGCCACCTACCGTGAGCTGATCACAAATCTTTCCACAAAAACCAAGCCGGAGGGCGGCGCGCTTACGCTGGTGCTGGATCGGTGGATCAGCGCCGTGCAGAGCGAGGCGCTGCGGGAAACCGGCCTTTCGCCCTCAGATCCAGCCCTTGCCGCCGCAACGGATCAAAAGATCTACGCGGTGACCGCCTCCGTAAGCGAGCTGGTGCACGGCTTTGAGTTCGCAAAGCTGCTTTCGGCCTATTACCGCGCCTATCTGAACGGCGACGACGAAACCAAGGCGAAGGTGCTGCGCTGGTTCCGTGGGGAATACAGCCTGAAAAGCGAAGCGAAAGCAGAGCTGGGCGTAAACATGATCATTACGGACGACGATTGGTACGATTACCTGAAGCTGTTCGCCGCCTTCTTCCGCCTGGCGGGCTACACCGGCATGATGATCATGGTGGATGAGCTTGTAAATATCTTTAAGATCCCCAACACCGTCACCCGGCAGTATAATTACGAAAAAATGCTTACCATGTATAACGATACGCTGCAGGGCAAGGCGAAGTATCTCGGCATTATCATGGGCGCCACGCCCCAGGCGCTGGAGGACAAGCGGCGGGGCATTTACAGCTACGAGGCGCTGCGCTCACGCCTGAGCGAGGGCAGATTCTCCCGCCCCGGGGCAAGGGACCTGCTGGCGCCTGTGATCAGGCTGGAGCCCCTCACGGCGGAGGAGATGCTGGTGCTGTGCGAAAAGCTGGCCGGTATGCACGCCGGGCTGTACGGCTACCAAAGCCCCGTTACCACCGAGGATCTCGCAGGGTTTATCAGGATCGAATACGGGCGCATCGGCGCGGATCAGAATATCACCCCCCGCGAGGTGATCCGCGATTTTATAGAGCTGCTGGATCTCTTATATCAGCACCCCGATACGGATCTTGCCGCCCTGCTTTCTTCCGATGAATTCAGCTACGCGAAATCGGAGGCCGTTTCCGATGAAACCGACGCGGGCTTTGTGGAGTTTACGATATGAACGTGTTTGAGCGCTACGCGCCGTTTATTCAGGACTACATTTACCGCTCCGGCTGGCAGAGCCTGCGGGCGGGGCAGAACGCCGCCGGGGAGGCGATCTTCG
>CAMOVW010000272.1 GCA_946627725.1 uncultured Clostridia bacterium
TGCTGGCTGATGGAATTAGCACTGTAGATTCCAGTTTGCAGAGATGCCGTTGGTGAAGACAGGGGACGGCAGACTGTTACAAAACTAACCGCATGAATAAAACTCTTCCAAACACCGAAAACATATGGTAAAATAAAGGTGAAAGAAATTAAAATGGTTTATGATACCCGAACGGCGGTCGCGGCCGGCCGGATACGGCGAAAGGCAATTTTCTGCACATTATTTCCGCATTCTGTTGAAATCCGTACAATACCGTGTTAAAATGGCATTAAACGAATACAGAAGGACCGGAGGTATTTCAATGTTTGGGTTTTCATCTTTTTTCGCGGCGTATAAGCGGCTGATCGCCATGCTTTCCGCCGTGCTGATCACGCTCACGTCCGGCTTCGGCGCGGAGGTCACTTTAGAGCAGATGCTGGTACGGGGCGTTGCGCCGAGCCTGCTTTCCGTCCCCTCTTATTCTTTTTACGAGCCCACGGTAAAAATCCCGAAAACCGGCGCACTGGAAAAAACGGCCTCGCATACGATGTACCTTGCGAAGAACGAATCCGAATACTGCCAGATCGCGCTGCAGACGCGGCTGGACAGAGAACAGGCGAAGGTAAGCCTGAGCGCGTTTACCAACGAACAGGGCGATACGCTTGAAACGGTATTCTGCGACGAGTACTATGTAAAAACCACGGGCGAGACCGTGTTCGGCGCTTACCCGGACGCGCTTGTGCCCCTCAACGTTGGCGGCGAAAATACGCTGGTGATGCTCAAAATGCGGAACTACCCGCTGTTTATCGGCGTAAAGACCGAAAAGGATACCGCCCCCGGGGACTATACCGCCACGTTGAGGCTGTACTGCAACGACAGCAGAGAGGATAAGCACGAAAAACTTGAAGTAAAGATCACCGCCCACGTATGGGATTTCACCCTGCCCGATTCCCCCGCCATGGATACCGCCATGGGGCTGGGCAAGGGCGACATTGCCAGGGCGCACCACGTTGCGGCGGACAGCCCCGAAGCCGACGCGCTTTACAAAGATTACTACGAATTTTTGCTGGAGCATCACGTTTCCGCCTACAATCTGCCGGTGGATATCCTCTCGGACGAGGCGGACGCGTATATGAGCGACCCGCGCTGCACTTCGTTCTGCGTGCCCTACGGGGACGACGATACGATACGCGCCTACGCCGAAAAGCTGCAATCGAACCCCGAATGGGCAGATAAGGCCTATTTCTACCCCATAGACGAGCCGAGCGACGCGGAATCTTACGATAAATATAATCGGGTATGCGAACGGCTGGCGTCCCTTTACCCCGGTTACAACATGGTGACCCCGTTTTATACCAACAATATTGAGATCGACGGGCAGACCCGCCACAGCGTGGACCTGCAGGAGGGCAAGAGCAGCATCATGTGCCCCGAAACCGTACTGTTCGACTGGGAGGGCTTCCCTGCCCGCGCCCACGAGCGGCAGGCAAACGGAGATAAGCTGTGGTGGTACGTATGCTGCGGCCCCGCCCCCACCAGCGATTACTGCAACCTGTTCACCCAGCAGGACGGCGTGAAGCACAGGATACTGTTCTGGCAGCAGAAGCAGCAGAACGTAACGGGGCTGCTCTACTGGAGCACCACCTATTGGAGCGACGTGGGCGGCGATCCCTGGTCCTCTGCCTGGACCACGCCCTGGACCGGCCCCGACACCTTCGGCGACGGTTCCCTGCTGTACGACGGATACCACGCGGGCGTAAACGGGCCCGTATCCAGCCTGCGGCTTGAGGCTGTGGCAAACGGCATTGAGGACTACGAATATCTTACGATGGCGCAGACGCTGCTGGGCGAAGGGTTCGTGCGGAAAACAATTGCAAAGATCTCGAAGGATCTCACCCACTATACCCTTTCCGACGCGCAGTTTGCCACGGTGCGGATCCAACTCGGGAACGCCATTGAAAAAGCTGCCCGCTGAAATGCGGCAGCTATGGAGGACACGAAATGAAAGCATATTTTGCAGGCGGCTGCTTCTGGTGCGTTACGCCGGTCTATAAGGTATACGGCGTGGACCGGGTGGTGAGCGGATATTCCGGCGGAACGGAAGAAAACCCCGCTTACGAAGACGTAAAACACCAGAAGACCGGGCACCGGGAGACCGTTATGCTGGAATACGACCCCGCCCGGGTGAGCTATGAAAGGCTGCTGGATATCTATTTCGCCAACGTGGATCCCTTTGACCCGGAGGGCCAGTTTATCGACAAGGGGCATTCCTATACCCTTGCGATCTACTACACAAGCGAGGCTGAAAAACAGCTGGCGGCGGAACGCATCCGGCGGCTGAAAGAACGCTCCGGCAAAGAAGTTTACGTGGCGCTGGAGCCCTTTACCGCGTTTTACGAAGCCGAAGATTACCATCAGGATTATTACCTGAAGCACCCGGCGGAATTTGAACGGGAGCTGATTGATTCCGGCAGAAAAAAGATGAAATCAACAGAAAGGCGATCCCCATGCTGAAAGGAAATGCAGAATATCTCAAAACCGCGGATAAAAAGCGGATCACGGAAACAGCAGCCGACGGCCAGCACCCTTACGCGATCGTTGTGTGCTGCTCGGATTCACGCGTGATCCCCGAGCTGATCTTCAATGCGTCCATCGGCGACCTGTTTGTGATCCGCGTGGCGGGCAACGTGCTGGATAACCACCAGATCGGCAGCATCGAATACGCGGCCGACCACCTGCACTGCAAACATATCGTCATCCTCGGCCATACCGGGTGCGGCGCGATCGCGGCGGCGCTTTCCGGCGGCGGCGACGGCTTTATAAAGTATATCACGGACGATATTCTGAAGGCGGTGGGCAACGAGAGAGACCCGGATAAGGCCTGCCGCCGGAACGTAGAATACGCCGCGGCGCGGCTGCAGAAGGAGTTTGCGGATCATCCCGAAATCGGGGACGTGCTGATCGAAGGCGCGATCTATGATATCAAAACCGGCGCGGTCACCTGGTTATAAAAACAGAGGAGATATAAAGCAATGACGTTTCGGAAAACACTGTGTATTTTGCTCACGCTTCTGCTTTGCGCCGTCTGCTTCGGCTGCGCGAACGAAACGGGGGATACGGTTGCCGTGCAGATCGACTGCGATACGGCGACGGTGAGTTATCTGGGGCCGGAGGGTACCTACACGCAGGAGGCCTGCGGGCAGTTTTTTGAGAAAAAAGGCACATATATCCCTTACGAAACCGTAAACGACGCGGTAGAGGCGATGGTAAAAGGGGAAAGCGCATACGCCGTGATCCCGCAGGAGAACACCATCGGCGGCGCGGTGATCGATTACGTGGATACGCTGCTCGACCAGACGGCGGTTTCCGTTGTGGGAGAGGTGGAGCTGCCCATCAATCAGAATCTGCTTGTATATCCGGGGGCGGCGATGTCGGATATCAAAACGGTGTATTCCCACAAGCAGGGCATTGCGCAGGGGCGCGACTGGCTGAAGGAGAATTTACCGGACGCGGAGATCGTGGAGGTATCCAGCACCGCGGAGGGCGCAAAGACGGTTTCCGAGGGAAAAGATCCCTCCCGGGCGGCGATCGCTTCCGCCGCCTGCGCCGAGGTATACGGGCTTGAGATCCTTGCCGCCGGCATTCAGAACAACGAGAGCAACAAAACCCGGTTTTACGTGCTCTGCGCAGATGCGCCCGCCACAGCAACGGCGGACCGCCTGGCGTTTATCGCCCGGGGCGACGCGGAAGACCTCCCGGCACTGCTGGGAGAAATGGAAAAGCAGAACGTAACGCTTGTAACGCTACACGACCGCCCGCTGAAAACGGAGCTGGGGGAATACAGCTATCTGATCGAATGCGAAAACTGCGCCTACGCAGCATATCTGAAGCTGACGAGGAACAGCGATTTTGAATTTCAGTTTTTAGGCTGTTTTGACGTGCGGTGAAGCAGTAATCAATTGTAAAAAAAGAATTGAATCAAAACGGATATTGTTATACAATGAATATCATACATCTGAAAGGAGAAACTAACATGAAAAAAGATTTAGGTGTATTGCAGGCGGTTTATCCGATGCCGGTGCTGATGGTGGCGGCTTACGATGAAAACGAAAAGGTGAACGTGATGAACGTGGCCTGGGGGCAGATCTGCGACGAGGATAAGATCATCCTGTTTATCGGCGAAGGCAAAAAGACCTGGCTCAACATCAAGGCCAGCAAGGCCTTTACCGTATCCCTCGCGGATGAGGCGCATATGGACGTTGCCGATTTCTTCGGCATCGCCTCCGGCAACAAAGTGGACGACAAATTCGAGCGCACCGGTTACCATGCGGTAAAAAGCGATAAGGTGAACGCCCCGATCATTGAGGAATTTCCGCTGGCGATGGAATGCGAGCTGCTGGAATTTCTGCACACGGACTATGTGGACGGCATCGTGGGCAAAATCGTGAACGTAAAGGCCGAAGAAGCCGTGCTGGACGAAAAGGGCAAAGTGGACCCCGCCAAGCTGCACGCCCTCACCTTCGATACCTTCCGGGGCGGCTACTACGCCACCGGCGAAAAAGTGGGCAAGGCCTGGAACGCCGGCGCCGCGCTGATGAAAAAGTAAAAACCATATCTTTCCGCTCACGCCGCGTGGGCGGTTTTTTTGTCGGCGCGGATCCCGGAAAGGCTGAAGGAAGTTGCAGTTTGTCGCGCTGTTGGCGCGACAGCGATATGGATCCTGACGGCTCC
>CAMOVW010000273.1 GCA_946627725.1 uncultured Clostridia bacterium
GGGGGTAAGGAGGGGTGGGGGAGTGGCATTGAGGGGGGGTGGGAGGTGGGACGGCATGGTTGCGAGTGATGGGTTTAGGGAAAGGGTGTCATGTGGCCGGGTGGCGGCTGTGGTACAGGCGGCCGGCGGCGGCACCCTGGAAGAAGTAAATTCCCCCTATCCCATTCCCGAAAAATTCGCCGCCTTCGGTTTCAACGTGATCGAGATCGACGGGCATGATTTCGATCAGATCGAGGCTGCCGTAAACGCCGCCAAGGCCTGCGCCGATAAACCCACCGCCGTGATCATGAAAACCGTAAAGGGCAAGGGCGTATCTTATATGGAGAACGCCGTGAACTGGCACGGCGCCGCGCCGAAGGGCGAGCAGTACGACCAGGCTATGGAAGAACTCAGAGCGCAGCTTGCCGCGCTTGAAGCGTAAAGGAGGAGAACGCTATGGCAGAAATCATTAAAACCGCCACCAGAGACGCCTACGGCAAAGCGCTGCTGGAGCTGGGCGAAAAAAACGATAAGCTGATCGTGCTGGACGCCGATCTTGCCGCGGCCACCAAAACCGGTATGTTCAAAAAAGCGTTCCCGGACCGCTTCATCGATTGCGGCATTGCGGAAGCCAATATGATCGGCGTTGCCGCGGGCCTTGCCGCCTCCGGCTACACCGTGTTTGCCAGCTCCTTTGCCATGTTTGCCGCCGGCAGAGCCTTTGAACAGATCCGCAACACGCTGGGTTACCCCGGCATCAACGTAAAAATCGGCGCTACCCACGCGGGCATTTCCGTGGGTGAAGACGGCGCCAGCCATCAGTGCTGCGAAGATATCGGCCTGATGCGCACCATCCCGGGCATGACGATCCTGAACCCCGCGGACGACGTGGAAGCCCGCCTTGCGGTGCTTGCCGCCGCCGAGAGCGCCGGCCCCGTGTATATGCGCTTCGGCCGCCTTGCGGTGCCGCGCGTATTCGACGAGAATTATAAATTCGAGATCGGCAAGGGCGTGTACCTGAACAAGGGTACGGACGTAACCATCATCGCCACCGGTCTGCTGGTGGAACGCGCCATCGCCGCAGTGGAACTCTTAAAGAGCCGCGGAATCAGCGCCGCGCTGATCAATATGGCCACCATCAAGCCCATCGACCGCGATATCATCCTTGACGCCGCAAAGACCACCGGCTGCATCGTCACCGCGGAAGAGCACAACGTGATCGGCGGCCTCGGTTCCGCCGTGGCGGAAGTCACCGCGGAAACCTGCCCCGTTCCCGTACTGCGTGTGGGCGTGGAAGATACCTTCGGCAAATCCGGCCCGGCGCTGGAGCTGCTTGAAATCTTCGGCCTGAACGCCGAAAACATCGCCGCAAAGGCGGAAAAAGCAATTGCACTGAAAAACGCGAGGTAATAATTCACCATGGAAAACGTACTGGAACTGAAAGCAGTCAAGGAATTTATCGACGCCTGCCATCAGAGCTGGCTCAAGGGCTGGAACGAACGCAACGGCGGCAACATGAGCTACCGCCTGAAGCCGGAAGAGGCCGCCGCGCTGGAGCCCTTCCTGCAGCCGAAAAGCGAATGGAAGAGCATCGGTCTTACGCTTTCAAACCTTGCCGGGGAATTTTTTATCGTCACCGGCAGCGGTAAGTATTATAAAAACATTTTAAGAGAACCCGAAAACAACATCTGCATCGTAAAGTTGGATGAGAAGGGTGAAAATTATCAGATCCTGTGGGGGCTGGATAACGGCGGCGTGCCCACCAGCGAGCTGCCCACGCACCTGCTGAACCATTCCATTAAAAAGGAAAACACCGCTAACCGTTACCGTGTGATCATGCACGCGCACCCGGCAAACACCGTGGCGCTCACCTTCCTGCTGCCGCTGGAGGATAAAGCCTTCACCCGCGCGATCTGGGAGATGATCACCGAGTGCCCCATCGTGTTCCCTGCGGGCATCGGCGTGGTGCCCTGGATGGTATGCGGCAGCACCGATATCGCCCTTGCCACCGGCGAAAAGATCAAACAGTTCGACGCGGTGATCTGGGCGCACCACGGCATCTTCTGCTGCGGCGAAGACCTGGATTCCACCTTCGGCCTGATGGATACCATCGAAAAGGCCGCCGAGATCCGCGTAAAAGTGATGAGCTGCGGCGGCGCGATCCATGCCATTACCAAAGAGCAGATCATGGCGCTGTGCGGCCCCTTTAAGGTGGATATCGACGGCACGATGCTGGACGACTGATTCTGTTGCATAATATCGATTACGGGAGTGTGAAGCGTTATGGCAGCAACCTGTCCCAAATGCAATTATAAGCTTAAAATCAAAGATTGGCGGCCCGAATGTCCCCAGTGCGGCGTAAACATTCTGTATTACGGCATCGAGGAGCGCCTTCGTGAAGAGGCCGACGCGGCGGAGCACCACTACGCCAAAAACAAGCCGAAGTACGACCGGCTCAAATTTTCTCTGATCGGGCACCCGCTTGCCATTGTACGCCTTGTACTGGGGCTGCTGCCCATCGCGGCGCTGCTGCTGCCCATGGGTACGCTGAACTATGTTCTGCCGTTTCAGCCCCACACCGCAAACGTGAACCTGATCACGATCATTTCGTTTTTTGTGGATAAAGGTTTTGATCTTGATGCGCTCACAGCTCTGTTCGGGTCCGAATTGCTGGGCAAGGGCGTTGTGTATTTTGCCATTGCGCTGGTTTCCATGGCGCTGATGGCGGTGCTCTCGCTGGTTGGATTCTTCCTTCTCACCCTGTCCTGTTCCCCCCGCGGGTATCGGCGCAATATGGTGATTCCGATCATCGGCATGGTGTTTGTCACCGTATCGTTTATCTCCTACGTTCTTATGGTCAAAGAGCTGAACGGCGCAATCCCCGATATCTTCACCGGCACAGTGAATCCGCTGGCTTATATCGCGGTCATGCTGGTATTCGCCGCGCTGATCGCAGTGAACGTGATTTATAAAAAGAAGAACATCCCCGTAAAATATACGGACGTTTCCGAATTGCTTCTGCCGTATAACGAACGTCCCTCCACCATCGAAAAGAAGAAGGCGGCCGCCGGTCAGAAGGCCGACGCGCCCGCAAACGCGTAACCAAAAAAGCCGACCGGCGCAGGATTTGTCACCGGTTGGCTTTTTATTATATAATGTAATAAAAGAGGAATACTATGAGCATTCATTTTAACGAACAAAAAAAGATCTTCAAGCTGGATTCCAAAGATACAAGCTATATTCTGCAGGTGTATAAAGATAACAATCTTGCCCATCTGTATTTCGGCGCTTATATCCCGGATGATAACCTCACCGATTTTGCGGAGCGCAAGGTTTACGCCTCCTTCTCCGCCCAGCCGGATACGGAACCCGCCTACACCTTCTCGCCGGATACCTGCCCCATGGAGATCGGCTGCAACGGCGGCGCGGATATGCGTATCGCCTCCCTGCAGATCCGCAATCATGACGGCAACGCGGTCACCGAACCCCGATACGTATCCCATAAAATCTATAAAGGCAAGCCCGCCCTGCCCGGCCTGCCCGCGCTGTATGCCAATACCGAAGACGAATGCGAAACGCTTGAAATCACCATGCTGGACGCATACACCCGCGCCGAGGTAACGCTGCTGTATACCGTGTTCGAGAAGCAGTCCGCCCTTACCCGCAGCATGATCGTCCGCAATACGTCCGACCGGCCCTTTGAAATCGAGCGCGCCATGAGCTTCTGCATGGATATGAACGGCTGCGATTACGATCTGATCTCCCTTTACGGGCGGCATTGTCAGGAGCGTGAATTCATGCGCCGTCCCCTTGCCCACGGCACACAGGGCGTCGGCAGCCGCAGAGGCTCTTCCTCTCATACGCAGAATCCCTTCATCGCCCTGATTTCCAAGGGAGGCGACGAAGACCACGGCGATGCTTACGGCTTCAATCTGGTTTACAGCTCCAACTTCAAGGCGGAAGCGGAAGTGGATTACAATAATTCCACCCGTGTGATCATGGGTATCAATTATGATGATTTCGGCTGGACCCTTGCCCCCGGCGAGGAATTCTATACGCCCGAAGCCGTTCTGGTATTCTCAAACGAAGGCCTCGGCGGCATGAGCCGCGCCTTCCACCGCCTGTATAACAATAATCTTGTACGTGGCGAATGGAAGCACAAAAAACGTCCGCTGCTGGTCAATAACTGGGAAGGCACCGGCATGGACTTTGACGACGATAAGCTGGTTGCCATCGCAAAATGGGCAAAAGAGACCGGTATCGAGATGTTTGTGATGGACGACGGCTGGTTTGGCCTGCGCAACGACGATACCTCTTCTCTGGGCGATTGGTTCGTAAATGAAGATAAGCTCAAGGGCGGTATCGGTTCGCTGGTTTCCCGCGTAAAGGCGCTGGGGCTGAAGTTCGGTATCTGGTATGAGCCCGAAATGATCTCTCCGGATTCCGATCTCTACCGTGCCCATCCCGATTGGGCCATCCACGTACCCGGCCGCCGCAACAGCGTCGGACGCCAGCAGTATGTGATCGATATGACCCGTGCCGACGTGCGTGATTATTTATTTAATGTAATGTCTGAGGTGCTGGCGCACAACGATATCGACTATCTGAAATGGGATTTCAACCGCAATATCACCGAGGCCGGTTCCGCGCTGCTGCCGCCCGAAAAGCAGAAGGAATTCTATCACCGCTATGTGCTGGGCACTTACGAGCTGATGGACCGCATCACCAAG
>CAMOVW010000274.1 GCA_946627725.1 uncultured Clostridia bacterium
GATACATTCCAATGATACGAATCGCCATCCCGCACTGTGATTCTCGCTATACGCTATACGCTCAATGCTCAACGCTAAACTGCAATTTCATCTCATCCCCCCAAAACCGTCAACAACAAACAGCGCCGGAAGAGGTTTCAGATCATCCTCTTCCGGCGTTGGTATTATATTCTGTTCGATCAGGAATCCGCAAGGTAGCCGCTGTAATCGATCACCTTTACGGCTTTTTCGGTACTGTAGGTACCGCATTCAAACAATCTGCCGCAGCCCGCGGGGAAGGAAGTAAAATCGGAAGCGGTAAAGTTTTCAAGGCCTACGGACGCGAACAGAGCCTTGTGGGATTCGATGGCGGCGCTCACGCTGCTAACGGGATCGCCGTTGAACTCCGTACCGGTCAACGTGCTGGTAAAAAGATCGATGGGGGTGGAATACCTGTCGTTGGCGCTGATATGGTGCACCTGCAGATGGTAGGCGTCTTCTTTTTCCGCCGCGGTACCGCCGATACGGGCGATTTCACAGATATAGTACGCGCCGTCCTTTTGGGTCAGGTATACCTTATTGTTGGCGTCCAGCGAATTGGTGATACCGCCGCCGATGGGCAAAACAAGGGTGCGCTCCGCCGCGTTGCCCTTGATGCGGTAAAGCTCTACTCTGGCGGCATAATAGGTGGTGTTCGGCTCCAGCCGGACCAAAAGCAGCTCCGGATTGGAATCCCCGTCGAAATCATCCACAAAGGCGCTGAGAATACCGGCGACGTCCAAAGAGACGGATACGGCCACTTCCGTTTCACTCTGAATTCCAAGCTCTTTAAAGGTTTTGTTATACGGACAGCTGCGGGTGTACACCTTCGTCAGATAATCGACATAGGTTGTACGAAGATAACGGGACTGCACGGTTTCCGGCACGTTTGAGATCAGCTGCAGCCCCACGGAGGCACGCAGCAGCAGACGGGCGTCGGCCGCGGTAATGCGGCCGTCCCGATCCGCATCCGCCGCGTTATACAGGGCGGTACCGGCGGCGTATTTCTCCAGCCCCACTGCGGCGCGGAGCGCAAGGCGGGCGTCCGACGCAGTAACACGTCCGTCCGTATCGATATCGCCTACCCTTGCGGCGAGCGCTGCGGTGCAGCTCAGCACAACCATGATGAGCGCCAGAAACACAGATAAAACTTTACTTTTTGTTTTCATTTTTATCACCTGTTTATATTTTGCTTTTCTATTATAGCCTTTTTTACCGGAGCTGTCAATGATATGAAAAAGAGCGCTTCACTTTTCGGCGCGTTGAAGAAGCTGATTATGATCTTTTATTGCGTAACAGTTAAAAACAGACGGCGCAGGGCCGTCTGTTTTACAAACCTGTTTTATGACGTTCAGATATTGATGCCGAACAGAGCAAGGAACTGCGCAAAGAACTTTCTGATCATTTCGAAAATGCTCTTTACCTGCTCAAAGATGCCGCCCACTTTTTCAACGGTCTCGTTCTTGATCACGCCCATTACGAAAACGGTGTAATCGCTCTCAACGGAGGGGATGGTGTAGTAACCGCTGGCGTCGGGGGTGGCGGGCTCCAGATCCTGCAGGATGGTGGAGGTATCCATGTTGGTCCAGCCGTAGCCGCTCACAATGTATACCTTATAGGGGGATTTATCGTAAGCGGGATCGATATCCACACGGAAGGAGAAGGGCTTGCCGTATTTAAGATATACGGTCATATCGGTGGCGCTGGCTTCACCCTCGCGGCCGTATACGGAATAACCTTCCTTATTATTGGGCAGGTCGATACGGTAGGTGTTCAGGAAATCGTTATCGCTGGTCCACTGAGAATAGCTGATATCGCCGGCAACGGTAAGAAGGGTGTGATGGTTGCCCTGGGTGTAGGGGATCTCAACGCCCTTCAGGCGAACCTTCATCAGCGCATCGTCAAACTTATCGCGGGAAGCGTTGGGCTCGATGATATGCGCAATGAAATATACGTACTGGTTCAGCGGCAGATATACGCTTTCGCCTTCGGCGGATACGGGGGTATAGCTGAGGGTGTTGGGATCGATATCATCGTATGCGCTGCCGGAATAAGAAACGGCATAGGATACGTTGATGATACCGTTCAGGCCGACGCTCTCAAGATTCGGGAAGTTGATCTTGGCAACGGCGGAACCGCGGTTGGTGATTTTGTCGGCGTTGGTGATATTGCCGTCTACGATCAGCTGGCCGCCCTCGTGAACGATAACGTTGCCCAGAATGTTGAGCGTTGCGCCTTCCTGAATGGTCAGCTTGCAGCTGTTTACCACCTGCAGCGTGGCGTCGGCGGGCACCGTGATCACTTCGCCTGCTTCAACAAAATAATCTGTGTAAGAAATCAGATAATAGTTTGCGGGCATATTATCCTGCGTTAAAACAACGGTATCTTCGGCAAACGCGAAGAAGGGGACGAACGCAAACATCATGCAAACGGTAAGAAGTATTGCTAAAACTTTTTTCATATTTTTTTGCCTCCTTTTTTGTAAGCAAAATACTTTTACACACTGTAAGTATATAATACATTACCCGAAAAGTCAACGGACATTTTTGTGTTTTTTGTTAAATTTTTGTGCAGATTGTGACAACGGTATTGTCATTTTTCCCCGTCCGGCTGCAGTGTGATCCGGCGGATCCCGGTGCGGGAAAGGCAGGTTCCGTCTTCCGCCCCGCCGCAGCAATAGGCCAGAAGAAGCTCGGTTTCACTTAAAAACAACATCGCGGGATAGCAGTAGCCGTGGTCCGGAAGATCCTCTAAAACCGCGTACTCCGAAAAATCAAGCCCGTTATCACTCTGCGCCAGCACAAAGGGCGTGCGCCCCGCGTGGATCCAACGCTTTTCTCTGCCGAGCCTGCCGTTGTAATTCGGCACCGGGTTCCATACCGCGTAATACAGGCCGCTGTAGGGATTTTGCCGGATCAGCATGGGGGAATCGGGCGAAGAGAACCGCGAGGGCACGGGCCGGGTCCACCCGGCGCCGCCGTCAGAAGAGAAGCTCTCGAACTGAAAACCCCGGTCCGTGCGGAAATAGCCGTAGATACGTCCGTCCGGCAGCGGCACGGCGCCCGGCTCCTGCAAACCGGTGCCGGAATGGGCAGGCATATACATATTTACCGTTCCGGAGACCTGCCGCCAGTTTCTGCCATCGGGATCGCCCTTAAAAAAGCAGCAGTTGCCGAAATAAACGCCGCTCCGCTTGCCGTCGGCCTTTTTCACGATCTTATGCCGGGCAAGCGGCAGCAGCAGGCTGCCGTCCGGCAGCTTGCAGACGCGGCAATTATTTATTACATAATATATATCCTTTTTCTGCGGCACGATCAGCTCCGGCGCGCCGAACGCAACCGACGTTTCGTCGGTGCAGCGCTTCAGATACATTTCGGATTGAGGGCCCTGCTTGCACAGATAAAACAGGCACAGTTCGCCGTTATCCAGCCGGCAGAGAGAAACGCTCATAATATTAAGGGTGTTGTGCTCCGCCGCTTCGGCAAGAAAGAAGGGCAGCGGCTGAAAGCTTCTGCCGCCATCGGAAGATACCAACGCAGCCACGTTGCAGGGGGCGTCGTCGTGACCGCTGTCGCCCACGTAGCGGCTGTAGGCGAACAGAATGCGGCCGTCCTTCAGCACGGCAAAATCGCCCTCGCTGTTGCGGGGGTTGCCCTCCCCCGGGGGCAGCATGGCGACGATATCGGAAGAAAGGATACGGGGTGCGTTCATAATTGTTCCTCCATTTGCAAAAGCGCTTGTGCGTTTTTATATAATATCATATCCATATCCCCCTGCGCAAAGGGCAGGGCGCGGATCGCCGCAAGGGATTCCGCCTGGCTTGTCCAGGGGCTGTCGGAACCGAACAGAACCCGCTGCGGCCCAAAGGCGCAAACAAGCTTCATAAACGCGGCTTCGTCTGCCAGCAGAAGATCGTTTTCCGTATATCTGCCCGGCGCAAGGGGCTTTATGCGCCCCAGCGAAAAGGCCGTATCGATCAGCACGTTCGGGAAAGCCGCCAGAGAGGATACCTGTTCCCACTGCTTCCAGCCGCCCATATGGGCAAGAACCACCTTTACCGGCCCCACCTGCCGCAGTGCGTTTTCGATTTTATGGACGTCCGCCTGCGTCTGCCCCGGGAACCCCACGTCCAGCCCCGCGTGCATCACAACAAACAGGCCGTTCTCCCCTGCCGCCTCCATCAGCCGCAGAAAACGGATATCATCGATATCCGCCCGCTGATACACGGGGTGGATCTTTACGCCCCGCAGCCCCAGCTTTGCGGCCCGGGCGGCTTCGGCGGCAAGATCGGGCGTATCCGGATGCAGCCCGCCCAGATGGATCACCCTGCCCTTTTCGTTGTTGGCATGGGCGGAATAATCGTTGATGTGCGAAGTTTTCACCGGGTTTGTAACCACTGGCAGCACCACGCTGCAATCGATACCGGCCCGGTCCATAGAGGCGATCAGCCCCGCCTCGGCACCGTCCGTAAAAGCCGTAAGGCACGCCGCCTCGCTCATATGCTTCACCGCCCCCGCGGCAATGGCCTCCGGAAACGTATGGGTATGGAAATCGATAACCATTTTCTGCCTCCTTTCGGGAATTGCAGTTTGTCGCGCCACAGGCGCGACCGCCGTTCGCCGTTCGCCGTTCGCAAGAATCACAGAGTCCGCAATGAGGCGCGGC
>CAMOVW010000275.1 GCA_946627725.1 uncultured Clostridia bacterium
TCGTTGCAGCCATTCACGCACTTGGAGCTGTGGGTACCGTTTTCGTTGTTCTGTACTTCGCCGGTGTAGCTGTGAGCTTTCTGAGCGATGGTCTGGGCGACAACGGTAGTTTCCGTGGTGCAGGCGGAGGTTGTGAAATATTTATGGCATACAGAGCACTGATAATACAGGTTGTTGCCCGCAGCCTGGCAGGTGGCGGCCTTTGCCGGGATCTCAACGGGGGTGTGGGCTTTCATTGCCACAGATTCCGTATACGTTGCGCCGCATCCGGATACCGTACAGGTGTAGGTCTTTACGCCCTCGGCAGTGCAGGTGGGCTGGGTGGTAACGCTGCCGGAATTCCATGTGTGCTTCACAGCGCCGCCGTACTGGTTGCAGCCGTTTACGCACTTGAAGCTGTGTGTGCCGTTTACGCCGTTGCCATCGTTTTTGATGGCCCCGGTATAGCTATGAGAGAGCTGCGCGATGGTCTGCGCTGCTGCCGTTGTTTCGGTGGTGCAGGCGGAAGTGGTAAAGTATTTATTGCAGGTGGTGCATTTATAATATTTATTGTTGCCGGGGGCAAGGCACGTGGCGGCCTTTGCGGCGATCTCGGTGGGGGTATGCCCCTTTGCGGCAACAGACGTGGTATAAGTTGCGCCGCAACCCGTCCCCGTACAGGTAAATGTCTTTACGCCGGTACCGGTACAGGTGGGCTGGGTGGTCACAGAGCCGCTGTTCCACGTATGGTTCGCCGTTTGAACGTATCCGCATACGGTACAGGTGTGTTTATGCGTTGCATTCTGGCCGTTGCCGTTGCTGGTATAGTTGCCGTATGTATGGGCGGCAGTCGTATAGGTCGCAGTCACGGTCCGAGTGGAAGTAACGTTTGTATAGGTGCCGGACCAGGACTTGAACGTATAGTGATTTGTGGCGTCGTAGGTGCGGTTAGCCGTGGGGGCGGTTGCGTTGCTGCCGTAGCTGACCGTCTGGGTTTTCAGCGTGCCAACGGTGGTGCCGGAGGTATAGCCCTTGAACGTTACGGTAAACGTGTTCAGCGTCAGGCCGCTTACCGCGTTGGAGAGCGCCGTGGCGGCGTTGTTGATGGCGGTCTGGTTGCTGGTGGTATAGCCGTCGTTCAAATCGGAAAGGATCCCCTCGGCGGTGGAAAGGGCGTTCTGCAGCGCCGTACGGGAGGCGGAGGTGTACTTCGCGCTGTAGTTGCTCTCGTTATATCTGCCCAGCGCCGTGGTGTAATTGGTGCGCAGCGTATTGGAATTAACAGTGGAACAGGGCGTATGATAATACATTGTAATATCGTCGCCGCCGGCACTGCGGTTCAGATCGGGGCGTCCGCTGCCGGGAGAATTGATCGCTCTGGCGCTGTACCAGCCCGCGCCGTTAAAATAGGTGTTTCCTTCTTTAATGTTGGGCGGAAGCGTCTCGCCGTCGGACGTATCGATTACGGTAACACAGTCGATGGCGGGGCCGAAATTGCGGTCATAGGTTGCATACAGGAGTATATCCTTGCCTCCGGCGCCTTTGTTCAGATCTACGGCGCCGTCGCCGTGAAGCTTTGGGCTGTAGGTGCTGTTGTCGCCGGTATTGCACTTATACCATGTAACCGTTTTACCGTTGATCGTAGCCGAAACCGAGCTGTTGCTGCTGTAATTGCCCCATTCGTTTGTTTCAATACCAACGGATTTACAGGCATTGGATGCCGCAGGATTTGTGGTCAGCTTGTAGCTCATATAAACATATTTACCGCCTGCGTCCTCATTCAGATCCTGATTAACCCACCCTGCGTTGTTATTATTGTCATGCTGCGCGTTGTAGGAATCCGTGAACGTGGAACCGCTGGAAAAACCGACGGCCTTCTTGATATTGTTTTGCGCGTCGCTTTTGCTGCCGTAATAGCACAGCGCAAAATTCGTAACGAATCTTGTGCCGGACGGGTAATAATACTCCGTGCCGTAAACCTTTGAATAGGTACCGTAAGCTTCCGCTTTGGGGGTGATCTGCATGCCGATCATCGGTATCATGGTGAAAAGCATGAGAAGAGAAAGAAACAGAGATAGTGCTTTTTTGGTGGAATGCGCCGTTTTCATAACATCCTCCTGAAGAAATTTGATTCCAAATATTAATAATACATATAAATTATATTCAATGTATAATAAAAAAATGAATTTTCTGTGAACGCGCGAAACATCATTCTATTTCATTGTTCCGGCTGTTCCTGCCGAAAAACACGAACCGAAAAAACGCCCGGCCAATATATTAAAAACGGAAAAAGGGAGAACCTCAATTGCGGTTTATCGCTGCGCGTCAAACTGCAGTTTTCCATCTCACAGAAAACTCTTGACTATTCCCACCTCATTGTGCTAATATTACTATGTATCTTTATATACAAGGGGAAAAGAGATGGCAGATTTTAAAGAAAGCGGCTTTATGTACGGTCTTGCCGCGTTCGTGATCCTGTTTGTTGTGATCGAATCCGTGTTCTTTATCGTAAAGGCGTGGAAGCGGGGCAGAGAACTGGGGCTCAGTAAAGAAACGATGAAAAACGCAGCCCTCTCCAGTGTGGTGTTCACCATTGCGCCGGCGCTCTCCATCCTTACCACGGTTATCGTTCTGGCGTCCGCTTTGGGGCTGGTGCTGCCGTGGATCCGCCTGAGCGTGATCGGCAACCTCGCCTATGAGACCGTGGCGAGCGAAACCATGCTCAACGTCTTCGGTTCCACCCTTTCCACCGAAATCACAGATCCCGCCCAGTTCGGCGCGGTGGCGTGGGTGATGACCATCGGCACCTCCTTCGCGCTGGTTCTGGCGCCGCTGATGTGCAAAACCATTCAGAAAAAGGTGGGCAAGGCGGTCAATAAGAGCGAAAAAACCACGAAAGCGGCGGACGTGATCAGCGCCGCGGCGTTCATCGGCATCATCGCCGCGTTTATTGCCCGGGCCATCTACGGCAAAACGCCGGACGGTATCGGCGACGCGGGCGTGATGAGCGTATGTACGCTGGTAACCGCCATCATCGTGAGCCTGATCCTTGAAACGCTGTGCGAAAAATTCAGCCTTAAAAAGCTGCAGCCCTTCGCAATGCCGCTGAGTATGTTTGCCGCCATGGGCGTGGCCGTGCTGCTCAATCAGGTGCTGCCGGAGCAGATCTCCGGCCTTACGTGGTGGAGCTGAGTATAATGCGGAATGCGGAATGCGTAATTCGGAATGCGGCTCAAAGCTCAACGCTCAACGCTTCTCACTCCTGATTCCTGACTTTTTCCGCCGGAGGAAATATTATGGATAACAACGCGGGCTTCAGCCCATATATGAATAAAGTTCACACCTGGGGGCGGATCTGGAGCATCGGCGCGCTGCTGGTGCTGCTGAGCGTTCCCACCGCCATCTGCGTACATCTGGGCGTATGGCCGGAGGGGAAGCTGGTGCTTCAGGCGCTGGCAAAGGTGATTCCGATCTACTGGGGCACCGCCGTGGTGGAGGTGATCACCTACACGCCCATGCTGGGCGCCGGCGGAACCTATCTCGGTTTCGTTACCGGCAATATCACAAACCTGAAGCTGCCCTGCGGCCTGAACGCCATGGAAAACGCCGGTGTTCGGGCAAACAGCGAAGAGGGCGAAGTGATCTCCACCATTTCCATCGGCTTTTCCGCCATCACCACCACGGTGATCATCGCTGTTGGCGTGGTTCTGTTCGCCCCCTTCCTCGGTAAGCTTACGGATCCCTCTTCCGTATTTGCGCCTGCGTTCACCTATATCCTTCCCGCGCTGTTCGGCGCGCTGGGCGCGGGGTATTTCCGCAAGCACTGGAAGATCTCCATTTTCCCCATTCTTGTGGGCGTTATCGTGCTTCTGTTCGCCCCCACGCTGGCTGTGGGCACGCTTATCTTTGTAACTCTGGTTGCTTCCATCGGCGGCGCGCTGCTGATGATCAAACTTAAAATCGTATCTTAACGGAGGTATCTCAGTATGAATAAAAATTTGCGGCGATTTCTTTGCGTATTGCTCTCAGCGCTTCTGATCTTCTCCTGTGCGGCGCCGGCGTTTGCCGAGATCCGTATCGTAGAAGCGGACGAGCTGGAAGACATGGTTGCCTTTTTCAACGACAGCGTAAATTCCATTAAAACGGAGCTGCCGAAGGCGAAGGCGACGTTCAAAAACTACGTTCCCGCGGGCGGTATGACCACGGGCGGCACGTCCGCAGCGGACGAGATGGACTCCATGGGGCAGAAGTATCTTCTCCCCGTGCTTGAAGGCCTTTTCAATACCCGGTCCAGTATGGCGCAGGGTATGATCCGGGCGCTGCTCGGCACCCAGGGTGCGGAAGCGGAAACGCTGGATCTGCACCGCGATCTGCTGCGCAACAATACCGTGCCCATCTACGGGCAGAACTATGTGAGCGCGCTTACGCCTGCGGACGACTACGATATCATTATCGATATCGCGGACCGCGCCGAAACCCCTACGCAGATGGCGCTCACGTTCCACGATACCACCCTTGAAAACGCGAAAGAAACCTCCATCGGCAAGGCGTTTTATCTGCCTTCCGGCAAATTCGATCCGCTGCTGATCAGCGGCGTGCGTACCGAATCGGTCTCACGCCTTGATAACGCGAAATTCCAGAGCTTTGATATCAAGAGCGCCAAAATCGTTACAAAATACGATCCCGACGGCCGGATCA
>CAMOVW010000276.1 GCA_946627725.1 uncultured Clostridia bacterium
GTTCCGAAGGAACGGATTTCACTGCGAGGCTTCGCCTCGCAAAACTGCAATTTGCTTCACAATAAACCGTACCGCGCCCCTTTCATTTTCTGCAGTCGGAAAAATCAAAGCTTTTTTCGGGCATGGTGAGAAAGGCGGTATAGGCGTCTTCAAAATGCTGATACAAGAGCTCCGTAAGTTCGCCGTAGTTCAGCTTTTGCTCCTCCGTTAACGACACAAGCGCATCGCGGAAGCGCTCTCGGGCGTATATCATTGCAAGATCATAGATTATTTGTTCTGCGTCCATTGTTGTTCTTTCCTTTCGTCGGCCCCGTCGGTAAATACCGGCGCGGCCGCAAATTATAACAAGAAGCATTTTTTGAAAGGAACCGGCTCCTTCGGGAACCGGTTCTTTTGCATGGTTTTTTCGGTTAATACTTACGAAACACAGCCGGGCTGCGCTTCCGTTCGCAGAAACCGCAGGCCGCGCTTAATACGTGGCGGTGGGCTGCTTTGTTATCGATTCAGTACCGTTGCTGCCGTAGAAGGTATATTCCGCGGTCACACGGTAGTTGCCGGTCTGGCTCAGCTGCAAGGTATACGGTTGATCATAAACGATTGCTGTCGGATAAGCGACCCAGGTTTTATCCGGCTGACCGTTATCCACCTTTACCCAAAATAACCCCAGCACTTTTCTTTCAACGTAGGTGCTGATTTTTGCGCTGGTAAATGCGGAACTGCTGATAATATAGCTGTTTTTAATATTGAGCAATCCGCCGGAAGAGATCGAAGCGTTCGTTGTTACCTGTGAAAAATACAATGATTTTGCGCCCGTTTCCTTTGCGGATGCAAGGCAGGTACAAACAGAGAAGAGCGTGATCAGCGCGAGCAGCAGGGCAAGGCTTCTTTTTATTGTTTTTGTCATAATGTAATCTCCTTTTTATTCTTTTCTGACCTTATTAATGCATTTCCTCCTTTTAAAAACATAATCTGTTTGAAATGCAAAAGTGTGACAAAAAAAATAAAAAAAGGTTGTTTTTTGATATTTCACCCCATTTCTATTGAATCGATCGATAGATTTCAAGGATCTGTTCTACAGAAATATCCGAATGAACAAAGCTGAGATTAAACTTATATCCGTCTTTTTCCCATAGAATAAAAGACACCGTTTCGTTGAAAGAATAATATAGAACCTGATTATCGATCTCAATCGCTGTGCTATCCGCCCTCTCATTATCTACACTCGTCGTCCCAGAAAAAGGCAATTCTTGTGTAAATCTGATGGTTTTTCCAATCTCATTCTCATATATCGTAACAACGTATGTTGACGATTCTATTTCTGATACCTTATTAAATCCTTCCGGCAGAGCGGTGATTTTATAAACGTGCTCGATCTCGGTTCTTCCCACGTCGTCAAATATCAATTCGTCATACGTATCAAAATGCCGGGTGAAGAAATGATAGATCGCGTTGCGGACGCCGCTTACGCTCATGGACAGGGCGAACAGCAAAACGGCGATCAGCGCGGCCACCAGCAGATTTCTTGCGGCGGTATGGCTTACTGCCCACGGGTGCGCGGCTTCCCGCCGGATCAGCTTTTGCATCCGCTGCTCAAAGCGATCCGAAAAAATATGCTCGGGAACGTCGCTGAGCTCCGGAATCCGCTCACGCATCACCTGATCGAACGCCGCGGCCAGGTCTTCTTTTGAATACGTCACGTGATATGATCCTCCCCTAATAGTTTTATTAATTCTCTTCTTCCTCTTGATATCCGCTGCCGAACGGCGGCAGGCTCCAGCTTCAGCAGCTTTGCAATTTCCGGCGCCTTCATCTCCTGCACCAGAGCGTAATACAACACGTCGGCGTAGGTCGGGGGCAGCGACCGGATCGCGTTCACAAGAAACTGATAGTTCGCTTCCTCCGGCGGCAAAGCGTCGTTGGTTTTTACCCCGCGGTGATCGTTATACTCCTGTTCCATTGCCATACGCATACCGCGCTTTTTCGCAAAGGCGCTGCACTGGTTGCGAACCACAACGGAAAGATAGACCCAAAGCCGATCCTGCCCTTCCAAGTCGCGCAGCTTATCTACGCCCCGTTTAATGATCGTAAGAAACACGTTCTGAACAACGTCCTCCGCGTCCCGCTCGTCATGCAGCATCACATACGCGTATTTGTACATATCAACCCTATATTTTTCATAGATCCGCTCAAACAGCCGCCGATCCTCCGCCGTCTCGATCAGCGACAAATATAACGTCAGCATAACATTCGCCTTTCACAATAATAATCTGTTTTTTTTCGCAAAGTGTGACAAAATGACCATTGGCATTATAGCTGAACCCACAATCTGTTTGCAATGCTTTTGGTTGAAAAAATAAAAAATATTCTTTGTCACAAAATGCCGAAAAAACAGATTATAATAATAGATAGGTAGATTTGTTTCAAGAGCAACTGTTCAGCTTGAAACTCCAACCATAGCAGAAGCGTTCTTGGCTGATTACGATGGATACGGTTTGATATTTGATTGATTTTTTTAACTGAGAGTTTTCCGCTTCTTCTTCGTCTAACAGGTGAAAGCATTCTTGATAGTATTAATAAAAGCGGCAACATAACTCAATCCATATTTTTCAACAGATAAATATAAAAACTATTCATGTGGGAGGTATTCGTTCATGAAAAATCATATTTCACGCAAAATAATCGCATTTTTCTTAATTCTTATCCTGTCATTCTCATTCTCGCTGTACGTATTTGCAGAACCGGTCAAAACCGGTGTTACAGATTTCGCCTTTTCCGTTATTTGGAAATGCGGGGATACCGCTGCGTGTGAAATCACTCTTGCGGATGAACGTATTTCGTTCCCTCTGACATACGACGCGTTTGAGCGTCTTTCCATGGACGGCGTTGAACTCTCGTCAGAGCAATACGCGGCCGATAAAACGGCGGACGGAAACGTGCGCGTTACGTTTGCCCCCGATTGGCTGCATACGCTTACGGCGGGAAGATATATGCTCAAGGCGGCGTTCTCAAACGCTGAAATCAAATTGCATTTATACGTTATTCCCGAAGAAACCGCAGAACTGCAAAATGTAAGCTTCCCTTTGAAGCGCGGTGAAAATGGCGCCGCCTACGCGATGATCCCCGCAACGCCGACGCAGGATAAAAACGTAAAACTCTATCCCGCGTGTTTTGATCGGCTGTATCTGGGCGACGACGTTGTGGACCCGGCGCAGTATTCCGTTTCCAACAGCCTCGGTTATACCTGTATAATGCTGCACGGTGCGTATCTTGCCGCGCTCGGCGAAGGCGCTTACACCTTCCGCGCCGACTATCTGAACGCAACAGGGGTCGAACTGACCATTACCCTTCCTATGGCTGAGAATCTTTACGGCGATCTGGACGGCAGCGGAAGCGTGACCGCCGAAGACGCCCGTCTTGCCCTGCGCGCCGCCGTTGCGCTGGAACCGTATTCACAGGATACCGTACTCGTCGGCGATGCGGACGGCGACGGCCTGCTTACCGCCTCCGACGCCCGGCAGATCCTGCGGCTTGCGGTAAAGCTTGTGGATCAGGAACACTTCAAAGAGGCGATTTAACTCCAAGCACCACTTAATCAGGGGACGGAATCTCAACGAAAAGTGAATTCCACAAAGACGTTTTTATTGAATGATACACAAAACCGTTCCCCCGTATCAAGGCAGGTTCATCGGCTGCGCCGCTAAACTGCAATTTTCCGTCTCTCGCCATAACTCATTTTTTGATTGACAATCCCTGCAATGTGCCCTATACTTTTATTATCATCTATTATCATCACAGAAAAGAGAATCAACATGGACGTGAGACAAATCGAACTTGAAGCCAGTACCGCGATGCGCGAGCTGCTGGACCGGGCAGACCTGAAACCCGGCAGCCTTGTTGTTGTGGGGTGTTCCTCCAGCGAGATCGCGGGCGGCGTGATCGGGCATGATTCCGCACTGGAGCTGGCGGAAGCCGCCTTTCAGGGGCTGTATGCCGAAATACGGGAGCGCGGCCTGTTTCTTGCGGCGCAGTGCTGCGAACACCTGAACCGGGCGCTGATCGTGGAGCGGGCGCTGGCGGAACGCCGGGGCTATGAGATCGTAACCGTGGTACCGAAGCCCAAAGCGGGCGGCTCCTTCGCCACAACGGCTTGGAACCGGTTTGAAGACCCCGCAGCGGTGGAGCGTGTGCAGGCCGAGGCCGGCCTTGATATCGGCCAGACTCTGATCGGCATGCACCTGCGCCCGGTAGCGGTACCCGCCCGGCTCACGGTAAGCACAATCGGCGAAGCCCGCCTCACCGCCGCCACCACCCGCCCGAAATATATCGGAGGCAGCAGAGCGCAGTATGAATAACCGAAGAAACGGCGGATCCCTTTTCTTATACGCCGTAAACCGGAAATTGCACAACAATACGGAGCACAGAAATAAAAATTCGGTTCCGCACGTATAAAACAGCTCCCGCCATTCTCACCGGATACGCGGGAGCTGTTTTGCTGGAGTTTTTGAAAAAGTTAAAAAAATTCGATTTCAAGCTTGACGGGTCGCTGAAAATGGTGTAGAATATAAAACACTTTGAAACAATCGTCATATCCGTCCGTGGCGCAGTTGGATAACGCAGCAGATTCCGATTCTGAAGATCGGGGGTTCGAATCCCTCCG
>CAMOVW010000277.1 GCA_946627725.1 uncultured Clostridia bacterium
ATCGTGAAAACAGACATCCTCTGGAAGAAGAGTTGCAAAGATCCGAAGATCGTAAGACCTGTGAAGGAACACGATACGACGATCAGCCATTCAAAAATGTGGGCTTCGACCGAACCGCTGCTCGATGAAAACGGAAAACAGGTCTTCCGAAAAAACGGAAAACCGAAATTCAGACCGTCGTACAGTGTGCTTCAGGATGAGTTTTTTCTTCACATGAACGAGCACGGTTTTGTCGGGTTCAGTCGGGGGAAAGAAGGAAGCACCGCCGAGCATTTATCGTCTTTGGAGTATCAGATTCGGAAAGACAGAGAGCGTCTTGAACAGATACAACAAAACGTAAAAGAAGCTCGGCACGATTTCCAATTTGCCGAAGAGATTGATAAAACGCTTGAAGAAATCGACGGAACGGGAAAACGAAATCTGCTCACAAAAAAGGTTTCACTGTCCGAAGAAGAATACGACGAACTGACAGCGCTGGCAAAGGAAGCCGTCACCGGCAGAGAGGTGATCGCCGATTTGTCCCGCAGCAAGGAGGCGTACAAAAGAGACGCGGATTATTATGAAGGCTGTTATTCGGATCTGAAAAGGAAATACAATTCGCTGAAAGAAAAGTGCAAACCGTTTCTTGACGCGCTGGAGCATTTCCCGGACGTCGCCCGCAGATTCATCGAAACGGTCCGCGATCTGTTTGCAAAGAGAGACGCGGCAGAAAAAGCGGAGCGCGAAAGGATACGGGTCGAAAAGGAAAAAGAGGCAGCCGCAAAAAAGCAGGCGGCGATGGAACGGAGGAAAAACAGAACCCGCGGCAGTCGGGAGCGCTGATAACGGCGCTTTTTTTGTACCGTTTTTCAATGGGAATGCACCTATGGTCGGTTCCTTTCACAAAACAATTTCCATTCGATTCCGGTACAAAACAACGGTATTAGTTCCGTTGAAAAATCCCCGAAAACGGGGGTGCTGAAAAATATTCACGCAAGGAGGTGATGAATATGCCGAGGGCAAAGAAGGAGACGCATCTGTTTTTCGAGCAGGGTGACGACGAGATCCAGATCCGGAGCTGGGATAAAAATCTGAACGCCGCCATCCGGAAAATGAAGGCGGCGCATCCCGATACGGTTTGGATCAGAGAGAACGACGACGATGAGCCGGGCTTTCTGTGGGGCGCGGTCAAGCTGGAAAACATCACGTTCAAAACGCTGCCGCCGACGTCGGGCAAAAGCAGAACGGCGCATTCCGAAAACGGAAAACGGCACGCGGGCAATCTGAAATACAGCGATTCTCAGAGAAGCAAAGCGTGACCTCTTCCACGGGTCTGTCAACTTAATGACATCTTGAATTCATGGCTGCGCCACCGGCCAGACGGGCGGAAAGGAAATGATTATGGAAAAGAATATCACATGCAAAATCATCAAATCGTTGGCCGTTCTCAGAGAGAACAACGGCTACACAAAAGAGCTGCGTATCGTTTCGTGGAACGACGGCGCACCGAAGCTCGATCTCCACGAATGGACCCCGGAGGGCAGATGCTGCAAGGGCGTAACGCTCACCGACGACGAGGGCCGCGCGCTCCTTCAGGGGCTGACCGAATATTTTGCGGAGGATGGTACCGATGATGAAGGTTGAAGAAATCGGCGTCGCCTCATGCGTTCCGTTCAGCGGCAACCCGTTCAAGGTCAGGGACGATTTTGATATGGAGCTGCTTATACAGAGCGTTTTGGATTACGGCGTTATGTTCCCGATCATGGTCAGACCGCTGGACGGCGGCAAACATGAGATCGTCAGCGGGCACCGGCGCGTGCACGCCTGCGAAAAGGCAGGGATCGACAAAATCCCTGCCTTTATCAAATCTATGAGCCGCGACGAAGCGGTGATCATGATGGTGGACAGCAATCTGCAGCGCGAAAGCCTTTTGCCGTCTGAAAAAGCGTTCGCGTACAAGCTGAAAATGGACGCGCTGAAACGGCAGGGAAAACGGACCGATTTAACTTCGGACCGAGTCGGACCGAAGTTGACCGCTGCGGAAATCTCGGACGACGACAGCGCAACGCAGGTCAAAAGGTATATCCGTCTGACGTATCTGATCAAGCCGCTGCTCGATCTCGTCGATGAGGGCAGGATCGCCCTCGGTCCCGCGGTAGAGCTGTCGTATCTGTCGGAGGACGCGCAGAAGGCGGTGTTCGATTACTATGCCGAAAACGAAGTGACGCCCTCGTATTCGCAGGCGAATCAGATGAAAAAGCACGCCGCGGCGGGCACGCTCACGCCTGACGCGCTGACGCAGATCCTTGAACAGCCGAAGCCGAATCAGGTGGAAACGATCAAGGTGCCTGTGGCGGATATACGGAAGTACCGCCCCAATTATTCGGTGCAGCAGCTTCAGGAGTTCATTCGGAAAGCCTGCGAGCACTATGCAAAATACCTGCGAAACCGTGATCGCGGCGCAAGGTAAATTCAAAACGAAAGAAGGTTATGGTGAAAACATTCAACTTTTTAACATTCTACTCAAGCCATAACCTCCATTTTTTTAAGAATCCGATAATGGAGGTTATACGATGGAAAACCAAAACAATATGCTTTATCACGTGATGTTTCAGGGCTACCCGGACGTTGTGAACGTGCCGCAGCTTTGCGAGATGCTGGGCGGGATCAGCGATAAAACCGCCTACCGTCTGCTGAGAAGCGGGAAGATCAGAAGTCTGCTCGTCGGGAAGAAATACCTGATCCCGAAGCCTTACGTGATCGACTATTTGGTTGGTGACACCGCAAAATCCCTTGCGTGAAACCACCCGCACATTTGAAAAAACAAAAAAATCCCATTATACTGCTGATGTCGATGGCAGATGGGAAATCTGAAACTGCAACAGGAGGATAAATATGATAGCAGCTTATCTCAGAAATCGAAACGGGGTCTATTATACGGACCTCAGATACACCGACGCCGATGGAAAGCGTCGGCAGGAATACAAGAGTACCGGGCTGAAGGTGAAGGGCAACAAGCACCGCGCCGAGGACATCCTTGAAGAACGCAAGCTGGCGTTGGAAAAGAAGCTCTTGATCCAGGCCGACCCGGAGGCGGCGATACGGGCCGAGAAGGAAATCGGTTTTACGACGTTTTTGCGCAACTGGCTGGAGATCGTCAGGCCCACGGTGGAGCCGACCACTTTTGGCGCGTACAATTCCGGCGTCACCAAACGCATCATTCCGTATTTCGACGAAAAGCACCCCAATCTCAGACTCGTGGATCTCACGCCGAAAATGATTCAGGACTACTACACCTACGAGATGAAGCACAACGGCGTCAGCGCCAATACGGTCAAGCACCGTCACGCCAATATCCACCGCGCGCTGCGGTACGCGTTCAAGACGGGGCTGATCGACGTCAATCCCGCGGATCGCGTAGACCTACCGAAAAAGGACGTGTTTGAAACCGAGCCCTACAACGAAAAGGAAATGATGCAGCTTTTTGAAGCGGTGAAGGACACGCCGCTGGAGCTGATCGTGATCCTTACCGCCTTTTACGGCCTGCGCCGCGAGGAGGTGCTGGGACTGAAATGGAACGCGATCGATTTTGACAAAAGAACGATCACGATCAAAAACGTGGTGACGGAGGCGTTCTTGGACGGCAAATGTCAGCTGATCGAAAAGAACCGCACGAAGACGAAATCCAGCTTCCGCACGCTGCCGCTGGTCCCGCAGATCGAAAGCCTGCTGCGCCACGCGAAGGCGCAGCAGGAGGAATACCGGGAGCTTTGCGGCGATTGCTATAAAACGGAATACCTCGATTACGTCAACGTCAATCCCATGGGGGACCTCATCAAGCCGGGCTACGTTTCGCAGCAGTTCCCGTACTTTCTCAAAAAAGCGGGGCTGCGGAAGATCCGCTTTCACGATCTGCGGCACTCCTGCGCGACGCTGATGTACGCAAAGGGCGTCCAGCTCAAGGATATGCAGCTCTGGCTCGGTCACAGCGATATTTCCACGACGTCCAACATCTATACGCACCTCGATTTTGACTCAAAGCTGGACTCCGCAAATGCGATTTTGGGCGTTTTAACGGAGGTTAAAGCCGAATAGGTGGCAAACGGCCTGTCACCAAACAGAAAATAGCCGGCTAAAAAAGCGGCTAAGTGATGCGCGGCGTCAGATAACAAGCTTTTTTTGACGGTGAAAACCGGAATGAGAAGGCGCATGGGACCATGAAACGGAAAAAGTCCCGAAAACCGTTATACAGCAACGATTTTCGGGACTTCCGATGGTGCCGGTGACCGGGCTCGAACCGGTACGGATTTTACTCCGAGGGATTTTAAGTCGAAATGAAGATTTGGAACCTGAAGGTCGTTTTTCGGAAACTGACGGAACATGGCTCACTTGAAAAACGCCGCAATATCAACGCTTTTCTCCGTAGTAAGCGCAGAAAAGTCTTGTACTTCAAGTATTTCGACGATTTGCGAAAAACTACAAAAAGCGTAAAAAAACGGAGGTCAATCGGAGGTCACAGGCGTGTTTGACCTCCAAAAACAAGCGACTTTATGAATACATGTAAGACCATATTCTATATCTGCCGTCAACGAAATAAAGAAAGTGGGTATACAATATGGATAACAGTATTACAAAAGAACGCCTTTATCAGATCTATCGGA
>CAMOVW010000278.1 GCA_946627725.1 uncultured Clostridia bacterium
GCACCCCCTGTTAGACATTATACCACATTGTCTAACTTTTGGGGTGCATTTCATTTTGCCCGGGGATCTTTTTTGTTCTTCACGGAAATCTGTGTAATTGGTAAATTATAATTATTTCAGTTTCCCGCGGTGCTTCGGCTCCACGATCGCGGGCAGGAAAGAAATCGCACCGCGCAATATCACCTGCAGCGGTTTTATATGGGTAAAGTCCTGTACGCTGCGTGAGAGGTAATCCGCGATCTTTTCCACACTGGGATCGCTGGACGGGTCCATTGTCACTCTGCCGTCTGCCCGGAAGCGGAAATCCAGCATCCGTTTGCCGATGGTCTCAATGGGCCGCACGGAAACAAACAGCCGGTCGTCCGCAAGCCAGCGGGCGGTGCAGCACACTTTGTAGGTCACTTTGCCCAGCGTCATTTCGCCGTAGCAGTAGCGGCCGTTCATACCGGCTTTTACGGTGTTTTCTTCGTCGCCCTCCCGCCAGCGCATCGAAAGGCAGTCGTCCTCGAAGCTGAAAACCATATCGTCTATGTTCCCGGCCCGGTCGGTTGCCATAAAGGTGATGGCCAGCGGCAGCATGCTCATTGGAAAGCCGATCAGGTTCAGAAACAGCTTCTTGCGGAATTTGATGTTTCTGCCCGCAATGAATTGAGCCATGGGAGAAACGGAGGCTTCAAAGGGGGTTTCTATGGCGGCGGCCTGCAAACGCTGCTCCAGCGCAGGCGCGGAGGGCTTCGCGGGGGCTTCCTCCTCCGCGATAAATGCGGCGGGGAAGTACTTCCATATCAGATCCCTGCAATCCTGCTCCATCGGTATGCCGGAATTCACGGCGATGATGGCGTCGTAATCCTCAAACACGATACCGAACTGCGAGAACATGCCGTCCGCCCGGTAACCGTTTACCGCCTCGTTGCGCCACACGCAGTAGCCGTAGCCGGCGCGGGAGTCAGGGCTGGTATTTGCAGGCGCGTTGTCGCTCTGAAAAGAGGTCATATTCCGAACAAACGCCGCGGGAAGGATCTGCTTTCCGTCCCATGCGCCTTCCTGGTGGATCAGCAGCATCAGCTTGGCGATATCCTCCGTGGTCACGTACAAACCCCATCCGCCGGCTTCCACGCCGTTTTCGTCCGTCTCCCACTGGGGGTAGTCGATGCCCAGCGGTTCAAACAGCCGGGGCTGCAGATAATCGCGCACGCTCTGCCCGGTCAGCTTAACTAAAATGGCGCACAGCATAAAGGTGTTTTCGCTTACGTATTTGAATTCTTCCCCCGGCGCGCTCTTCCACGGGAACCTGAAATAGGATTCCACCCAGTGCCCCTTGCTCTTATCGTCTAATATGCTGGGGTTTTTGCCGCTGGTCATGGTGAGCAGATGCCGCACCGTGAGGGCGTCAAGATATTTATCGTGTAAATGTTCTGTGTACTCCGGGAAGAAATCCTTCACTTTATCGTCCAGTGTCAGCAGCCCTTCCCCCAGAGCGATGCCCACCGCAACGGCGGTAAAGGTCTTGCTGACGGAATACAGCGCGTGGGGGCGGTCCGCCGTAAAGGGCGCGCGGTAGCATTCAGCCGCCACTTTGCCGTGGCGCAGCACCATAAAGGAATGGATATTGTAGTCGTTTTCTTCAATGTCGATCAAAAACTTCTCAATCTCAACGCCGGATACGCCCACCTCTTCCGGGTAATCGGCGCGGGGGAGCCTGTATTTTTCTGCCATAGATTTTTCCTCCTGCATGATGTTAAAAAAAACGGGTCTGCGCGGATTTGCCTTATTCTACCACGGATAGAACTGTTTTTCAATATTTTTATTGACGCTGCGCGGAAAAACAGATAAAATGAAAGAAAAAAAGATCGGTGATTCCGGTCTACGGGTGAGTACAATGCAGAGATCGCTTACATTTATCATACCGGCGGTGTTTGACGGCAAAAAGCTGATCGCCTTCCTGCGGGGGCAGGTGGGCGTTTCCGTCCGCACGCTGGCAAAGCTGAAGGCGGATCCCCTCGGGCTGCTGCGCAACGGCGAACATATCCGCACAATCGACCTGCTGCATACCGGGGACCGGATCGAAGTCCGTCTGCCTGCGGAAAACGGCGGCATCGCCCCCGCTTCCTTTGAGGGGCTGGATATTGTGTTTGAAGACGCCGACGTGCTTCTGATCAATAAACCCGGCAATCTTGCCGTGCATCCAACCCATAACCATCAGGGCGATACCCTTGCCAATCAGGTGGCGGGGTATCTGGAGCAGAAGGGGAGCGGCGCGGTGTTCCGCGCGGTGGGGCGGCTGGATAAAACCACCTCCGGCCTTGTGCTGTGCGCATTGAATAAGCATGCCGCGTTCCGCCTTTCCGGCGCGTATGAGAAGGAATATCTTGCCATAGCTGAGGGCGCTCTTACCGGCAGCGGTACGATCGATACCCCCATCTACCGGCCGGATCCGGGCAAAACGCTGCGCGCCGCCGGGCCGGAGGGGGACCCCGCCGTGACCCACTGGCAGGCGCTGGCTTCCAACGGCAGCCTTACGCTGCTGCGCATCCGGTTGGAAACCGGCCGAACGCATCAGATCCGGGTGCACATGGCAAGCATCGGCTGCCCGCTGGCAGGGGATGAGATGTACGGCGGCAGCAGAAAATATATCGGCCGCGCCGCATTGCACTGCGAAACGGTACGCTTTGTTCACCCCGTAAACGGAAAAGCCATGGCGTTTACCGTATCCCCGCCGGAGGATATGCGTCAGCTGATCAATATGATAAATAATTAACAAACTTCATAAAATGTTTACACAAATTACAGATAATTTACGGAAATGTGATTGTTTTTTTTGATCAAATCTGCTAAATTAATATATGATAAACAATAACCGACCCGGTTCGGGCTGAAAAGGAGATCCTGAGAAATGAAAAGCAAAATCAAAAATCTGATCATCGGGCTTTCAAGCGGCCTTACCGCCTTCTTTGCGGTAGTCGGCGTCGTGGGCGCGTTCATCTTTATCGTAAAAAAAGCCGGCGCGCTGCTCAAGATCATCAAATAAATCTGAATCAGAATAAAAATATCGCTTCCAGATCACCGGAAGCGTTTTTTTGTTTTTATATGAATGTCATTTTCAATTCTGTTGAATCAAAAACCGCAGCCCGGTGAGGCTGCGGCTTTGAATATCGGCAGGGGAATTAATACATACCGCCCTGAGCGCCTGCCATAGCGGCGGCGTTTGCTGCTGCGTCGGCAGCGGGATCGGGCTTATCGGTTACCAGCGATTCGGTAGTGAGCACCATCGCGGCAACGCTGGCTGCGTTCTGCAGCGCGGAACGGGTCACCTTGGTGGGATCCAGAATGCCCGCTTCGCCCATATCCACGTATTCTTCGGTGGCGAAGTTGTAGCCGTAGCCGGTCTTGCCGGAACGCTTGATGGCGTCGATCACTACGCTGCCTTCCATACCGGCGTTCGCTGCGATCTGGCGGATGGGCGCTTCAATGGCCTTCAGTACGATGTTGATGCCGGTCTTTTCGTCGGCGTTGTCGGTTTCGTCCAGCAGAGCCTTTACGCAGGGGATGACGTTCAGCAGGGCGATACCGCCGCCGGCCACGTAACCCTCTTCCACGGCCGCCTTGGTAGCGGCAAGGGCGTCTTCAATGCGGAGCTTCTTTTCTTTCATTTCGATCTCGGTAGCTGCGCCTACGTGGATCACCGCTACACCGCCGCTGAGCTTTGCAAGGCGCTCCTGCAGCTTCTCTCTGTCGAAATCGGAGGTGCTGGCTTCGATCTGGTTGCGGATCTGGCCCACTCTGGCCTTGATCGCGGCGCTGTCGCCTGCACCGTCAACGATGATGGTGTTCTCTTTTGTCACCTTTACCTGTTTTGCGCGGCCCAGCTGTGCCACGGTAGTGTCTTTCAGCTCAAGGCCGAGGTCGCTGGTGATCACTTCGCCGCCGGTAAGGATGGCGATATCCTGCAGCATCTCTTTTCTTCTGTCGCCGAAGCCGGGGGCCTTTACGCATACGCAGGTAAAGGTGCCGCGCAAACGGTTCACAAGGATGGTTGCAAGGGCTTCGCCCTCAACGTCCTCTGCAATGATAACCAGCTTCTTGCCGCTCTGCAGGATCTGCTCCAACAGGGGAAGGATCTCCTGAATATTGGAGATTTTCTTATCGGTGATCAGCAGGAAAGCATCGTCGATCACGGCTTCCATCTTATCGGTATCGGTTACCATATAGGGGCTGATATAGCCGCGGTCAAACTGCATGCCTTCTACCACGTCGCAGTTCGTTTCGGCGGTCTTGGATTCTTCCACGGTGATCACGCCGTCGGCGGAAACCTTTTCCATCGCTTCCGCGATCAGCGCGCCAACGGTCTCGTCGCCGCTGGAAACGGTGGCGATACGGGTGATGTCGGCGGAGGAGGATACGGGCTTTGCGTTGGCTTTCAGGCCTGCAACGGCAGCGTCAACGGCCTTCTGGATGCCCTTCTTTACTACCATGGGGTTTGCGCCCGCGGCCACGTTCTTCATGCCTTCGCTTACCAGCGCCTGCGCAAGCAGGGTAGCGGTGGTGGTGCCGTCGCCGGCCACGTCGTTGGTCTTGGTGGCAACTTCTTTTACAAGCTGCGCGCCCATGTTCTCAA
>CAMOVW010000279.1 GCA_946627725.1 uncultured Clostridia bacterium
TCCGGAGGGGATCGCCGCGGGGGTGGCGCTCGGAACCGGTGATTTTTCAAGAGCCGCCGCCGTTGCCGCGGGTATCGCCCTGCAGAATATCCCTGAGGGGATGATCGTTCTGCCGCCGCTTGTGCATATCGGCGTTCGTCGTAAAAAAGCGCTGCTGGTCTCTGTTCTTACCGGTGTGATCGAGATCTTTGGTACCTTTCTCGGGTATTTCGCCGCATCCATTACCGGCGCCGTATTGCCGTTTCTGTTGTGCCTTGCGGGCGGCACCATGCTGTATATCATTACCACGGACATCACGGAGGACGCCAACCGGCTCGCGGGAAAGACGCTTTCCGGATTTTCGTTCCTTCTCGGCTGCTGCGCCATGGTGCTTATGGAAAAGAATTTGTAATAACATAAAAAGCGGAGCTTCACAGCTTTCCGTGAAGAACGAAAAGGCGCCCCCGATCCGGTCGGAGGCGCAAATTATTAAGTTTTGTTATTTCACGCTGTTGATCAGTGCGGTAAAGCTCTCAACGATCGTGGATGCGGAGGAGAAGGAAGCGGCTACGATCTCTTCGTTTTCAGTGAGATACGAGCGCACGTCGTTATCGCAGATCACGTAGCCGATCTGATCGTTGCACAGGCCGAAGCAGATCAGCTTCTCTGCGCCGCAAATGCTTTCAAGCGTGGGGTAATCCCAGCTCTCGCCGCTCCAGCTTGCGTCCGCAGAGGCAGCGCCGCCCCAAAGGATCTCGGGGGCAAGCTCGCCGGGCGCCAGCAGAATACCCAGCTCGTTGCCCAGTTCCATATAGCCGATTTCCGATACAAGCTTATATTTCAGGCCGTCTCTCGCTACCACGCTGTTGATCAGGCCTTCGCGTACCGCAAGGGTAAGGATCTCGTTATCCGCGCTGATAAACATCTCTTGCAGCTTGATGTTCAGTACGGGAGCAAGCTGCCGGTCGTTATTAATGGAGATCAATCTGTCGCCCAGCGCTTTGCCCATGGCTTTCAGCTTGCTGTCGGGCTGGCTGTCGTCATAGGTGAGCGTATCGTAATCCGTGGTAATGGCAAGCTCTGCGCCTTCAATAAACACAAGATCTGCGCCAACGGCGTTTTTGACATACTGTTTCAGATAATAAGGATAGTCGGAAGAAAGCACGTCGGGTGCGGCGCCGAAGCCGACGCAGTGGATACCGGCTTCGCACAGCCAGATCTCATTGGCGGAGGCGTTATCGGGAATGAATCTGATGCGATGGATATCGCCGTCGAACGTGATGGGTTCGCGTTTGTCGTAAATGAATTCGGATACGTCCGCGTTGCCGTAATACAGCTCGCCGGGGGTCATGGCTGCAACCGCTTCTTTTACGGTGATCTCAACAACCTTGAAGAGATTGTTCATAAAAACGGCGTTTTTGCCGCTCAGAGAGGTGGTGTCGTCCTTCACGAGCAGTGTGCCGGCGGGGTTCTTCGCAAGGGCGGGCAGCAGGGGAGCGCTGAGTCCCAGTGTGTCGATGCAGCTGTGCTGATGCAGCACGGAAACGTTCAGCGCGATGATATTGTTCTTCGCCGCAAAATCCGCAAGCCGCTCCCGGATCGTGAGCACGTCGCCGCGGGCGATGCCGTAGCCGTCCAGCACCACGTGCACCACCGTGCCGCTGATCCCGTCCGAAATGGCGTAGGTGTTCACGGTCTGATCGTCGATGATCGCGGTGGGCGTTCTGCCGGAAAGCGCCTCCAGCGAACCCGCAAGATAATAATCCCCGGTGGAAAGATCCAGCCCCGCAAGCAGGGATGCGTCCGCAAAGCCCATGCTCCACTTCGCGTTTTCGTGTACGGCGGTATCGAATCTGCTCTCACCGCGGAAACCTGTGGGGGGTGTGTAGGTGTTTACGGACGGAATGCGTCCCGTCCAGTTAAGCCCGGGCAGAAACAGGTTGAATATCTTACCCAGCATATCGATCAGTTTGTCCACAAATTTGTAAAATGAGTGGCTCATTTTTTCCGTGGCAGAGTAGCCTGTAGCGCTGTAGTCGGTTACGGCGGCGGCAGGCGTAATAAAGCATACGGCCAGTAAAGACGCCGCAAGTATGACCGCGATCAGTTTTTTGATGTTTTTCATGATCTCATTCCTCCTTTGGATTCTGTTTTCAGTTTAACACATTCCGATTTATTCTTCAAGATTTATTTTCCAGTAAACGATCTGTTTCCGCTTATGCGTGTAGGTGATATGCAGCGCGTTGTCGCTGTATACGATCGCGGGGTAAGAAAACTCTCCCGGGCCGGGTTCCAGAACCAGCATATCCCGCAGGTCCTTTCCGTCTTCGTTCAAACACGCAAGTGTGAGCGGATAACGAACGCCCCAGTTCTCCTTTACGGGATTATACACGAGCCACAGGCGATTTTTGTGATCCGTGCAGCAATCAAGCCCGCTGTTGTTGTTTGGGATCCGCGTTCTGCCGGGCTTCTTCCATGTGTAACCTCCGTCTGCGGAATCGCTGCGGTATACCGCCCCTTTATCGGAGCGCATAAAGCAGTGGATCCCTCCGGCGCTGTCTTCCCAAAGCGTGGGCTGAATCAGATGCACGTTTGCGCCTTTGTATTTCGCGCGTTCCATCAGCGGCGTTTTTTGCCATGTGATTCCGTCGTCATAGCTCAGATCCATAAAAGGGAGCCACAGATCGTTCTGTTCTGTGGACGCAGGCGCGATCAGCAACCCCGATTTTGTTTGCAGACATTTGTTTTTTACCGGGCCGCGCCCGCCGCTGCGGTCTCCGGGTACAAGCTCCCGCGGCGCGCTCCAGGTAAGGCCGCCGTCTGCGCTGGTAACGTATTTCGTGATCCAATCCTCTACTTCATATCCGTATTTATAATATAATAGGATCGTGCCGTCCCGGCGCAGATGCAGCACCGGGTTCCAGTGAGGTACGGCGTCGTTTTCGGAAACACACGTGGGCGCGCTCCACTGCCTGTTTCCGGCGCGGATCGACGTGTATATCTCTACGCTGCTGTGTTTCTCATATCGTCCGCCGAACCATGCGGCAAGTACGCTGCCGTCTGCCAGCGGCAGCACCGTGGAGGCGTGGCAGCTCGGAGTAACGCTCCCCAACGGAAAAACGTATTCTTTTTGTGCAAAACATATCATAATTCATCACCTTTTTTATCATAACACAGAATGTATTTTATCGCAATAAAAACTTGAATTCCGATAAACGATTTGTTATAATTGATTTATAATTTTCATAAATGGAAGGAGCTACCATGAAAAACACATTTTTCAAATCGCTTGCGGTGCTTCTTACGGCGGTTCTGTTGTTCACCGGGCAGATGATGCTGCTCGGCGCTGCGGCGGATAATGTTGAGGCGCAGTATTATCCATCGATCGTGATTCCCGGCGTGTTCCAGTCCGATGTGCGCCTTTATGATGAAAACGGTGTCGAAATGGTTCGTTCCGACGGTACGCCTTACGATAAGCCGTTTTATCTTGACGCCACCGCAGATATCGTTAAGGCCGCATTAAAAGACGCGCTTCTACCGATCGGCAAGCTTCTGATGCTGCAGAAGGATAAGGACGCCGCCGCCGCGCACGCGATCGCTTCCGTTCTGGGAGAGGTGATCGGCGGAAAAGTGAAAAGCGATTCCGACGGTAATTTTATTTATAACGTAAGAGCCGTAAAGTATAACACAAGCCTTGCCAATCTTTCGGAATTCGACAGGGAATACGCGCTGAATCAGATCCCGCTGCGTGATTTCGCCGCTAAGGCCGGGCTCGATCACCTGTATTTCTTCTCATACGAATCGCTGGGTAATCTGTATGAGGTCGCTGCGGATCTTTTTGAGCTGATCCAGATCGCAAAAAAAGAAACCGGCAGCGCAAAGGTGAATCTTGCGCCCATCAGCCAGGGCGGGTCCATCTTCAACGCGCTGATGCAGATTTATAAGGATAAGGGCCTGAACATCGCGGACGATATTCACCGTGTGGTGCTTGTCGTTCCCGCGGCGGACGGCGCGGCTGTGCTGGGCGATATCTATCATTACGGGCTTCTGGATGACGACGACGCGCTTTACGGGTATATGTTCCCGTCGCTGCTCGGCAAGGATCAGGAATGGCTCTCATATCTGATTCCGATGATCCTGCGTTATCTGCCCAACGCCGATGTGAACCGCATCCTTGATATCGCCGTAGATACGCTGATTGAAGAATATCTTGAAAACAGCACCTGCCTGTGGGCGCTGATCCCCTCCAAGGATTACCCTGATTGCCGTGAAAAGTATCTTTCCGATCCGGAAGACGCGCTGATCCGCGAACAGGCGGATTGGTATTATAACGCGCAGGTTCATTCTCGCGAATATATTCTGGAAGCGCAGGCCGCAGGAATCGAATTCTTTGATATCGTGGATTATAATGTTCCGCTGTATCATATCTGCGATTCCTGGAACAAAGTGAACGCCGACGGCATTATCCATACGGATTCCGAATCCTTCGGCGCCACCTGCTACGGCGTGGACGTCAAGCTGCCCGAGGGCTATACCCAGGCCAACACTTACTGCACAGATCCTTCTCACGATCATATCGCCCCCGCCGGTATTCTGGACGCCTCAACCGGTATCCTGTGCGAGACCACTTTCTA
>CAMOVW010000280.1 GCA_946627725.1 uncultured Clostridia bacterium
CAGTTTGTACAAGGTTTTATTAAAAACTTTGTCTAACTTTTTGGGGTCACTTCATAAAAGGCGGGGGAGCGTTTTTTAATAATTGCGGATCAGCGATATCACTTTTCCCAATACGATCACTTCGTCCGAAATGATGGGTGCGTAATCGTCGTTTTCCGGCTGCAGGCGGAAATGGCCGTTTTCTTTGTAAAACCGTTTTACGGTTGCCTCGTCTTCCAGCAGCGCCACCACGATCTCGCCGTTGGCGGCGGTGGGCGTTTTTTCGGCGATGATGATATCGCCGCTTAAAATACCGGCGTTGATCATGCTGTCGCCCCTTACGCGCAGGGCAAACAGGCTTTTGTCGCTGCCGGTATGCCCCATAAAGGGCACGTAACCCTCAATGGATTCGTGGGCAAGGATCGGCATACCGGCGGTAACGGTGCCCAGCAGCGGCACCTGCACGGTGGGCTGCTTTTCGCCTTTTACACGTATGGAGCGGCTCAGCATCGGGTCCCGTTCGATATAACCGGCCTCTTCGAGCCGTTCCAGATAGCGCTGCACGGAACCGGTGGATTTCAGCCCCACGTGGCTGCCGATCTCCCGCACCGAAGGAACCACGCCGCGCTGCGCCTGTTCCGCAAGATATTCGTACATTTTACGCTGGGTTTCATTCAGTTCTTTCATACGAATCTCCTTTATAAAACTATTTTTAATTCATTATAGCACAAATGTTTCCGAAATGCAAACATTTGTTTGTTTCTTATTTAAAAACTTAACGGCAGAAGCGGTTGCTTCTGCCGTAAGTTCAGGGGAAAGAAGGGAAAAACTGATATAAAGGAAGGGGTCAAATAGAGATAATTATCAATTTTTGCGGTTCGGTAAGTTTTTGGAAGGTCCTAATTTCCGAAGCTTCTCCGGGTATCCGCAGGTTCTGTATATAATTTACCCCTGAAACCTAAATTGAACTTTAAAGAATTTCTTAAGTTTCATTTTAATTCTGTTATTTTTGTTTTTTTCCCGATAAAAAACGTTACCGCCGGCGCCTTTATTTTTGTTTTGTCTTCCGCAAAAATCGTTTCGCATAGTACCGTGTCGAGCAGGGCGGCGTAGGCGTTGCCGAAGGGCCTTGCGGGCGCAAAAAAGCGCAGCGCCTGCCAGGGCAGCGCGCTCAATCTGCAGGCGGCGGCAAGCCCTCTGCGGCCCCGGGTGAGCAGCACGCCGGAGGTAATGGCGTCCCGCACCCGGATCATAGGGTTCAGGTACATCAGGTAGCGTGTAAGGCAGTAGCGCCGGTTAACAAAAAAGGCCGTTGCCGCCCCGCAAAGCAGCTGCAGACCCGCAAGCGCCGCGCCTGCGAACAGCAGCGGCGCGGGCAGCCCCCGCCGGCGCAGTATAAGCCACAATAAGAGCGCCGTTATGCCTGCGGGCAGCAGAAACAGCGCAAACCATCCGCTCTTTCGCAGCCCCAGCTGCAGATCGCAATACAGGGTGCGCAGGCCGGTTTTCAGCGATATAAAGCTGCGGGGCGGAAGCTGGTTTGCGTCTGCTTGATGATAATAGACCGCGCGCAATGTAAAGCGCAGCGCCCGGAACCATATCAAAAACAACAGCGACGCAATAAAACAGAGCCACGGCGTCGCCTTTGCTGCTGCGGCGCTGCGGAAGATACCCTCCGCCGGGCTTCCGGCAAATACCGCGCCCGTTCCGTACGCGGCGCAGAGCGTCCCCGTAAGAAGGCTGACCGCGCAGCCGATCAATGCGGCCTGCGGCAGCAGTGAAAACAGCATCGCCTTTGTTTTTATTCCGTGCGTCAGATAGCGCGCCCTTGTTTTGATGGCAAACAAAAAATCCCTCCCGGCAAACAGTATTGCACGAAAGGGCTCTGATTATACTTAAATTTCCAAAAACGGAATCGGGTTATTTCAGCAGTTTTTTTCTGACCCGGGAGATCTCTGCGCGGTCTTCTCCCGTATCGCCGGAAACGCGTATCGTATTTTCGCGGCGTTTCAGCCGGATATCTTCAAACTGATATACCCCTTCCGACAGGCGCGTCGCCTGCCACTTCTTTTTGTTTTTGTCGTTGACGAACAGGGTCAGTTTTTTTGCATTGGTATAGCATTTCACCTTTACGGTTTTTTGCGCCACTCTGGGGGGCAGGGAAGCGAGTTTTACAAAATCCTCGGCGGAAAAGCGCGTTTTGTAAAACCAATAGGCGTCCTTTTGGGTATTGCCGTCAAACGTGATCAGGCCGGTGCGCTCTTCTTCGGCGGCGCCGTCCCGCAGCTTACCGGTGAAGTAACAAACCACGTTTTTATGCTTGCTGAAAATCTCCCACACGCGGGCGTGCCAGTGCGAAAAATACTCCTGCGAGCCGTCCGGCACGGCGGGCGCGTCGGAATGCAGCCCGGCGTCGCACGTCGGCGCGGCGGGGAACACGGCAAAACGGTAATTCGGATGCGCTTCCAAAACCTCTTCAAAGCGGCTTTGCAGCTCGTTGAAGCCGTTTTTCTCCGTTGAAACCGTATAGTTCAGAAACAGCACGTCGGGCACCGCGTCGCTGAGCGCTTCGTTTTCAAGTATGGCGCAATCCCCGGCGGTGTAGATATACTGTGAATTCTCTTTTACGGTGTTGCAGAATCCTTTTCCGTAGGCGGGGTCCTGCGTTTTGTACGCAAGAAAAGCCACGCTGGGGTGGTGCGCAAGCAGGCGGGTCAGGCGGGCAAGCTCATCCAGATCGCGGTCGTCGCCGGTATCGGGGAAGCGGAAGAACACCATAATGCCCAGCTCGTCGCAGCGATTGAGCACCTCTTCTTTCATGTCGATGGCGCTCAGCCCCACAAGGTTTGCGTCCAGCGCGCGCAGGCTGTTCAGTTCCTCCAGCGTACCGGCGCCGTGTAAAAACGCGCCGTTCAGGGGCAGCTTGATGCCGTTGAGCATAAAAAATCCGTTTTCGGAGGGCTCAAATCTGCGTATGCCGAATTTGACCTCCGTAAGGTCGATGATCTCGGTGTCCCGCTGCAGTATCACTTCGGCGCGGTATTTATACGCCGCGTGAACGCCCTCCCAAAGCTGCGGCGCGGGCAGTTCAAAAACGCTGTCCGCCGCGGTGGGCCGGGCGGATTTCACATCCAGAAGGATGCCTTCGGGCGAGCACAGCCGAAACAGGACCACGTCGTAATTGTTCGGATTCTCGATTTGCGCGTGCAGCAGCACGCGAACGCCTTCTTTGGTGAATACGGTGCGCACCCGGATGGGATCTGCGCTGTTAGAGAGCGCAAAGTGGGATTGACGGGTGCTGATCAGCCTTGCGCCGCCGAAGGTAAAGCGTCCGTCCGGCCGGGATACGGGCTCGATCTCCAGCCGCAGGGTTTGTACGGTTCCTTTTTTGATCAGTCCGCTCAGGTCGGTGAGAAAGGGCGCAAATAAGCTGTGATAGCTTCCGGCCCGTTCTCCGTCTACGTAAACCGTGCATTTGCCGCTCAGGCAGCGGGTTTCGAGATAAAAAGAAACGTTTTTTTCGTCTGTGGGGATCTGTATCTCCCGCGTGAGCGCAAAGGTTTCCGCGGTATCCGCGGCAGGGCGGTCCATCGGTAGCGAGATACTGTCCTCCGCGCCGTTCGGCCCCGTATATATCCAGCCTGACAGGATCTGGTTTTTTCTCATGGTTGTCTCCTTTTGGTTATGGGTTCAGGTCTACCGTAAGCGAAACGGGGCAGTGATCCGAACCGTAAATATCTTGCAGGATATCCGCGTTCAGCAGTTTGCCGTTCAAGGCGGCGTCGGCAATAAAATAGTCGATCCGCCAGCCTGCGTTGTTTTTCCGCGCGTTGAACCGGTAGCTCCACCAGGAATAGGCGTTTTCTTTGTCCGGATAAAAATACCGGAACGTATCGGTGTAGCCGGCCGCAAGAAGTGCGTCGAATTTTGCGCGTTCCTCGTCCGTAAAACCGGCATGGCCCCGATTCGGCTTGGGATTTTTCAGGTCGATCTCTTTGTGCGCCACGTTCAGATCGCCGCAGAAGATCACCGGCTTCTTCTCCCGCAGCGTGTTGATGAAGGAAAGAAAATCGTCTTCCCACTGCTGCCGGTAATCAAGGCGGGAGAGATCCTCCTTCGCGTTGGGCGTATATACGGTGGTAATATAAAAACCGGGGTATTCCAGCGTGATCACGCGGCCCTCCGTATCGTGTTCCGGTATGCCGAGGCCGTAATATACGTTTTGCGGCGTGTGCTTCGTAAAAATGCAGGTGCCGGAATATCCCTTCTTTTCGGCGTAATTCCAGTAAGATTCGTAACCGTCAAAGGCGAGGTCGATCTGCCCGGCCTGCAGTTTTGTTTCCTGCAAACAAAAAAAGTCGGCGTCCAGCGACCGAAATATATCACAAAAATCTTTATTCACCACGGCTCTCAGGCCGTTCACATTCCAAGAAATGAGCTTCAGCATCAGCGCATCCTCCTCTTTATATATTATATTGTATCATACGCGCGTAAGCCATGCAAGGGCTTTTTTGAGGAATTCGGGAAGGGAAGTGTATTTGAGAAATGCGGGAAGGGAAGTTGGGGCAAATTATAATATATCGCGCTGTTCGCGCGATAAACGCCGTTCGCCGTTCGCCGTTTGCCGTTCGCA
>CAMOVW010000281.1 GCA_946627725.1 uncultured Clostridia bacterium
AACAAAAGTATATTCCGTCCTTTTGTAATTAACGCGGCATAAAATGCCGCCCTACCGTTCGGCGTCCCCACCGCATTGCAAACGGCAAACGGCGAACGGCGAACGGCGTTTATCGCGCAAACAGCGCGATAAATTATAATTTACCTTTCCCCCATTTTACTTTTCCCGCCCAAAAAAATCAAGATGCTTATTGACAAAACTGTTTGCAGGTGCTAATATAAAAACATAATCGATTGGCAGCAAGGAAATTTCGGTGAAAATCCGATGCAACCGCCATTACCGTAACCGGGCGAAAGGCCCCCAAGTCGGAATGCTTGCGCCGATCGTATGCAGAAATCACTTTCGGGCAAACGGACCGGTCGGTCCCGGGGAAGGTGCGATGGCAGATTGAGCTCGCAAGGGCTTTTATTTGGTATTTGCCGCGCCGAACCGAAGGGTACGGCGTTTTTTCATTGTACAGAAAGGGTTTCGCTTTTATGAAACGAATCATTTGGCTGATATCCGCTATATTGCTTTTCATATTTTCCATTCCCCTACCCTCTTTTGCCGCCGGTACCGCCACCGTGAGCGTGGAGGCGTTTACCGTAGGCGGCGGCTATATCGTTCCGCCCACCGCCGCCGCGCCGGGCGAACGGGCCAGCGTTACGCTGCTGCGCGTGCTGGCGGAATGCGGATACACCGCGTTTTACGGCGGCGCGCCGGACAGCGCCTTTTACCTCGCCTATATCGCGGACGGCGATAAAACCGGCAGCTATAACGGCTACCGCTGCGCCTCAGCCCTTTACCCGGTAAAAAAACCGCAGAAGCTGACACTGCGCACCGAAATTTCAGCGCCGCTGAAGGCATATCTCAACACCCATACGGGCTATTTTGACGAAACCGATTACGAAACCAATTCAGAGGGATACCTGGGCGAATTCGTATACACGGATCTTTCGGGTTGGATGTATTGCCTGAACGGCGATTACACCCAGAAGGACCTTGGCAGCGTATATCTGAAAGCGGGAGACACGCTGCGCCTGCAGTTTACCCTGTGCCTCGGCGCGGACGTGGGCGGCGCGGAACCCGCGCTGCAAAAGGACTATGACGCGGCAATGGGGAAAACGCCCACCGCAGCGACCACGCAGCCGACCACGAAAGCCCCGCCCGCAACCACAAAACCGACGCCGCCCACAACAAAAGCGCCGCAAACCACAGCCCGCGCGCCGCAGACGACGACCCGCACAGCGCAAACCACCGCAGCAGCGCAAACCACGTCGGCTGTAAACACGGTATCGGAGGAACCCTCCGCCACGCTGCCGGCGGTTACAACCACCGCGCCGGTGCATACCACGGCGGCGCCCACCACCGTTTCCGTATCGGGTACAACCCGGGTTTATTCCACCGCAGAGCCCTCCACCGAGCTCTATACGCAAACCGCCGCATCCGCGTATACCGCAGAATCGGCGCAGACGGGCGTTTCCGAAAACGGCGCGGCGGCGAACGGCAAAAAATCTTCAATAAAACGCATTCTGGTAATCTCAGCCGCAGCGGTGGTACCGGTAGCCGCACTGGCTGTAGTTATAATCGTAAAAAAAATAAAGGAGACGATCTGACAATGAAAAAAATGATCGGTATTCTGCTTGCGGCGCTTATGCTGCTCACATGCCTGCCTCTTACGGCGCTGGCGGCGGACACACCCGCAGGCTACGTGACCGTAAGCATCACCGATAACGGCGACAGAGACTATCTTATGACCATGGGCGACATGGACGAGGACGAGATCGAATACGCAGCGCCCTTCGGCGCCATCGTTGCCCCGACGCAGGTGCCCTATTACGAGGGCGAAACCGTTGCAAGCGCACTGGTTCGTCTGTTTGAGATGAACGGCATCACTTACAACGCCTGGGGAACCACCGCTTACCAGGGCGGATTCTATCTGCAGAACATCACCTTCACCAAAGACGGCGTTACCGTAGAAAACTTCGGCGAAGGCTCCATCACCCCGGACGACGAATATATGTATTATTTCTCCGGCTGGATGATCAAAATCAACAACTGGTTCGCTTCCTCCGGCGTGAGTGATTATTACGCCGATAACGGCGACGTGATCGAAATGCTCTACACCTGCGGCATGGGCGCGGATATCGGCAACAATTTCAACGACGCCACCGCCGCCTTCACCGGCATGAACGTTTCCGCCGGTACCCTTACCCCCGCTTTCAGCGCGGACGTAAAGGAATACACGCTGAACGTGGACGAGAACACCGCTTCCGTTAAGATCGGCGCGGAGAACAAGAATTACGGTTCCGTTGTTACCTACACCGCGGACGGCGTATCCTACAAGTATATGCGCGATATCCCCGTGAAGAACGGCACCGTGATCACCGTGAACAGCAAGTTCTACACCACGGATTATCAGACTCAGGAAACCACCCTCAAGGATGAGGACAACGTAACCATCACCGTAGTAAAGCCCGAACCCGCGCCCGAAGAGCCCGAAAAGCCCGCTGAGAAAACCATTCTCGACAAACTGAAGGACGCCGTGTTCAGCTTTCTGAACTTCTTTAAGAACATCTTCAAGACCATAGGCGATTTCTTTGCCGGTCTTGCCAACAGATGAACACCCGCTGTTATCATATAAAGATCCGAAAAGCAGGCTGCGTCTTTTTAGGCGCAGTTCTGCTTCTTTTTGCGTTTTTGCCCGTGGCGGGCGCGGAGACCAAAACGCCGGATCTGGACGCGCTGATCACATCCGCCTTCGCCGCCCGCCGCGCCCACGTGACCGCCGGCAACAGCCTGCTGGCGGACTCCGATTACCTTGAAAAAAACGCCGGTACCGGCACCGGGGATTGGGCCGCCTTTGCCATGGCGCGCTACAGCCGCACCGACCCGGGCAAAAAACCGGTTTTTTATTATAACGAAAACTACCCCGTTTACGTTGCGGCGGTACAGCAGAAGCTGGATAAAACCTACGCCGAAACCGGCGTAAAGGCCGGCACGAAGCTTACGGAATACTTCCGCCCCGCCATTGCGCTTTCCGCCATGGGGCAGGATGAATCCTTCTGTATCACGGCGGCTACCGTATATAACGCCACCCCGCTGAAGCGCATTGCGCTGATGTCGCTGGATTTCGGCCTGATCGCGCTGAAGATGCGGGATATTCCCCTTACGGGCGAAACAGCGCACACCGAACGGGACCTGATAGACCGCATTCTGGAACTGCGCCTGCCGGACGGCGGTTGGAGCATCTCGTCGCTGATGGGAGGCGCCTCCGACGTGGACGTTACCGCCATGACCCTTACCGCCCTCGCCCCCTTCTACCGGGCGGGCGATACCGCCGTAACGGCGGCGGTAAACGAGGCGCTCACGTTTCTTGCGGGCTGCCAGCGGCCGACCGGGGATTTCGGCTCCTACGGGCTTTTTAACGCCGAAAGCACCGCGCAGGTGCTCACCGCCCTTACAAGCCTCGGCATCGACCCGCTGAAGGACAGCCGTTTCATCAAAAACGGCAGCACGGTGCTGGACGGGCTTCTGACCTATCGGCTGGCGGACGGCAGCTTTACCCACTCCTATACGGCGGACCCCGAAAACCCCGCCGCCGCTGCGGGGGGCTACAACTACCTTGCCACCGACCAGGCCAGCTACGCGCTGGTATCCCTGTGGCGGCAGCAGAACGGGCTGAACACCCTTTACGACCTGCGCCCCGATACCGAACTCACGGCCGCTGCAAAGCTGCGGCGGATACTGCAAAACCTGATAAAAAAGATCCTTTCGCTGTTCTCGGTACCCGCAAACGCCGCCGAAACGCCCGCAAACGATCTGCTGCAAACGGCGCAGGGCATTGTGGACTACAAGAAAGCGTCCCTCGGCAAAACGCCGGAGGAACCCCTGTTTGCCGGTGAATTTCTGAACGGCGCGGGCAGCACCGCCGGGGATTGGTACCCCTTCGGCATGGCGGCGCTGGGGCTGGAGGACGACTACCCCGCCTACCTTGCCGCCCTGCGGGAAAACGTGCGGCAGCGCTACCTCACCCCGGAAAAGCTCAGTTCCAACAAAGCCACCGAATGGCACCGCATCACCCTTGCGGCCCTCGCCTGCGGGGCGGACCCCACCTGCTTTGCCTTAAACGGGCAGAGCAACCCGGTAAATCTGCTGAACGACGGTATTTTTTACCGGAAGAACATCGGCAGGCAGGGGGTAAACGGCTTTATCTGGGCGCTGATCGCGCTGCATACCCGGCAGTATACCGCACCGGCGGACGCGATCAATACGGAAGAGAGCCTTGTGCGCGACCTGCTCTCCCGCGCGCTGCCCGGCGGCGGCTGGAACATGCGGGGCGACGCGCCCGATACCGATATCACCGCCATGGCGCTGATCGCCCTCGCCCCGCTGTACGGCAAAAACGAAGAAGTGAAGCGGGCCGCGGACGACGCGCTGAAGGTTCTTTCCGCCGCGCAGACGGAAAACGGCGGCTTTACCGAAGAAAACATCGAAAACTGCGAGAGCAGCGCGGTGGTGATCACAGCCCTGTGCTGCTGCGGCATAGACCCGGAAACGGATCCCCGGTTTCTGAAAAACGGCAAATCCCCGCTGGACGCCCTCCTCTCTTACCGGCGGGCGGACGG
>CAMOVW010000282.1 GCA_946627725.1 uncultured Clostridia bacterium
GGCTCAACGCTATACGCTATACGCTCAATGCTTCTCGATAAATTATAATTTACCGCATTCCCTTCCCCCAAAAAAAACTCCCCGCCGAAGCGGGGATACGGAAACATATTCTGTTACGGAGTGCCGAAATAATCGTCAAAATCTTCGCCGAAGTAGCGACCGAAGAAATCGTCGAAGCCGTTGTCGGTTGTGGTTTCTTCTTCCTGTGTGGTCGTATTGGCTTTATCCTCAACCAGTTTGCCTGTGAAGGTGAATTCTTCGTAGTTGTAATCCTTCTGTATACGCACCACCTTCAGGGTGATGGTATCGCCCACCTTCATTTCTTCGATCATCGCCGCGAGGTCGGCCGCGGTGTTCAGGTCGTCGCCGTTGATGCTGGTAATCAGATCGCCCTTCTGCAATTTGCCGTAGAAATCACTGTCCTCGGCAACGCTGGCCACGATGATGGAGCCGCTGGGCAGGCCCTTGATGGCCACGAACATGGCGTAAGCCTGTTCCGCGCTGGCCTTCAGATAAGAGATGCCGATCTTGGGACGGTTGGTCACATAGCCGTTCACCACGATCTCATTCACCACCTCGGTGAATACGGAAGAGGGTACCGCAAAGCCCATGCCCTCGTAATCCGCGGCAACGATCTTCATGGAGTTGATACCGATCAGCTGGCCGTAAACGTTTATCAGCGCGCCGCCGGAGTTGCCTGGGTTGATGGCCGCGTTGTGCTGGATGCATTCCATTGTATAGCCGGTGGAGGAGGAGGAAACGGGGCGATCCAGCGCCGTTACAATGCCGTTTGTAAAGGTGTTTGCAAACTCGGTGCCGCCGGGGTTGCCTATGGCGTAGATCGTATCTCCCACCTGCAGGCTGGAGGAATCTCCGATTTCAATGGCGGTAAGACCGTTGGCCTCGATGCGCACCACGCCGATATCGGTTCTGGAATCGAACCCAACAACCTGCGCGGTATATTCTTTTTCGTTATGGAGCTGCACCACGATATTCTGCCCCGCACCGCTGATTACATGCGCGCAGGTAACGATATAGGTATACTTGCCGTCCTTATCTTCGGAATAAATCACGCCGGAGCCTTCAGAAGCAAGGCTTTTTGAGGAATTGGAATACACCAGAATGCCCACGCTGGAGGGCAGCACGGCGTTATAGATATCCGTGGGGGCCATGGCGTCCCCTTCCGTTTTCGGGGTGGTTTTCGGCGAAGACGCGGTGGTGGCCTCTTCCACATTCTCGATCTTTTCACCGGAGCGCTCGGTTTCGCTGTGCGCCGCGGGCGTGGAACTGCCGCCGTTGCGGTTGGAACGGATCACGCCGCTCATCACAACGCCCAGGGCCACAAACAGCAGCGCCGCCAGCACGGCGATCACAACCACGCTGCCGTTCTTCTTTTTCTTTCCGCCGGAGGGCTGCTCGGAATAGGCGTAACGATCATTCTGATTCGCACCGTAGGGATAGCCGCCCTGCCGGTTCTGCGAATAGGGATTCACGTTGGGGCGCCGGTCCTGCTGCGCGTAAGGGTTGCCATAAGGGCGGGCGTTCGGCTGCTGCCGATAGGGATTTGCGCCCTGAGGGCGGTAAGGATCCTGCCCGTAAGGATAACCCTGCTGTGTTTGACCGCCGGCGGGATCCACCGGAGGACGCTCTTTATACTGCTGCTCGCGGGTATAATGATACTCTCCCGAGGGCCGGGCAGGCTCCCCCGCGTCATTCTGCTGTACAGACTCCCCCACATCAGAGGCGTCGCCCGATTCCGGCGTGGGCGCAGGTTCGTCCGTATCGGCGCTGTTATGCATAAAAGCGTCGGACGCCTCGCGGGAGGCGTTGATAAATTCCTCCGCCCCGTTCTTCTCCGGCTCCTGCGGCGCATCGTTATTGCCGTTCAGATAATCATTGTTGTCTGTCATATCTCTCCGTCCTTTCGGATAAGTTCTTTCATACCTTTATATAATGATAGTATATTTTATTAAAATAAGTTTAAAAAACTATATTTCTTCCGTTTCCGGCTTTACGGGCAGGCGTACGGTAAACTCGGTGTATTCGTTTTCTTTGCTGTGCACCTCTATGGCGCCGCGGTGCAGATCCACAATGCTTTTTACGATGTACAGGCCCAGACCGAAGCTCCTGGAATCCTGCCCGCGCGATTTATCCACCTTATAGAACCGCTCAAAGATCAGGGCGCAATCCTCCTCCGGTATCCCCTTGCCCGTGTTGCGGATCGAGAATACGGCGTTTTGCGCCTCCTGCGAGAGCGATACCGAGATCGTGCCGTTATCCGGCGTAAACTTCACCGCGTTATCGATCAGGTTGAACAGGATCTGGCTCAGTAGGGTCTCGTCGGCGGAAACGAACACGGTAGGAACCGTATCCAGCCCCTGTACCGAAATGTGTTTTTTCTCCACCGCCTGCTCAAAGCCCAATATCACGGTAAACAGCAGGTTCGTAACGTTCACCTGCTTCAGCGACAACTCCAGCTTGCCGGCCTCGATTTTGGAGATGTTCAGCATGGCCACCACAAGCCCCGCCAGCCGCTTCGTTTCTTCGCTTACGATCTTCAGATAGTGCTCTTCCTGCTCCGGGGGGATGGTGCCGTCAAGAATGCCGTCGATAAACCCGCTGATGATGGTCATGGGGGTTTTCAGCTCGTGCGATGTGTTGGCCACAAAGTTGCTGCGTGATTGCTCCATGCGCTCAAGGCTCTCGGCCATGGAGTTGAAGGAATCGGCAAACTCCGCCAGCTCGCTGTAGGTATCCTGCGCGCTGATGCGCTCCGAGAAATCGCCCTCGGCGTATTGCTTGGTAACGGCGGTCATCTTCTTCAGCGGGCTCACCATACGGTAAGAGCTGATCAGCGCCCCGATAAAGGCCAGAAACACGCCCAGCAGCGCCACCCGCAGAAACATACGCACAAATTGGGCGGTATAGGGCAGATACGCCGTACTCATATCCTGCAGCGCCATCACGTAATGTACGGCCCCGTCGGAGGTTTTAACGGCGGCAACGGCCACAAACACCTCATCCTCGCGAAAATTCACATGGGTCTGCGCCGTGTAAGCCAGCGGATAACGCTCCAACGCCTGCTGCAGCATGGCGGCGTCTGTCTGCATACCGGCATGCACCGGGCACACATAACTATTATTCGCCGCCCCACTGCCGATATTCGCGTGCTCATCGCAATAGATCACTCTGCCGTCGGCGGAGAGCACGGTCATTTCGGCGTCCGTATGGGCCGCCGCGGCGATGAAAGCCGCGTTCAGCAGATCGGTATCACGGGTAAAGATATTCTCCCCCGCGTGCTCTTCATAAATAGTGAAAACGCTCCGGGACAAGCTCAGAGCGTCGTCTGATAACCTTGTAAGCCTGTCGTTTTTCCAGAAAGTGAAAAGAAAGAGCATCAGCGACGTGGTTGCCACCATAACGCAGAAGATGATGGTAACCGTCATAAAGGTAAAAAACCTTTTGAACATGCTGCCGGGCATTCTCTTTTTCAATTTCAGCAAAACACTCACCCGTTAAGCCTCAGGCATCCTTTGTTTCAAATTTATATCCTACGCTCCAAACCGTTTTCAGCTCCCATTTATCGGAAACTCCTTCCAGTTTTTCTCTCAAGCGTTTGATATGTACGTCCACGGTGCGGCTGTCGCCGTAATAATCGAAGCCCCACACCTCATCCAGCAGCTGATCTCTGGTGAACACCCGGTTGGGATTGCTGGCCAGATGGAACAGCAGCTCCAGCTCTTTGGGCGGCGCGTACACGGTTTCGCCCTTCACCTTCAACTCATAATTCGTGATGTTCACGGTCAGGTTTTCAAAGCTGACCTCCTTCGGCTGCTCGGTTACGGGCACAACGCTGCGCCGCAGCACAGCCTTGATGCGGGCAACCACCTCTTTTGTTTCAAAGGGCTTTACCACATAGTCGTCCGCGCCCAGTTCCAGGCCGAGAATCTTATCAAAAGTTTCGCCCTTTGCCGATATCATGATAATGGGTACGTCGCTGGTCTGACGTACCTTGCGGCACACCTGCCAACCGTCAAGCTTGGGCAACATCACGTCCAGCAGCACAAGGGCCGGTTTCTGGGTTTCTACCGCCTCCACGGCGGAGATGCCGTCGTTTACGATCACAGGGGTATACCCCTCTTTTGAGAGGTACAGCCGAAGCAGTTCGCAGATGTTTGCGTCGTCATCCACGATCAGGATCTTTTCATTCATAGCTTTCCACTGCAGCCGCAGGCCGCCGCCCTTCCCCAGACCCGGTCTGCGCGCTTCTCCTTTCTGTACGGCCAAACACGCCGCTTCAAAAAAAAGGATCCCGATGAAAGTACCTTCACCGGCGATCCTGATGTTATAAGTTACTGACCTATCGTAACAAAATTATAGTCAAAACCGCTGGTCTTGAATTTTTGACCGAGACCGATGCCGTCGATGCCGCCGATAAAGCTGTTCACATACGCGCCTACGGTATCCAGGCGGCTGATAAAGGAAGCGGCGTCGGTATGGTCCGCTTCCGCCTGCGGCAGCGCCTCTGCGCCGGAAGACGTGCCTGCGGGCGCGGCGGAATTGTTT
>CAMOVW010000283.1 GCA_946627725.1 uncultured Clostridia bacterium
CACTCCGATCACGGCGGCGCTGATCCAGATGTTTGTGCCCTCGTCCATGGCAAGCGCAACGCCCACGGCAAGAGCGTCGATACTGGTGGCCACCGCCATAATCAGCATGGTTTTTAGGCCGAAGGACGCATCTGCGGGTTTTGATTCCTCTTCAGAAAAGGCCTCTTTCAGCATATTCCCGCCGATGCCCAGCAGCAGTATAAACGCGATCCAATGGTCGAAAGCCTCTATGTAACTGTGGAAGGATGCGCCCAAAAAGAAACCGAGCAGCGGCATGATCGCCTGAAACGCGCCGAACCAGGCCCCCGCCGAAAGAAGATGCTTTATCTGCACCTTGCCCACGGCAAGCCCCTTGCACACCGAAACGGCAAACGCGTCCATCGATAAACCAACGCCCAAAAGTACAACGGATATGATCTGATTCAGTTTCATAAGTTTCGCCTTCCTTTTTCTCATGCGGTTAATTGTTGCGCTGCTGATCCCATGTTTCGTTATCCGGGAATATGTGCTTTCACCGCGTTGTTTTATTGTTTCCCAAAAACGGTGCATAACTGATCATATTATCACCACCAAATAAATGATGAATGGTAGCGTTATACTTGACAATAGTCATAAAGAATGACTATAATTAAATAAAAAATGATGAGGTGTAAAAATGGTAAGCGGCGGTGTTATTCTGTTAAGTATTCTGGGGTCATTTGCAGCCCTTGTTTTTCAGGGGATCATGGCAAGCTCCTTTCAATCGATTGCCGAAGAGAAAGGGTGGCACAGCAGTAAGTACTTCTGGATTTGTTTCTTTTTCGGCGCCTGCGGGTGGATCATGGTTGCCGCGCTGCCCGATCGGGCAGGAAGTGTTCCTCAAACGCCTTTAACCGATACCCCTGCTCAAAACGCGGGGATCATGAAAACCGATGAAAAGTTCGTAACATTATATGAGGGAAAGAAGAATCTTTATGCGGAAGGCAGCCCTCTCGTTATAAGAGAAGGCACTTTGATAAAGAATACGCAAACCGATCAGGTTATGATTCGGTTAAAGCTGTACAGTCTTATGGAAAAAAGCATCAAAGCCGCTGAAATTGTTTTTTCTCTGGCAGATAGCTTCGGTGCGGATAAGGGTGTTCAGCAACAGATGTACCTTGATTTGCAATGCGAGCGTTATCAGAGTTTCGGTGACGATACGTATGTTTTATTAAAGGATAACACGGTACGGTCCTTTTCTGTAAAAAGATTGAAAGTGTTTTATTCTGATAATTCTTATTATGAAACCGAAACAGAAGACTGGACGCCCATAGAACAGGCTGAACTGATTTTTAATGCCTTAAAGAGCTTTGAAGTTGCGGATGCTTATCATAAGATTTACGGAGGTAACGCGCGTTATATTTATAAAGAAAGCAAAGATCTGTGGCGGTGCACCTGCGGCGCGTTGAACAGAGATTCCGAAACAGAGTGTTGTTGCTGTCATACGGAAAGAACAAAACTGATCGGTTTTTCGCCCGTGGCGTTTACGGTGCAGGTAGCGCGGGAGATGATGGAACAGAAACACTATAAACAGGCTGAAAGAATATTGGATCCCGTAAAAGATCAGCCCGAAGCCGGCGCGCTGTTGGCAGAGATCGAAAGAATACGGAAGCATCGGTAAACACAAAAAGAGCTTTCTGCGTATGAGATCCCTTGATTCTGATCTGCAGAAAGCTCTTTATTTGTGATTTAACTCAGAAGATCAGAGATTTATCCTCGCCGATGCCGGTCATGCCGTCCAGAATATATTTATTGCCGCTGGGGTCGCATACGTAGCCGGAAAGGGTGCCGAAGGTGATGTGGTAATCGATATCGATCACCTTCGCGGGCACGCGCATCAGGAACTCGTCGCCGATATCAAAGGTGAGATCCACCATGCCGTGCTCGTCCTGTACGTGCCAGAGCTTATCCGTTTCGTGGCGGAAGATCACGGGGGTGAGCAGAGTGGTGTCGCCCTCAAACCAGATCAGGTTTTCGTTGTATTGATCCTGATCGATGCTCTGGTTACGGGTGAGGTTGAAGCCGAAATACTGCTCTTTGCCGTCGATCTCTTTTTTGCCCATGGTGGTGACCCAATCGTAATGGGAGTGGCGGGGATAGTAACCGCGATGATCGTCGATGATGGCTGTGCTGGCGGAATTCGCGTGCAGACGCTCTCCGTTATAATCGATATAGCCTTCTACGCTGAACAGATCCTTCTGGCTGTACAGCGGGCGGTTCTCGCCGAAGGGGATGGAAACGATGCTGGGCTTTGATACGCGGGTGAGCTCTACGCGATAGCTGAGCAGCCCGTCTTTTTTGCTGTTTGCGGTGCCGCTGACAATGGCCTTGCCCTTTTCAAAGTTGTTAACAAAGCGGACCTTCACGTTTTTCGCTTTGGAATAGGATTCGTTTCCGTTCAGCAGATTTTTTGCGATCACAGCTTTGGACGCCGGAATCAGCATCTCCTGCCAGCTGGTGCACTTCTTGGTGCGTTTATCGTACAGCACGGTAAGGGCGGTGCCGAACAGCGCCATATCGCACACGGCGGTGAGGATCACAACCTTGTCAAAGTTGATCTCGCAGGCCTCCCACAGCGTGAGTTTTGCTTTGTTGCAGAAGTTCGGCAGGGAAGAGGGATGATCCGCCTTCAGAAAATCCATCTTTTCAAATTCTTTGTCAAAGGTGCCGAAAAAGCATCTGCCCGTGCCGTCGATCACGTTTTCGGGGGTGGGAACGGCAATACGCTTGTCTGATAAAAACTGATTGAAGTCCATATTCTGCTCTCCCTTTATTTTATTAGTTTAAGTATAACATTTTATTTCGATTTGTCAATAACGCGTTGCTTGACAACGATCACGAAATCCTGTATTATATTTTATAAAGATTTATATTAGGAGGTCTGTTATCATGGAAATAAAACTTGACCCCTTTGCGCAAAATAAAGAAGCCGGCTCCGAAACCAGGGAGTTCGCCCCGCAGAAGGCAAACAAAGCGCCTTCGGGAAATACAGAAAAAATGAAACCGACGGCGATTGCCGCTTCCGACGCCGCCCCTGTACAGGCAGAGAATGCCGAGGGTGAGAAACCGGCTGAAGCCAAAGCGGAGAAAAAACAGAAATCACCTGCCGCACAGAAGGCACCTGCGAAAAAGAGCGATCCCGCGCCGCAGAAGCAAGAAGAAGACGAAGCGGAGCCGAAGCATCCGCCGAAAAAGAAAAAGAAGCATCGCGCGGCGATCCTGATCCCGGTGATCATACTCGCATTGCTGGCCGGGGCGTTTTTGGTTGCCACGCATAACTGGAGCGAAGAGATCGTTACCTACGAAACCACAAATACGTATATCACGCCCTACGGGCAGACCATGGTTTCCGCGCACCGTTCCGGCGGAGGCATCTTCCCCGAGAATACGCTGATGGCGTTTGAGGGATGCGTCAGCTCAAAGGACTTTAAAACCGATATTTTTGAATTCGATCTGCATATCACCAAAGACGGCGAACTCATTTTGCTGCATGACGACACGCTTGACCGCACCACAAACAGCGCGGCGGTGTTCGGCGTTACCGGCGCAAGACCGGAAAACTATACCCTGGCGGAGCTCAAGCAGCTCAATTTCGGCGAAGGATTTGTGGACGACAACGGCAATACGCCTTACAAGGGGCTGAGCGGAAGCGCCGTGCCCGCCTCTCTGCACGCAGTTACGCTGAACGAAGTGCTTGATCTGCTGGAAGGCCACGGCGGATACCGTTATATTATTGAAATCAAAAACAAAAAAGATCTCGGTTTTGCGGCTGCGGACGCTTTATATACCATTCTGAGTACAAAAAAGCTTTTGCCGAAGGTGATCGTTGGTACGTTCAACGGCGAAATTACAAGGTATATTGACGATTGCTATCCCGATATGCTCCGCAGCGCAAGCATTACAGAGGTGCTTGAGTTTTATATCTCATCTTTACTTAACATGAATACCGCCCCCGGATATTATAAATACACCGCGCTGCAGATCCCGGCGAACCAGTTTCTGATCAAGCTCGGCACCTCAAAACTGACCAACTATGCACATAAAAACAATATCGCCGTGCAGTATTGGACCATCAATGAAGCCGACGATATGACCATGCTGAAAGAGATCAACGCGGATTGCATCATGTCTGACGTGCCTGACGTTGCATACGGCATTCTGAACGGAAAATAAGAGGAGACTATGGAATTAAAAGAGATTCTTTCTAAATGCGATCATACCCTGCTTGCCCCTTCGGCAACGTGGCAGGAGATATGTGCCATTTGTTGCGACGGTATAAAGTATAATACGGCTTCGGTATGTATTCCGCCCAGCTTTGTGAAGCAGGCGAAGGACACCTTCGGAAGCGATCTTACCGTTTGTACCGTGATCGGATTCCCGAACGGTTATGCAACAACCGCAGTCAAGTGTTTTGAGGCGGCAGACGCGGTAAAAAACGGCGCGGATGAGATCGACATGGTGATCAACATCGGCATGGTAAAAGAAGAAAAATATAACGAGGTTCTTGCCGAGATCAACGCCGTAAAAGACGCCTGC
>CAMOVW010000284.1 GCA_946627725.1 uncultured Clostridia bacterium
AACGGCGAACGGCGAACGGCGTTTATCGCGCGAACAGCGCGCTAAATTATAATTTACTGATTCCCCGCTTCCCCGTGAAGGGCACAAAACCGTACGCCGATTCCCCGGAACAATTCAACAATAAGTTTTCTTGACATTGACATTTTTAATATGCTATATTCATTGTAAATTATAAATTGGAGAACATTATATGAAACAGGCTAAATGGATCTGGTATAACGGAGATTATGAGATTTATCACCATTTACTTTTATCGTGCAGACGTCAGGAAAAGGGCGTTGATTATCCATGTCAGTGGCATATTTCGCGTCCGGAGGCAAGCGTCAGCTTCAAAAAAGATTTTACCGCCGAGAAGGACGGAATAATAAACGTTCGAACACACTCCAAAGGTATGGTCAGATTTAATGGAAGTCTGCTGCCGGTCAATTCGGATATATATGTTGAAAAAGGAGAACATGATATTCGTGTTGAACTATATGATATTGAAAAATTTCCTTCTCTGTATATTAACAGTGACATTCTTATTACAGACGAGACTTGGCTCGCAGAATGTTTCGATAGACATCTTGTCCCGGTCGGATGTGATCCCAAATATCTTCTTCCGGATGACGATCCTTCGGTTTTTCCTTTTATGTATGAAATAATCAATCCTGTTTCTGCAGAATCGACTGACGGGGGTATATTATATGATTTCGGAAAAGAGACCTTCGGTCCCGTTACGATAAAAAATTCATATAATGATGAAGCATTTTTGATTTACGGAGAAAGCCTTGAAGAGGCCCTTGATCCGGAAAATGCCATCATACGGGATCGCGTCGGAAAAACTGATTGCTCTGTTTTACCAGCAAGGGCTTTCAGATATATTTTCGTTAAAGCGGATAAACCGGAAATGATCCATATCAACGCAAAATATGAATATTTGCCTCTTGAGGACAAAGCGCATTTTTCCTGCGATAACGGTATTGTTTCCGAAATATGGGATCTGTGCGCGTATACTTTTCATCTTAATTCCCGTGAGTTCTTTCTTGACGGAATCAAACGTGACCGTTGGGTATGGTCAGGCGACGCATATCAGTCGTTTATGATTTCGCAATATCTTTACAACGATCCTTCAGTTACAAAAAGGACGATCACCGCTCTTTTTGGAAAACCGCCGTATAAAACGCACATTAATACGATCAATGATTATTCAGCTTATCTTATTATTTCCGTGTTGGATTATTATAAGGTAACCGGCGATATGGAGTATATAAATTTTATTTTTCCGAAAGTAAAAGAACTGTTTGAATTTATTGTTTCAAGATTATCCGAAAACGGTTACGTCATTCCTCGTCACGGCGATTGGATTTTCATAGACTGGGGAGAGCTTGACAAAAACGGACCTCACTGTTTTGAACAGATACTGCTTTGGAAACTTTATTTGTCAATGACTGAGCTTTCCACAATTTACGGTGATAGTACAGATTATACCTTGGATGCGGAATTGTTGAAAAGTAATATTATTAATGATTTCTGGGATGAGGAAAAAGGGGCTTTTATTGACAGCTTTACATCCGGAAAAAGATTTGTATCGAGACAAACAAATATCCTTGCCGTTATGTATGATTTTATCACCGGTGAAATGAAAGAACGTGTTATCGAAAACGGAATACTGAATCCGGAGCTTCCACTGATAAAAACGCCTTATTTCAAGCTTTACGAGTTAATTACGCTTTGTAAGATCGGACGCATAAAAGATGCGCAGGATTATATAGAATCTTATTGGGGCGGAATGATTAATAACGGGGCCACAACGGTTTGGGAAGAATTTGATCCCTCAAAAAATGGAGCGGAGCATTACGCGATGTACGGTTCAGCTTTCGGCAAATCGCTTTGCCATGCGTGGGGAAGCGGTCCGATATTGATCTTATGCAGATTCTGCGCCGGAGTATATTCAACCTCAGCCGGAATGCAGACATTCAATATCGAGCCCGATCCGGGGAAATACAGTTCGTTTTCCGCTGATATTCCCGTCAGGGACGGAAAAGTATCAATAAAATATACCAATCCTTCGATTTCAATAATAACTGACGTCAGCGGTGGAACTTTTATCCACGAAAATGAAAAAATAAAAATAGATCCCGGAGTAGAATACAATTTCAAAATTTGATAAAATTATTTCCCGACGGCTTGTTTGCCGTCTTTTTTTATATATTATATTTGTTTGGCACAAAACCGTACGGCGATTCTGGCACAAAACCGTACGGCGATTCCCTCTTGACCGCGGGGCATGATTCGTATATAATATATTAGATATTTTGTTTCTTCATGGGAGCGTTTAGACTTTGGCTGAAAAAAGACGGGATGATCCGAAGTTCCTGATCCGATTGTTCCGGCTGCTTGGTGTGATAAGCTTTATCACGGCGGCGGCCTTGCTTGCCATTGTTATTGTAATGCAGATCGACAGCGTTCAGGAAAAATACCGGCAGTATCTGGATATCGTCCGCAATTTTGAAAACGTGGTTGCGGCGCTGGGCAACCGGTGGCTGATTATCATTGTTATTTTCCTTTTATATATATTGCGAAGTCTTACGCCCATTTACCCCTACCCGGCTTTATATATCATCACCGGTATGGTGTTCAGCCCCTTGCCGGCGCTGGTGATCGATACCTTCGGCATGGCGTTTACCGTGGCCTTCCGCTATTACACCGGCATACAGATGGGGGAGGGGTGGATGAACAAGGTGCTGCACCGGCACCCCGCCATCAACCGGGCCTTTACCACCGAGGGCAAATCGGATCCATGGGTGCTGTTCGCGCTGCGGTTCGTTCCCATTTTTCCGTTCAACACGGTCAGCCAGCTGTACGGCTCCTTTGAATATCCCTTCTGGAAATACTTTATCATCTCCATGGTGGCCTACAGCTACAAGCTGATCTCCTATACCTTTATCGGCAACAACGTTTACGATCCCTTATCCGGCAGGTTCTATATCCCGCTGATCGTGCTGTTTGTGTTCAGCGGCGCTTCCTTCTTCCTGATGCAGGCGATTATGGGGCTTACCTTCCGGTTTTCAAAAAAGAACAATGCCAAGTATACCACCGAAACGAAAGGAAATGAAGAAAATGAATGACCTCAGAAAAACAGAAGCAATGATCTCCTCCGGCGAAATGGACGGCCGCTTTGCCCGGCTGTATACCGATATCCCCGCCGCCCGCGCCCGTTTTCTGCATCTGGCGGAGCTGTACCGCGCGCAGTTCGGCGAGGGGCAGGATATCCGCTTCTTCTCCGCCCCCGGCCGCACGGAGGTTTGCGGCAACCATACGGACCATAACCACGGCAAGGTGATCGCCGCCGCCATCAATCTGGACGCCGTCGCCTGCGCGGAAAAGACCGATAACGGTATCATCAGCGTAAAAAGCGAAAATTACCCCGGCGATTTCATCGATCTCTCGGTGCTTACCCCGCAGGAAAAAGAAAAGGATAAATCCGCTGCCCTTGTGCGCGGCGTGGCAGCCCGCTTCGCGCAGCTGGGCTATAAAATCGGCGGCCTGAACGCCGTTACCGTAAACAACGTGCTCAAGGGCTCCGGCATGAGCTCCTCCGCCTCTTACGAGGTGCTGGTGGGCACCCTGCTCAACTACCTGTATAACGACGGCGCCATCTCCCCGGTGATCATCGCCGAGGTGGCCCAGTATGCCGAAAACGAGTTCTTCGGCAAGCCCTGCGGCCTGATGGACCAGATGGCATGCTCCGTGGGCGGCTTTGTGGAGATCGATTTCGAGAAGGCCGGCGAACCGGTGATCACCCCCGTCAATTTCGATTTCGCGGGCTGCGGCCACGCCCTGTGCATCACCGATACCCGCGCCGACCATGCGGACCTCACCGACGAATACGCCGCCATCCGCCGCGAGATGGAGGCCGTCGCCGCCCTGTTCGGCAAAAAGAACCTGCGCGAAACGGACGAAAAAGAAGTGATGGCCAATCTTGCCCTGGTACGCGATAAGCTGGGCGAGCGCCCCGCGCTGCGCGCCATCCATTTTTATAACGAGAACCGCCGCGTGGAAGCCGAGGCCAAGGCGCTGAACGCCGGTGATTTTGAAACCTTTAAGGCCCTCACCATCGAATCCGGCCTGTCGTCTTTCACCTATAACCAGAACGTGTTCGCCGCCTCCCGGCCCCAGAGCCAGCCGGTGGCCCTCGCCCTTGCGGTGAGCGATGCGGTGCTGAAAGGCCGCGGCGCATGGCGCGTACACGGCGGCGGCTTCGCCGGTACCATTCAGGCCTTTGTGCCCGGCGATCTGCTGGACGAGTATAAGCGCAGCATGGAAGCCCTCTTCGGCGAAGGCGCCTGCTACGTGCTCTCCATCCGCCCCTTCGGCGGAACGGAAGTATAATTCGGGGAAGCAGCGGGAAATTATAATTCAGCTGTTCGCTGCGCGAACGGGAAAATGCACCTTCGGTGCGGGAGGATGCGCCATAGGGCGCGGGAGGATGTGCCTCCGGCACGGGAGATGTGCCTTACGGCACGGGAAAGTTACACAGCCTGTGTTATTCTCCCGCGAGCG
>CAMOVW010000285.1 GCA_946627725.1 uncultured Clostridia bacterium
GCGGATCTTACCTCCCCTATGCAGGCGCTGGGCGGCAGGAGCCTCGGCGAAACCCTGCTTGCCCCCACAAAGATCTACGTAAAGCCCATATTGAGCCTGCTCGGCAGCGTGGAGGTGCGCGGCATTTCTCACATCACCGGCGGCGGCTTTTACGAGAACATCCCGCGCTGCATCCCCGAGGGCCTCGGCGCAAAGATCAGAAAGAGCGAGGTGAAGATACCGCCCATCTTCGAGCTGATCCGGAAAACCGGCGGCATCGACGAGCACGATATGTTCAACACCTTCAACATGGGCGTGGGCATGTGCGTGATCGTGCCCGAAGATCAGGCCGATAAAACGCTGGAGCTGCTGAATTGCGCCGGTGAAAACGCCTACGTCATCGGCGAGATCGTGAAAAGCGAAACGAAAGTGGAACTGGTATAATTGAAATCAGAAAGCAGGCGCTTCTGTCATTTTTGGGGTTTTTCACGGAAATCTGTGTAAAACCATTATTTGGGGGGCTGTAAGAATGCTGAAAAAGGTTCTTTCCGGCGTGCAGGCCGGTATTATGATCTCCATCGGCGGGGCGGTGTTCCTCGCCTGCGATAACAGGTATATCGGCGCGGCGCTGTTCACCGTGGCGCTGCTCACCATCTGCATCAAGGGGTATTCTCTTTACACCGGCAAAATCGGCTTTATTCCCGAAAAGCACGATAAAGAGGCCTTCTCGGTGCTGCTTACGGGGCTGTTGGGCAACCTGATCGCCACCGTTATCTGCGGGTATCTGATCCGCTTCGGGCTGCCCGCGCTGGGCGATACCGCCGAAACCATCTGTACCGCCAAGCTGGACCAGCCCTTTGTAAGCACGCTGATCCGCGGCTTCTTCTGCGGCGTGCTGATGTACGTGGCCGTAAGCGTATGGCGCGATAAACAGAAGATCGTGGGGATATTGTTCTGCATCCCGGTGTTTATTCTGGCGGGCTTCGAGCACTCCATTGCGGATATGTTCTACTTTGCCGCAAGCGGTATCGTCAGCCTGAAGGCCTTCGCCTTCATCTGGACCGTGATCCTCGGCAATACCCTCGGCGGCATGATACTGCCCGTGCTGGGCGCAGAAAGAATTCGGAATTATTCAAGTGGGGGGTAATCTTTTGAACAAGGCCAACATCGCCGTGCTCGTTTCCGGCGGGGGCACAAATCTGCAGGCGCTGATCGACGCTGAGAAAAGCGGCGTACTGCACAGCGGCGAGATCACGCTGGTGATCTCTAACAAAGAAGACGCTTTCGCCCTTACCCGGGCGAAAAACGCCGGTATCAACACGGCTGTGATACCGAATAAACAACCGGATTTTGAAGAAAAACTGATTGCCGCGCTGGAAAAAAACAAAACCGATCTGATCATTCTGGCGGGCTTTATGTGCATATTGAGCGAACGGTTTACGTCGCATTTTGAAAAACGCATCATCAACGTCCACCCGTCGCTGATCCCGTCCTTCTGCGGCGAGGGCTTCTACGGCCTGCGGGTACACAAGGCGGCCCTTGAAAAGGGCGTAAAGGTGACCGGCGCCACGGTGCACTTCGTGAACGAGATCCCGGACGGCGGCGAGATCATCCTGCAAAAGGCGGTGGACGTGCTGCCCGGCGATACGCCGGAAACATTGCAGCGCCGCGTAATGGAGCAGGCGGAGTGGCATCTGTTGCCTGCGGCGGCGGAGCTGGTTTCGGCTGAGATATCACGTTGAGCGCAAGCGAAACATATCGCGTTGAGCGCAGCGAAACATATCGCGTGTGAGCGTAAGTGAACACATATCGCGTTGAGCGTAAGCGAAACATATCGCATCGCGCGGAGCGCGATATGTCGTCCCTTCGGGAGGCGATATGCCTTCGGCGCGATATGTCCCTGCGGGACGCGATATGCCTTCGGCGCGATATGTCCCTTCGGGACGCGATATGCCTGCGGCGCGATATGTCCCTGCGGGACGCGATATGCCTTCGGCGCGATATATCCCTTCGGGATGCGATATGTCCCTTCGGGACGCGATATATCCCTTCGGGATGCGATATGTCCCTTCGGGACGCGATATGTCCCTTCGGGACGCGATATATCCCTTCGGGATGCGATATGAATTCCTTGCGGAATTCGCGATATGTCCCTACGGGACGCGATATGTCCCTACGGGACGCGATATGTCCCTTCGGGACGTGAAAGAAATAAATATCAGATAAAGGAGAAACAGCATGGACATCTACAAAGTGCACGACATCGGCGAACTGATCAAGGACAACGAATACGTTGGCCGCGGCATTGTGATCGGCAAAACGGCCGACGGCAAAAAGGCGGCGTCCGCCTATTTCATCATGGGCAGAAGCGCCAACTCCCGCAACCGGATCTTTACCGAGAAAAACGGCGAGATCTTTACCGAGCCCTTCGACGCCTCCAAGGTGGAGGACCCGAGCCTGATCATCTACGCCGCCGTGCGTAAGTATGAGAATAACCTGATCGTTACCAACGGCGACCAGACCGATACGATCTATGAGGGCCTCAAAAACGGGCTGTTCTTCGGCAAGGCGCTGGAAAGCCGCTGCTTTGAGCCGGACGCACCCAATTTTACCCCCCGCATCAGCGGCATGCTCACCTTTGAAGAGGGCGATTTCAGCTACCGCATGAGCATATTGAAGAGCATCGACGCCGAGGGCACCGACTGCGCCCGTTACGGCTTCTCTTACCCCGCAAAGGCGGGCCTCGGCCACTTTATACACACCTACGTTTGCAACGGCAACCCCATACCCACCTTCCAGGGCGAGCCGGAGCGCGTACAGATCCCGGATGATATCGACGCTTTCACCGATACCCTGTGGAACGCGCTGAACGCCGATAACAAAATCAGCCTGTGGGTGCGCTATACCGACCTTGCCACCGGCGCATACGAAGAAAAGATCGTAAATAAAAACAACTGAAAAGGAGAACCGCAATGAAAGAATTCGAACTGAAATACGGCTGCAACCCCAACCAGAAGCCCTCCAAGATCTTTATGGAGGACGGCAGCGATCTGCCCATCGAGATCCTTTCCGGCCGCCCCGGCTACATCAACTTTCTGGACGCCTTCAATTCCTGGCAGCTGGTAAAAGAGCTGAAGGCCGCTTTGGGCCTGCCCGCGGTCACCTCCTTTAAGCACGTTTCTCCCACTTCCGCCGCCGTTGGCGTAAAGCTGCCCGAAAAGCTGAAAAAGGCCTGCTTTGTGGATGATATCGAGGGGCTGGACGATTCTCCGCTGGCCTGCGCCTATGCCCGCGCCCGCGGCACGGACCGCATGTGCTCCTTCGGCGATTGGGTGGCCATGAGCGACGTGTGCGATAAAACCACCGCCCTGATGCTGAAAAGGGAAGTATCGGACGGCGTGATCGCCCCCGGCTATACCGACGAGGCGCTTGAGATCCTGAAGACCAAAAGAAAAGGCAACTATAATATCGTAAAGATCGACCCCGATTACGTACCCGCCGAAATCGAGAAAAAGCAGGTGTTCGGCATCACCTTCCAACAGGGAAGAAACAATTTCAAAATCGACCGCGACCTGCTTCAGAACGTGGTCACCGCCAACAAAAACCTGCCCGAAGAGGCGGTGCGCGATCTGATCATCAGCCTGATCACCCTGAAATATACCCAGTCCAATTCCGTATGCTTCGCTTACGACGGACAGGCCATCGGCGTGGGCGCGGGCCAGCAGAGCCGCATCCACTGCACACGTCTTGCCGGCGGCAAGGCCGATACCTGGTTCCTGCGCCAGAGCGATAAGGTGCTGAACCTGCCCTTTAAGCCCGATCTGGGCCGCCCGGACCGCGACAACGTGATCGACGGCTACATCAACAAAAACGAAGAGGACGTAACCGCTGACGGCAACTGGCAGAAATACTTCACTGCTCAGCCCGCCCCCTTTACCGATGAAGAGCAGAAGGCCTACCTCGCCACCATCAAGGGCGTATCCCTCGGCTCCGACGCCTTCTTCCCCTTCTCCGACAACATCGAGCGCGCCTACAAGAGCGGCGTCGCCTACATCGCCGAGCCCGGCGGCTCCATCCGCGACGACGCCGTGATCGAGTGCTGCGATAAGTACGGTATGGTGATGGCGTTTACGGGAATGAGGCTGTTCCACCACTAAAAAGTCAGGCGGACATGGGGACGGCTTCTGTGTCTTCGCCCGGCACATAAAAGCCTGTAAATCTGCAGCCGACACGAAGACATAGAACCGTCCCCTTGTCCGACGGCCGGTGCGGATCGGGGCGTTTGTTCGAATCGAGAAAAGATATTTTCTTTGCCTGCCGCAATGAGATTTGCGCGCGAATCTCAGACACGGGGACGGTTCTATGTCTTTTTATTATTCCGACTTGCTGAGCTTTGCAAACTTTAAAGACATAGAAGCCGTCCCCATGTCCGGACGCCTTTTTGTAAACCCGGGAAAGTGAAATTGCAGTTTGGCGATGCAAGCGTTGAGCATAGAGCGTTGAGCGTTGAGCAAA
>CAMOVW010000286.1 GCA_946627725.1 uncultured Clostridia bacterium
AGCTTTATTGCGGAAGCTGTGATTCTTGCGAACGGCGAACGGCGAACGGCGAACGGCTGTCGCGCCTACGGCGCGACAAACTGAATTTGTTTCTCTGTTCCGCAAACTCCGTTACGATCCGAAAAAAACCGGCCTGCCGATCGGCAAGCCGGTTTTAAATGAATCGCTGCTTATTTGCGGTTGTTTCTGCCTCCGCCTCTGCGGTCGTTATCGCGGCGGGGCTTTCTGGGCTTCTCGTCGTTCAGGTCGTTTTCCGGAACGAGGCCCTCTACCTTCATCAGCGCGTTTCTTCTGGAAAGGTTCAGGCGGCCCTGATCATCCATGGGAAGTACCTCAACTATGATCTCGTCGCCGACGTTCACCACGTCCTCCACCTTTTCGGTGCGCTTAACGTCGAGATGGCTGATGTGTACCATGCCCTCTTTGCCGGGGGCGATCTCTACGAACGCGCCGAAGCTCATCAGGCGGGTAACCACGCCCTTGTAGATGGCGCCCACTTCGGGATCGTTTACGATGGTCTCGATGATGTTCAGCGCCTTATGGCAGGCGTCGAGATCGGTGGAAGCGATAAACACGCTGCCGTCGTCGTCGATATCGATTTTAACGTCGCATTCGGCGCAGATCTTCTGTATCACCTTGCCCTGCTTGCCGATCACGTCGCCGATCTTATCGGGATCGATCTTGGTGGTGAGCATCTTGGGCGCGTACTTGGAGAGTTCCTTTCTGGGCTCGGGGATCACGGGCAGCATCACTTCGTCCAGGATCTTGCAGCGGGCTTTGTAGGTCTTTTCAAAAGCCTCTTTTACGATCTCGGGGGTAAGGCCGTGCACCTTGGTATCCATCTGGATGGCGGTAATGCCCTTCTTGGTGCCGCCCACCTTAAAGTCCATATCGCCGAAGAAATCTTCAAGGCCCTGGATATCAACCATGGTGATGAAGCGGTCGCCTTCGGTAACAAGTCCGCAGGAGATACCCGCAACGGGCGCCTTGATCGGCACGCCGGCAGCCATCAGCGAAAGGGTGGAGCCGCAGATGGAGGCCTGGCTGGTGGAACCGTTGGAAGAGAGCACTTCGCTTACCAAACGGATGGTGTAGGGGAATTCTTCCACGCTGGGGATCACGGGCAGCAGGGCTCTTTCAGCAAGAGCGCCGTGGCCGATCTCTCTGCGGCCGGGGCCGCGGGAGGGCTTGGTCTCGCCAACGGAGAAAGAGGGGAAGTTGTAATGATGTATATAGCGCTTCTGGGTCTGCTCGTCGATGCCGTCCAGCTCCTGCGCGTCGCCGATGGTGCCGAGGGTGGTCACGGTGAGCACCTGGGTCTGGCCTCTGGTGAACATACCGGAGCCGTGTACGCGGCTGAGAAGGTCGATCTCGGCGTTGAGAGGACGCATATCGTCAAGGCCGCGGCCGTCTACGCGCTTGCCTTCGTCCAGCAGCCAGCGGCGAACCACGTATTTCTGCAGCTTGTAGAGGCAGTCGTCCAGTTTCTCGGTCTCTTCGGGATAAACCTCGTCAAATTTTTCGTGTACGGCGGTGTAAACCGGGCTGAGGCGCTCGTCGCGCACGCGCTTGTCGTCCGTATCGAGGGCGGCCTTCACCATATCGATGGCGAATTCCTTTACGGCCTCAAACATCTCGGGCGCGGGGTCGGAGGAGAGGAATTCGATCTTCTCTTTGCCGATCTCGGCCTGAATGCCCTTTACGAATTCCACAAGACGCTGATTCTCTTTGTGAGCGAACATGATGGCGTCGAACATGGTATCGTTGTCGATCTCGTTGGCGCCGGCCTCGATCATGGCGATCAGGTCTTCGGTGGAGGCAACGGTCACGGCCATCTCGCTTTTCTGGCGCTCTTCAAGGGTGGGGTTGATTACGAACTTGCCGTCTACCAGACCCACGGAAACGCCTGCGATGGGGCCTGCCCACGGAATGTTGGAGATAGAGAGCACCACGCTCACGCCCATCATGGCGGTGATCTCGGGCAGGCAGTCCGGGTCTACGCTCATGATCGTGCAGGTGATGTTTACGTCGTTGCGCATATCCTTGGGGAACAGCGGGCGGATGGGGCGGTCGATCACGCGGGCGCAAAGCACGGCCTTTTCGCTGGCCTTGCCCTCACGGCGCATAAAGGAGCCGGGGATCTTGCCCACGGAATAGAGCTTTTCTTCAAAATCGATGGAAAGCGGGAAGAAGTCGATACCCTCGCGGGGCTTATCGCTCATGGTGGCGGTGCAGAGGATCTCTGTTTCGCCATAGCGCACCAGCGCGCTGCCGGAGGCAAGCTGCGCCATTTTGCCGGTTTCAACCACGAAGGGGCGGTCGGCGATGGTGGTCTCGAATTTTCTGAATTCTTCGAACATGTTGTTTCTCCTTTTGATTTTATATTCCAAAAGGCTGCGGCGCGCGTAACGTCAATGTACAATTCACAGCCTGTGATGCGCTCATAAACTCTGAATTGTACATTTTACATTAACCGGCGCGCAGCGCCTTTTTCGGCAGGGGAGGCGTTTTCCGGGAAGCCCCGGAAAACGCAAAGGGAGCGACAAGTCTCCTTGCCGCTCTGACACTACAATTACTTGCGAAGCCCGAGTCTTGCCACGATGGAGCGGTATCTTTCGATATCGTTCTTCTGCAGATAAGCAAGCAGGTTTCTTCTGTGACCTACCATCTTCAGAAGGCCTCTTCTGGAGTGATGATCCTTCTTGTGGATCTTCAGATGCTCGTTCAGGTCGTTGATGCGCTTGGTGAGCACGGCGATCTGTACTTCGGGAGAACCCGTGTCGCCTTCGTGGGTGGCGTATTCGGCCATAATTGCCTGTTTTTCAGCCTGTGTCATGTTTTTTCACCTCATTTTTTATTTATTCGTGCATCCAAGCGCGGGGCAAAGGTGAACCACCGCGTAACGTGCGGAAAAGACCCGCCGCGCCGAGAAGCCGAACGAATGAATTATAACACATATATAGTTTATTGTAAAGAGTTTTTTTTGGATTTCGGCGAAATATCCCCTTTTTTTCGGGTTGGCTCCAACCCGCTCAGCAGGGTAGCGCCCAGAATCAGCGCCGCGCCGATCCAGCCCCATACGTTCAGAGGTTCTTTCAGCAGAAAAACGGAGAGCAGAATGGCCACCGCCGGGTCGATATAACTGAATACCGCCGCGGTCTGCGCGCTTAAATGGGGGATCGCCGCAAAATACAGCAGATATGCCGCGCCGGTGTGCACCACGCCCGCCACCAGCAGCAGCGCCCAGTTTGCAGCCGTCAGCTTTTCGGTGGGAAATCCGCCGGAGAGAAGCGCATAGGGCAAAACGGCAAAGCCTGCCGCGCCCAGCTGTATGGCGGTTTTTTGCAGCGGCGGAAACGATGACAGCCGTTTATTGAGCAGCACCACGCCGGCGTACAGCGCCGCGGCCGCCAGCCCCAGCAATACGCCCGAGAGGTCGCTGCTGCCTTTTTCGCCGTTCAGTACGCCGGATACCGGTATCATGCCCGCAACGGCGGCGAGCACGCAGATCATCTGCTTCAGCCGCAGCTTTTCCCGCAGCACGATGGGGGAGGCAAGAACGATGAACACCGGCGCCATATAGTAGCTGAGCGTAGCCTTCGCAACGGTGGTGAAGCGGTAGGCTTCAAACAGCAGTATCCAGTTTACGCCGATCAGCGCTCCCGAAAACAGCAGCAGCGGCAGCGCTTTTTTATACGTCGCCGAACGTATCGGTTGTTTTTCTTTTTTCGTCAGCAGGGGGAGCAGCAATACCAACATTCCGCTGATACCTCTGAAGCACGCAAGAAAGCCGGAGGAAACCGGCAGGGATACCCGAAGCAGCCCTATGGTGCCGAAGATCGCCATGGATACCGCCAGCATGATGGTGGATCTTGTTTTGTTTGTCATGATCGTCTTTTCAGTACGGTTCTCTCTAAAACCAAAAAAGGAGCATTGGCTCCGCGGGGGGAGAGATCGCAATGCTCATAAAGGGAAAGGGATTATTTTTTCTTTTTGCCGAAAATACCGCCTTTGTTATCCTGCGTATTTCCGTTTCTCTTCTGTGAACCGCTGCCGCCCAGTTCCGCGTCGAAGGCGCGCAGAAGCTCTTTTTGTTTTTCGGTCAGCTTTTTCGGTACCTGCACGTTCACCTGCACCAGCTGGTTGCCGCGACCGCGGCCACCCAGCACGGGAATACCCTTGTCGCGCAGCTTGAACACGTCGCCGGGCTGCGAACCTGCGGGGATGGTATAGTGCACGTCGCCGTCGATGGTGGGTACCGTCACTTCGCATCCCAGCGCCGCCTGTGCGTAGCTTATGTTCAGCTCATACCACACGTTGAAGCCGTCTCTGGTGAAATAGGGGTGGCTGCGCACGTTCACGCCCACACGCAGATCGCCTGCGGGGCCGCCGTTGGAGCCCTTGTTGCCCTCGGCGCGGATGGTGAACGCCTGGCGGTCGTCGATACCGGCGGGGATGTTCACTTCAATGCGGGCTAC
>CAMOVW010000287.1 GCA_946627725.1 uncultured Clostridia bacterium
ATCCGCAAGGCGCAGATAGAACAGCGCGGGCTCGCCGGAAACCACAAGGTTGAAGCCGTTGTTGGCGGCGGCAACTTTCAGGCCGTCGGTCAGTTTGATCGCCTTTTCGCGGAACATCGTGGGGGTATCCAGCGCCTTCATCTTGTTGATGCAGGCGATACCAGCCGCGAAGGGCACTGCGGAATACCAGTAAGAACCGGTATAAGAAAGGGAGCTGCAGGCGCTCTTCAGGAAATCCTTGCCGCACAGGCAGGATACGTTGTAGCCGTTGGCGATGGCCTTGCAGAAGCAGATCAGATCCGCCTCAAAGCCGTAGAAGTGGTCGGAACCCGCAAGGTCAAGGCGGAAGCCGGCGCGAACGTCGTCCACGATCAGCACGGTGCCGTTCTTCGTGCACAGCTCGCGTACCTTCTGCCAGTAGCCGTCGGCGGGAAGAACGTTGTCGAAATAGTTGCCGTGAAGGTAAGGCGTGGAGATAAACGCGGCGATCTCGCCCTTGTTCTCTTCAAACACGCGCTCCAGCTGGCCGAAATCGTTCCAATCGATATAGAGGTTGTTGGCCACGTCCTCGGGAAGCACGCCGGGATAGTCGATCTTCTGCGTCCAGGGGGATACGCCGTGATAGAAGCCGTTTACGAAAACGATCTTTTTGCGGTGGGTGGCGGCGCGGGCTACCATGATGGCGCCGGTGGTAACGTCGTTGCCGTTTTTGGCGAAGAAGGCCCAGTCGGCGCTGGCGACGGTATCTACCATCAGCTCCGCCAGCTCTACCATTTTATAAGAGGGAGACGTAAACAGGTTGCCCTTTTTCATCTGCTCTTTGGCGGCGGCGTCCACGTCGGGATCGTTATAGCCCAGCACGTTGGGGCCGTAAGCGCACATGTAATCGATAAAGCGGTTGCCGTCCACGTCCCAGAAATAGGAACCCTGCGCGTGGTCGCCCATCAGCGGGAAGGAGGTAACGGGGATAAAGTTGCCTTCCGCGGGGCCAAGGTGGCCGTAAATGCCCGAGGGAATCACCTTCGTGGCTCTGTTGAACCATTCGCGGCCTTTCGGATACTCATACGTTTTCATTGCCATTGATTTTTCCCTCCTTACGCAAGATACAGAGCAACTCTGTCAAGAATACGGTTTACGTTATCGATCATGGAAACGTTGCCGCCCATCAGAATGGAACCCTCGCCGATGCAGGCTACGGCGTTCACGTTGCCGTCGAACAGATCGCGGGCAAGCTTGATGCCCTTGAATTCCATCAGGGAGCGGGCGCAGCCAAGATCCTTTTTAATGGTGACCATGTGATGGTTCTTTACGCGGATGGTGGCCTTTGGGCCGCCCTCGATGCTCATCAGGATATCGCCGTCAACGATGTGGTCGGCAGAGAAGGTGCCGATGGCGTCGTGGTTGCCGATCTGGGCAAGCGCAACGGTAATAAGATAGAACATAAGAATAGTGCTCTGCTCAAAGAATTTTTCGTCCTTCAGATCTTCGGGATCGGGACGGAGATATTTGGTGAGCAGATCGGTAAGGGGCATAAAGCTCTTCAGCAGGAATCCGATATGCACAAGTCCCTTGGTGGGAACAGGCGTAACGGTGCCGTCGATCATGCCGTTGAACTTCTCGCAGGAAGAAAACGGGATCTTGATGGTGCAGTTGGCGGCGCAGCCGTCCTCCAGGCGGCAATAACCGTTTTTGAAATAAAGCGTGGCGGCAGGCCCGTCCTTCACCTCAAAGCCGATGGAGATCGGTTTTTTGTTTTTGAGTAGGGCCCTTGCGTTTTCATCCATTTCGCACAGATTTTCAAGAGTACCGAAAATGGCATACATGTTGATATACGCAAGCGTTTTTGAATCTGTCAAAGCACATTCCTCCTGTTCATATAATTATATATGTATATTTTAACAAAGATCATCCTGCAAGTCAATCACTATTTTAGTAATAATGAAAAAAATCCGAAATATCAATGATATTCCGGACTCTTTTATCGTTCAAAATAAATCTGTATCTGGCTTATGCAGCGTCTTCTTCATTATCAAGGCCGCCCTGCATAAAGGTGAAGATCGCGCCTACGATGGTAAGAAAACCCTTAACGCCTTTCCAAAGTACCTCAAACATATTGATACAACTCACTTTCCGATCATATTATTAAGATATTATACGTTTTTCGACGCGTGCCGAATTAAGATGTTTTAATAATACCACATATTTATGAACGGTGTGTGAACAATTGCGGGTTTTTCGTAAAAAATCGTAAAGATTCCTTTACAAACTTTTTATACAATATTTATATATTTTGCACAATGTTTATTATTCTTCCACAACGTAGCCTTCCGCTTCACGCTTGGCGGAAAGCGCGGCCTGCATTTCCTTTTTCCTGTTGCCGGAGATCTCGTAGAAGAACATCGGAATCGCGCACAGCAGCATGCTGAGGCCGGGGATGATGGAAACAAGCGAGAACATTGCGAAATTCTGCATTCTTGTAAGCTCGCTGGCCGCCACAATGGTGGTCTGAGAGAGCATCTGCGAAGGCTCAAAGCCGATGGCCATATACATCACAACGATACCGCAGGTAGATACGGCGGAGCCGAGTTTATTGATGAAGCCCTGGCAGGCGGAGCCGAGCGCGTTATCGCGGTGGCCGGTTTTCAGCTCCATATAATCAAGGCAATCGTAGATCATGGCGATGGAGATGGTGTTGATCACGCCCAGCGGAACGCAGGAAATCAGTATAAAGGGGATGCAGAGATAAAGGTTAGACGTGAACCAGCCGATGAGGGTGGTAAAGATGCTGGAAACAAAGCCTGCGATACATGTTGTGATGAGCAGTTTCTTGTAATCAAACTTCTTCATCAGGTACGGCATAAGGATCGTAGCCCCGAACATACCCACCACGGCGCACATCTGGAATATGGTTTTTACGGAAGCCACCGAAGCGGAGATCGCCGCGGTTTTTTCTTCCAGCGTCATATTGGTGAAATCCGGGCCGATGTAGAAGGCGTAGCGGGCCACATGGATAGCGGCTGCCTGCACCATATAACGGCCGGAGGAAAGCACGCCCATGCAGATCACAAGCAGCAAAGGCTTGCAGTGGAAGATACGGTAGAGCTGCCCTTTTTCGCCGGGCTGCTTCTGCTTTACGGGCGGCACGGCGCGCTCTTTGATATGGAAATAAGAATTCACATAGAGGATGGAACCCACAACCACCACCGCGATGGCAATGATCAGATACTTATGCTTTTCATAGGCGATCGGATCCGCCGTTGAGATCAGCTTCGGCAGCAGCAGGCCCGCAACAAAGAAGAACACCTCCGGCAGCGCGGAACCGACGCTGTTCCAGATTTTGGAGAAGGATACCACGGAAGCGCGCTCGTCCGCGTTGGGAGTGAGCACGTTGGGCAGGCTCCAGAAGGGCACGTCCGCCATGGTATACACCATGCCCCAGAGCACGTAAACCACAGCCGAGAAGATCATAAGGGGCTTCAGATCCAGATTGGGGCTGCTGTACATCAGGAACGTGAGCACGGCAATGGGCACGGAGGCAAAAAGGATATAGGGCTTCAGCTTGCCCCACTTTGTGGTGTGGCGGTCTACGATCATACCCATCAGCGGATCGTTGATGGCGTCCCACACGCGGGCGAGCAGCATCAGCAGCAATACGAACATCAGCGGCAGCTGCAGCACGTTTGTGTAATAATCGCTGATATAGCTGGACATCATCGCATAGATCATGCCCTGGCCGAGGCCGCCCAGCGAGAACATCCACAATTCTTTTTTACCTACATACTTCTTCGGGGCGTAAAGCGATTCCGCCGCCTGTCTTTCCGTTTTTGTGCCCATGATGGGTCTCTCCTTTCAGATAACGCCAAATATGTTTACATTATATACGACAAACCTCCATTTTACAAGTGTTTTTTTGTACAAAAAACAAAGCGGAATCATGTAAGAAGATACATAAGCCCCATGATCACGCTCTGATCCGCCTCTTCGTGGGAGAGCAGAAGGCAAAGAGCGAGCAAAAACATCTTTTCAAGTTCCTCGCGGTTTTCCGGCGCCCCTGCCGGGGCCGCTTTTTCCGGCGGCGGGGGCGGCGCAGGCTCCGCAGGCGGATTGCCCAGCGCCCGGTTCATCTGATCGGCGGCGAAGCGGGAGCGGCTGCGCATCTCCATCACCCGGCGTTTTGCGTCCTCCTGCAGTTCAAACAGGCTGCGCTCCGGTCGGTCGCTCATTTCTCTCCCCCCTTCCATGTGCCCAGCACCGCGAAAAGGCGCACCATCATGGCGGCCTCCTCCGCTTTTTTCTGCCGCGCGGGCGACAGCAGCGGTTTCAGGGCGAGCAGAAAATCGCTGCGGGGGTCTTTTTTGGAGAGCGCGGCGGGCATTGTCCGGGCGCATGCCGGGCAGCAAGAAGGGGGACGCAGATTTCTTCTGTTCTCCTGCGTAAAAGACAAACATTATTCTCAAGAGCTGCATATGATCAGCC
>CAMOVW010000288.1 GCA_946627725.1 uncultured Clostridia bacterium
CGAAGACATAGAAGCCGTCCCCATGTCTGCCTACCTGACTGCACGATAAACTGCAATTTCACTTTCGCGGTTTGCAAAAAGCCGTCCCCATGTCTGGAATCAGCCCGCAAATCTCATTGCGGAAGGCGAAGAAATTATCTTTTGCCGATTTGGAAAAGCGGCCCTATCCGCAAAAAAAACCGCCGAAAATTTCGGGAGGGACTTTGAACAAAAAACAGATATTTCGTCAAAATGCTGCATCCGGATATGTCAAATCCGTCATTTTAAACAATAATCCGTTTCCCCGCCGAAAAATTATGAGAAGGATCATTACGCAAAATGTGCATCGTCTGTTGTGCAAATTGCACAATCGGAAAATATTTTTGTTGTGCAAAGTGCTTGACAAAATGATTTTTTTGCGTATAATAGCTTACGAAAACACACGAAAGGAGTTCATACAGATGCGTTCTTATGACAGAGAGATTTTTGAACGGGAGCTGCAGCTGATGGATGAGATCTCCGGCATGAAGTTTTCCATGAAGAAGATCCGCAAGCTCATCGAGCTGGAAGCGCTTGTAAGCAACTTCGGTGTGTAAGCACACCAAACTCCCGGGTTTGAAAGATTCCGCGGCGGACGCCGCTTTACATATATAAAGAACCGCGTATGAGAATACGCTTTACATATATAAAATAACGCGTATGCAAATACGCTTCACATATAAAAAACCGCGTATGCAGATACGCTTCCCATATAAAAGCTACGTATTTATATATATTGCATTTTTCTCATCTCCTCTTTATATTTTGTTGCAAAAACCGCAGGGCAAACGCCTTGCGGTTTTTGCATGTGCGCCGTATGGTTCAATCGTTGTGCAGCATCGCCTGCATTGTAAGAAGCACGGCGTTTTTCTGTTCTACGGAAAGATATACCCACATCCCGAACATCTTTTGCAGCTCGGGGGTCAGCTCCACAACATCTCCCTCCGTAAAAAACTGCGCCAGCGTAATGCCGAAAGCGGCGCAGATCGATTCCAGCGTCGATATGGACGGCACGTTGTTTCTGTGAAAAATATTTCTGATCGTGGATTCCGAAAGTCCGCTCATTTTTGCAAGTTTGTAGGCCGTCCAGCCCTTTGCTTTTAAAAGCGCGTGCAGCTTTGCGTTTACATCCATCATTCATCACACTCTTTTCCGTACTTATTTTACCGTTATATTCGGCGCTAAAATACGGGTAGCTTGTATTGAGAATACCATTACGTTAAACTGCAATTTTGCCGTGAAACCAAAAATATTTCAATATTGCGACAGCTTTCATGTTCTTTCGACACAACCGGCGTGTTATGATACAGTCATATTAAACGGTATTCACAATACCGCATGAAAGGAATGTAAGAGCATTGAAAAAGATGAACAAAAAAATACGCCGTGTGATTCGGCGTATCGCAAAAGAAAACGGCGTATCGCCGGAAGAGGTAAAAACCGAGATAATGAACGCCATACGCGCGGGGATTCACAATCCCGATCCGCAGGTACAGGCGGTATGGAACAGTATTTCCCCGGGCGAAGAAGCCCCCGACATAACCGCCTGCCTTACATGGGCGGTAAACAGGATCAGAACCGGCGGATAAGGAAATAAAAAAATATCCATTCCGAATGTTTTGCCGACAGCCGTATTCCGCAGCCCCCAACCGCGATGGGGTGGGGCACCTGATTCCGGCGGACGATTGATCATCGTCCCAAAATTACATTGCCCCGGAAAGGTCCTTCGCGGAAATCTGTGTAATTGGTAAATTATAATTTAGCGAGAAGCATTGAGCGTTGAGCATTGAGCAGTTGGTTTGCAAAAAAGCCGCCCGGACATGGGGACGGCTTCTATGTCTTTGAAGTTTGCAAAGATCAGCAAGTCGGAATAATAAAAAGACATAGAACCGTCCCAATGTCTGGAATCCGCGCGCAAATCTCATTGCGGAAGGCGAAGAAATATTATTTTATCGGTTAAAAAAAGCGGCTCGATACGCACCGACCGTCAGACAAGGGGACGGTTCTATGTCTTCGTATCGACTATATATTTCGGGCTTTTACGTGATGGGCGAAGACATAGAAGCCGTCCCCATGTCTGCCTACCTGACTGCGCGACAAACTGCAATTTTGTTTTATTACACGAAACTCCGTAAAGAACCGATAAAAAAGTCCGTGGCTTGGCCACAGACCGGTTCTATATTTTAATTTTCTTTGTCCAGAAACGCGCACACCCGGTCCCAGAAGGCTTCGTCCTGGGCGGTCATGCGGCGCCAGTCCGTACCGGCGAAATAGTTCTGCTTGTCGGCAAGGGTTTTCAGCCTGCCCTCCTTTTGCGCTTTCTCGAAGCCGCCGAAGGTCTCCGCCAGATATTTTACGGCGTCCTCCGTATAGTTGGGGTTGTGGAAGCGGCGGTTCACGATCAGGTATTCGGCCTTGTCCCCGACGCTTTGCATGATATAGCCGGTATGGTCGGCGAAGGCCACCGTGGGGTCGTCTTCGGAATGGGCGAACAGGAATTTTGTTTTGCTCCCGTTTACCGCGTCCGGCGCGTTTGCGCCGAAATATTTCGGGTTGGCGCGGCGCTCTATGCCGCACAGCCGCCGGTAAACGTAGCGGTTGGCAGGCCCCTTGCCGCCGCCGGCCTGCGCCAGCAGCATTTTTTCAACGCTCACGAAACCGGAGATCGCCGCGCATTTATCGATGCCGGTCTGAAACGCCGGTATGTTGGCGGCGGCATACCCGCCCCAGGAATGGCCGATCACAAACACGCGGCGGTAATCCCTGAGCGTACCCCGGGCCTTCAGCTCCGTAAAGGCGGCGTCCAAATCCGCAAGGCTCTGGGTAAAGCCCCGGATGTCCTTCCCCTCCGAAGCGAAGCAGCCGGTGTTGTCGTAGGCCAGCACCGTGTAACCCCGGCGGCACAGCAGGGCGATCTCCGTCATATAAGAGCGGTGCCCCCCGCCGATGCCGTGGCAGAACACGATCAGCTCGTTTTTCGCGTTTTCGCAGCGGTAAAAGAACCCCCGCAGCATATTCTCGCCGGAGCGGAAGCTGAAAGGTTCCCCTGTCACCCCCGGAAAATCATCCGCGGTAAAATATTTGATATAACCGTTGTCGTCGTAACGGTGAACGAGCTTTTGTTTGTAGATCCGTTCAATAAGCATAGTTCTGAACCTCGGGAGGTATTGAGTGTTGAGTGTTGAGTGTTGAGCGTTGAGCGTTGAGTGTTGAGTGATGAAGCGTTGCGGATCAGTTATTGTCGGCGGGTCCGTCTTTGCGGGCTTCTTCTTCCGCCTCTTTTTTCCGGCGCTCTTCTTCCGCGCGGGCGGCTTCCGCCTCTTTTTTCAGGCGCTCTTTTTCCGCCTGGGCGGCTTCGGTTTCTTCGATCCACTGCAGGGTCTCGGCAAGGCTCTGCTCCAGCGGGCGGGGGTTGTAGCCCAATTCCTTCTGCGCCTTTTCGTAAGAGAAATTGCAGTTGGAGCACAGCTTGCGCACGGCGTAGCGGGTAAAGATGGCGGGCTTGTTCATGGCTTTGTAATACCGCTCCATAATGGGGGCGGCCATATCCACCACGCCCTTGCCGATTTTGATCTTCGGGGGCTTGTGGCCGCTCACCTTGCCCAGCAGGCGGATGAACTCATCCACCGTAACGCTTTTGTTGCACAAAATATACACTTCGCCGCCGGGGGCCTTGTCCCCCGCAGCCACGGTGCCGAAAGCCACGTCGCGCACGTCCACAAAGTTATACCCGCCGAAGGTCATGGTGATGGGGAAGTTGCCCTTTGAAAACATGCGGATCATGCTGCCCACGCTGGATACCTTGAAATCGTAAGGCCCCATGCAGGCGGAGGGCTGACAAACCACGGTTTCAACGCCGCCGCGCCCGTTGGCTTCAAGCACCAGCGCGGTGGCCTCCGCCTTGGTTTTGGCGTAAGCGCCCTCAAGGGTATCGGGGTCGTAGGTATACACCTCGTGCATCACCTGATTATCCGGCAGGGGCACGTAGGTATCCACGGAGCTCATATACACCAGCTTTTTCACCCCCGCCTTGCGGCAGGCGCGGATCACGTTTTTGGTGCCGTTTACGTTTACGTTATATACAAAATCCTCGTTGCCGGGCTTGATCTCTACGCAGCCCGCCACGTGGTAAACGATATCGCAGCCCTCGAAGGCCCGCAGAAGGCTCTCGTAATCGGTGATATCGCCCTTGTGCTTCTCGCAGCGCAGACCGTCGAAAATATCGCTGTCCTTGCGGATCAGAATGCGGATCTCCTTATCTTCATGCTTTTGCAGCTCCATCAGAATGGCGTAGCCCACATGGCCCGTGGCCCCGGTGAGACAAACGGTTTTTTTCTCCATACGTATGCTCCTGTTCTATTTTTGTGATTTATGGAAAGACTGGTAAATTATTATTTGTCACGCTGTGTTACTATTGCGACGCGGCAGGCGGTACGGCGGGACGGTTCTGTGTATC
>CAMOVW010000289.1 GCA_946627725.1 uncultured Clostridia bacterium
AGTGGAGGAAGGGCTGCGCCCTTACCCGTATTATATAAGAACCTGCCGCTGCGCGACAGAACCTTGTTATTCGCTTCGCTCATTATAATGCCGGCCGCAGGCCCCTTTCTTCTTCACTATTCACTCTTACTTCTTCACTATTATAATTTGCCAACCCCCGTTCCGCCCCCTTGACGCATTCTCCCTTCTGTGGTAAACTGTTATCGGTTTTCGCGGGAGGATTTTTTCTGCGAAGCCGTTTTTTATGAGAAAGGATGGACCATCGTATGAATATACAGGGCTTTCAGAAGCTGACGCTGCTGGATTTTCCGGGGCGCACCGCGTGTACCGTGTTTACCGGCGGGTGCAACCTGCGCTGTCCCTTCTGCCACAACGTGGCGCTGGTGCTGGCGCCGGACGAGGAGCCTTTTGCGGAAGAAGAGATCTTTTCTTATCTTGAAAAGCGCCGCGGCGTGCTGGACGGTGTTGCCGTTACCGGCGGCGAGCCGCTGCTGCAGCCCGATATCGCCGCGTTTCTGCGCCGGGTAAAAGAGATGGGCTTTCTCACCAAGGTGGATACCAACGGCTTTTTCCCCGAGGCGCTGGAGGCGATCCTGAAGGATGGGCTGGCGGATTACGTGGCCATGGATATCAAAAACAGCAAGCAGAAATACGCCGCCACCTGCGGCCGGCAGAGCGTGGATCTGGGCAAGGTGGAAAAAAGCATACTGCTGCTGAAAAACGCCGGTATCGATGCCGAGTTCCGCACCACCGTGGTGGGGGGCTTCCATACAAAAGAGGATATCGAGGATATCTGCCGGTGGCTCAGCGGCGCACAGCGCTACTATCTGCAGGCGTTCAAGGATTCCGGCATTCTGAAAGAGGGCAGCGGTTATACCCTGCCGGAGGAAGAAATGCTCGCCATGCGCGATATCGCAAGGCGGTATATCCCCATTGTGGATATACGTGGGATTTAACGAATTTTATAACAATATCTTGTGCAAAAATGCAAATTTAAATAATTTTGATACAGCATATTGATTTTTCCGGAGCCGTGTGGTATGATATCTCCCGCACGGCTTTCCTCACGGAAAAAGCCGATGCAATCAGCAGGACGGTGTGCTGAGCACCGCCGTTTATGCACTGATCAAATTATACATATAGAAAAAAACAAGAAGGAGAAAGACAAATGTATCAGGTACTGAAACGTGACGGTCAGGTTGCGGAGTTCGATATCAACAAGATCGCCGCCGCCATTGCAAAAGCGTTTGACGCGCAGAATAAACAGTATAACAAAAGCGTGATCGATTTTATCGCCCTGCGTGTGACCGCCGATTTTGAAGAGAAGATCAAAGACGATATGATCAGCGTTGAGGATATTCAGGACAGCGTAGAGCACGTTCTGGGCGAGGCGGGCTACGCCGACGTGGCCAAGGCCTACATCCTTTACCGCAAAAACCGCGAGAAGATCCGCAACATGAAATCCACCATTCTCGATTACAAAGAGATCGTGGATAACTACGTAAAGGTGAACGACTGGCGCGTGAAAGAGAATTCAACCGTTACCTATTCCGTGGGCGGTCTGATCCTCTCCAACTCCGGCGCCATCACCGCCAACTACTGGCTGAGTGAGATCTACGATGAAGAGATCGCCAAGGCCCACAAAAACGCGGATCTGCACCTGCACGATCTCTCTATGCTCACCGGTTACTGCGCGGGCTGGAGCCTGCGTCAGCTGATCGAAGAGGGCCTGGGCGGCGTACCGGGCAAGATCACCTCCTCCCCCGCAAAGCACCTTGCCACCCTGTGCAACCAGATGGTGAACTTCCTCGGCATTATGCAGAACGAATGGGCCGGCGCGCAGGCGTTTTCAAGCTTCGATACCTATCTTGCCCCCTTCGTTAAAATCGATAACCTGTCTTACCGCGAAGTGAAAAAGGCCATTCAGAGCTTTATCTTCGGCGTGAACACCCCCAGCCGCTGGGGCACCCAGAGCCCGTTCTCCAACATCACGCTGGATTGGACGGTGCCGGAGGACCTTGCCTGCAAGCCCGCCATCGTGGGCGGCAAGCCCCAGGATTTCACCTACGGGGACTGCAAAAAAGAGATGGATATGGTCAACAAAGCCTTTATTGAGCTGATGATCGAGGGTGACGCCAACGGCCGCGGCTTCCAGTATCCGATCCCCACCTATTCCATCACCCGTGATTTCGATTGGAGCGAGACCGAGAACAACCGCCTTCTGTTCGAGATGACCGCCAAATACGGCACCCCCTATTTCTCAAACTACGTAAACTCCGATATGGAACCCAGCGACGTGCGCAGCATGTGCTGCCGCCTGCGTCTTGACCTGCGCGAGCTGCGCAAGAAGAGCGGCGGTTACTTCGGCAGCGGCGAAAGCACCGGCTCCATCGGCGTGGTTACCATCAATATGCCCCGCATCGCTTACCTTGCGGAAGACGAGGCCGATTTCTATAAGCGGCTCGACCATCTGATGGATATCGCCGCCCGCTCTTTGAAGGTGAAGCGCACCATCGTTACCAAGCTGCTTAACGAGGGGCTGTATCCCTACACCAAGCGTTACCTCGGCACCTTTGATAACCACTTCTCCACCATCGGCCTTGTGGGCATGAACGAGGTGGGCCTGAACGCCAAGTGGCTGCGTAAGGATATGACCCACAAAGAGACGCAGAATTTCACCAGAGACGTGCTGAACCACATGCGCGAGCGCCTTTCCGATTATCAGGAGCAGTACGGCGACCTGTATAACCTTGAGGCCACCCCGGCGGAGAGCACCGCTTACCGCCTTGCCAAGCACGATAAGGCCCGTTATCCCGATATCATCACCGCCAGCGGCGACTGCAACACGCCCTACTACACCAACTCCAGCCACCTGCCCGTGGGCTATACCGAAGATATCTTCTCCGCCCTTGATATTCAGGATGAGCTGCAAACGCTGTACACCAGCGGCACCGTGTTCCACGCCTTTTTGGGCGAACGCCTCAGCGATTGGAAATCCGCCGCCACCATCGTGCGCAAGATCGCCGAAAACTACCGCCTGCCCTACTACACCCTGTCGCCCACCTATTCGGTCTGCCGCGAGCACGGCTACATCTCCGGCGAGCAGTATAAGTGCCCCAAGTGCGGCGGCGTTACCGAGGTTTACAGCCGCATCACCGGCTACTACCGCCCGGTACAGAACTGGAACGACGGCAAAGCGCAGGAATTCAAAGACAGAAAGGTGTATAACCTCGATCGCTCCGTGCTCACCCACAACGGCCCGCAGGACCAGTGCTGCTGCGGCGCGGAACCCACCATCGATTTCTACGATGAGGACCTGCCCAACGTTCAGCAGCCCAACGTGATCCTCTACGCCACCGAAACCTGCCCCAACTGCAAGCTGGCCGCCGCCTGGCTGGATAAGGCCGGTATCCCCTTTGAGAAACGCTTCGTTTCCGAGCATGAGGAAGAGGCGAAAGCCCTCGGCCTGAAGCAGGCCCCCTCGTTGGTGGTAGATACCGCAGGCGACACCGAGATCTACGTAGGCGTAGCCAACATCAAAAAGTTTATCGATAAAAAATAAACAATAAAGTTAGCGCCCGCCCCGGCAGCACAACCGGAGCGGGCGAATTTTTTGGTTTGAAGAAAGTGGGGGAGACGGTAAATTATAATTTGTCGCGCACTTGCGCGCCAAATTATAATAGTGAAGAAGTAAGAGTGAATAGTGAAGAAGAAAGGGGCCTGCGGCCGGCATTATAATGAGCAAAGCGAATAACAAGGTTCTGACGCGCAGCGGCAGGTTCTTATATAATGGGTAAGGGCGCAGCCCTTCCTCCACTCTTCACTCTTCACTCTTACCTCTTACCTCAATTGCAGTTTATCGCTGCGCGATAAACTGCAATTTCCCCGCATCCCCCCTTCAGGCAGCCGCACTCATTCATACTTCCCCTGCATTCTGCGTATAATGAACTGAATCGGACAAGAACAGGAGCGGGAATGATGAAAAGATATCTGATTTTGGCGCTGGCGGTGGCGCTTTCGCTGGTGTTGATCCCTTCGGCGATGCTGGCGCGGTACCGGCGTGGGGAAGGGGCTGCCCCGCAGGAGAGCACGGCGCCTGCAAATCCGGGGGAGGAGACGGTTTCGGTGTTCCTCAGCGATACGGGCAAAACCGCGGCGCTTTCGATGCGGGATTATGTGATCTCGGCGGTGGCGGGGGAGATGCCCGCGGTGTATGAGCCGGAGGCGCTGAAGGCGCAGGCGCTGGCGTGCGTTACCCTTGTGCGCTATCTGCAGGCCAAAGGCGGCAAAGACGCCTCTCTGCAGGGCGCGGTGATCAGCACCGATTACCGGAAGCATCAGGGGTATCTGTCGGCAGAGGAGATGCACAAGCGCTGGGGCGATCTGTATGACGAATACTACAGCCGCATCAGCTCTGCCGTGGACGCGGTGTTGGATCAGACCGTCACATACAAGGGCGAGCCCGCCATGAC
>CAMOVW010000290.1 GCA_946627725.1 uncultured Clostridia bacterium
CGTTGGCAGACAGACGGTATTCTTTGCCGTCGAGCGTGAAGCGCGCGCCTGAAATACGGTTGGCATGCCGCCCCACGGTGGCGCCGAAAAAGCCGCCCGCCTTGCATTGGAGATCGACGCGGGCATTCAGAAATTCGGCGCCGTGGTACACGAAAAATACGGCAAGATCTACGCCTACGAAACGGACGGCCTCGGCAACTACGTGCTGATGGACGACGCCAATTCCCCCAGCCTGCTGGCCATGCCCTACCTCGGCTATTGTGATAAAGAGGACGAGATCTATCAGAACACCCGCCGGTTCATTCTGTCGAAAGAGAATCCCTATTATTTCTCCGGCAGCGCCGCCCACGGCATCGGCAGCCCACACACCGGCAAAGATAAGATCTGGCACATCTCCCTTACCATGCAGATCCTTACTTCCACCGATGAAAACGAGATCACGGACTGCGTAAACATGCTCGCATCCACCCATGCCGGCACAAATTATATGCACGAATCCTTCAATAAAGACGACCCCGCCGATTACACCCGCAGCTGGTTTGCCTGGGCAAATTCCCTGTTTGCGCAAATGCTGATGCAGCAGGTGATGGATCAATAAAATAATAAAATATCAACGGAGGACTCTCTATGCGCAAAAGTATGTTGAAACGTTCGGTTGTTGTTCTTATGGCATTGCTGATGCTGTTTTCTTCTGTGCCGCTCGCCGGGTTCGCGCAGACGCCTTCCGCAGAGCAGGCTTCGCTTTCCGCCACCGGGACGGCGGTGGGCACGAATCCGCTGGCCGCCGCTCTTGCCGACGCGGTAAACGACCGCACCGAAAGCGAATCGAAATACAGCATCCTCGGCATGGAGCTGAACGGCCTCACGGCGGAGATCTCCTGTTATGCCCCTGCGGGCAGCACGGTCGTTGCCGCGCTGTATGATGAGGATACCTGCCGCATGGTCGCCTCCGGCGCGCTGACGCTTTCGGAAGAAACGGAATACGCTGAAGTGACCCTTTCGGAATGTGACCTGCCGGAATACTATTACGTAAAGGTGTTTCTGCTCGGCGCGGATCATATCCCCCTGTGCGAGAGCCTTACGTATGAGCGCTATACCCGCAGGATGCAGGAATTTTACGCGGTCACCCCGGCGGATTTTGAAGAAGAGCAGATCGTGCTGTATCTGAACGATTCCAATTTCTCAGCTGTGAACGAAGACGTGGCTGCGCTTACGGCAACCGAGAGCGTGAACGTTCTGCGCTCCTGTGAGGGCGATACTTACACCTTCGCTTCGCCGGACGCCGCGCTGCTTGCGCTGCAGGCGGGGGATAAGCTCTATATGGAAACGGAAAACGATCTGATCCTCGGCGAGATCGCGTCTTCGGTTGTAAACGAAGACGGGAGCGTAACGCTGCGTGTGGAAGCCCCGGAAGATCCCCTTTCCTATTTTGCGTATATCCACGTGGATACCGCCGCTGTGAAAAACGGCGATCAGCCGGGCAAAGCGCCCCGCAAAGCCCCGGACGCGGACCATGAACATGAGAAGGATCCCTCTCTTACCAATTCGCTGAAGGTGAATTTCTCTTACCCGCAGGATCCCAAGGAAATCACCCTGCCTTCGGATTGGAAGAAACAGGGCGTTGAGGATGAAACCGCCGAAGTGACCAACGATTCGGAACTCAAGTTCGAGTTCTTTATCTCCGGCGTTGTGAAGCCGAAAATGGACGTGGAATACTGCTACCATATCGAATGGGGGCCGGATGAGTATTACCTGAACGTGGATCTGAACGTCTCCCTGACCGGTACCATCGGTTTTAAGGTGACCGGCACGGCAGGGCTGAGCTTTAATCTTGTAAAGCTGGATATCCCCACCAGCGTGCCCGGCCTTACCGTATACGTGCAGAGCGTGTTCTCCGTGAGCCTTACCGGCGAAGCGAAAGCGACGGGGGAGGTTACGGTATCGGATACGCTCAACTATCACCGCGAAAGCGCCGATCAGAGCAAGAATCAGACCAAGGCCGGAAAGCCGGATGTAGAATACAGCTTCAAGACCGATATTTCCGTTACCCTGAGCGCGGAGCTGAGCGTTGCCGCGGGCGTAAAAGTTGCCTTCGGTGTGATCAAGGTGGGCGGTTACGGCAAGCTGAGCGCGAGTGCGGAGATCAAACCGCTGGCGCTGTGTATCTCCAATCAAGAGATCGGGCTTGCGCTGTTCAATCACGATTGGACCTGCCGCGACGGGGAGATCTGCGCGGAGCACGATTGCGGTTTCTGCCTGAACGTTGAGGTAACGGTATCCGTGGAGGCCGGTATCGAAGTAAGCTGGTTCTGGAAAAAGAAAGAAGAAACGCAAACAAACCCCGATACGGACGAGGATATTACCGTGCTCTCGCTGCTCAATAAGCTGAGCGGCAAGCTCTCGCTGAAGGGCAATCTGCTGGAAAAGAACCTGCGGGCTTCCTACATCGACGAGCATTGGGAATTTGAGTGGACGGCCAAAGCGGACGAGATCGTATGCCCGCATATGCGGTTTTTGGTAAAATTTGACGTTACCGAAAAAGAAACCGGAGATCTTCTGCCTGTCGTACCGATCGGTATCTACGCTGTTGAAGATAAGAGTATAAAGCTGTCAAAATACGCTTCGATCCCTGCGCATACAAGTGTAACGACGGAGCTCACAGGCGTCGCCCGCTGCTATCTGCCCGCAGCGGCTTATGGTTTTACGCTCACCGGTAAAGATTATAAGCTGGTGAGCAGTACCCCGGATAACGCGCATTTCCGCGTGAAGGACGACGTCGTCGCGTTTGCCGTGACGGCGAAAAAGAGCAAAAATATCGAGATCTCGGTTGTAAAAGAAGACACAAACGAGCCGCTGCCCGGTCTGACGGTTTACGTAGATTTGGAGACCTTTACCACCGACGCCGCCGGTAAGATCAATACAAAACTGTTTCCCGGGGAGGACGTTACCTTCAACGTTCTGTACAAGGGGCAGAGGTATACGTTCACACAGACCGTGCCGGTAGTCGGCAATACCGTTGTGCTGGAGATCCCGGTAAAATTGTATGCCGTTACCGGTAAAGTGGTCGATGAAGAGACCGGCGACCCGCTTTCGGGCGTTACCGTAACCGCGAAATCGTCTTCCGACGGCGATACCGAAACTGCGTTCACCGGCGCGAACGGAAGCTTTAAACTGCTGCTTGCAGAAGGGGAGTATGATATCTCATTCTCGATGCAGGGCTATCAACCAAATACTGCGATTGCTTCCGTGCATGCGGATATGGATCTGGAAACGATAACGTTGGAAAAAGAAATACCGGAAGGGTATATCCAATTCGGTACCTATCCGCAATCCAGAGTTACAGATAAATCTTTGATTTCAGAACTTGATGCAGTACCGAAAACGTGGATGAATTATAGCTATTACAGCGGTACGGGTAAAATGGATGACGGAGAGATGATGATATCTGGCTTTATGGAGTTCTCAGACATCCAGTTCCAAGGTAAAAAATATCGCGCTGTTTCTTTTAAACAATATAGACCGTACCTGACAGGATATACTACAGACTCAGCATCTTCATATCAGGATGACAATGGCTATTTGCCGAATCACATTTACTACTTTTTATATCAACCGATATTGTGGAGGATTCTCGACCCGGATGAAGGGTTGGTTTTATCTGAATACATTATAGATTCCCAAGCATATCATAATACGCTGTATGAAAAAGAACACAATCTGTATGATAATTCAAGGTATTATCAGAATTATCTTTGTGAGAACTATGCTTCAAATTATGCTGAGTCATCTATACGAGTATGGCTTAATCATGACTTTTATGAAACAGCATTTTCCGACATTCAAAAGAAGAATATCAAAGATGACGTCTTACTTGAAAATAGTGCGAGATTCAGCGGTTATGATTCTGTAAACACGAAGGACAAGATTTTTCTGCTTTCTTTTGATGAAGTAACGAATAATGAATACGGCTTTTTATCATCAAGTGGCTCAGATTCTTCAAAACGTGCAAGAGGTACAGATTATTCACAGGTGCAAGGTCTTCAATGCGGCCGGCAATCTGATGTATCGGGAAATGGATATTCTGTATGGTGGCTTCGGACGCCTTATTACGCGGGTATTGCTTGTGGCGTCGGCGATAACGGCAACGCTTACTTTGAAGATATTGTAACAAGGACATCCAATGGCGTTCGTCCTGCTTGTAGATTATTTGATCTTGCAATAGATAAGAAAGATGAAAAATCTGCGGTTGCCAGAGCGATTGATAAAACAAATAACACTGCTCAGACAGAGGATAATGCCCTCCAGCCGATGAGAACGACAGAATATCACACTTACCATGCGAAGAATACGGTTCCCGGCAATGATTATCTGATTGTATGTGTGAAGGATGGAACAGCTGATCTGTTCGCCGCAGAAAATCTGCTGTATATCGATCAGAAAACCGCAGAGGGTGAAACC
>CAMOVW010000291.1 GCA_946627725.1 uncultured Clostridia bacterium
TCTTATATAATGGGTAAGGGCGCAGCCCTTCCTCCACTCTTCACTCTTCACTCTTCACTCTTCACTCTTACCTCAATTGCAGTTTATCGCTGTGCGATAAACTGCAATTTCCTTCGCCGATCGGCAAAACCGCGAGCTTTTTTTGGCTTTGCACTATTCATTCCGGAAAAAAGCTTTCTGTTCCGTTTCTGTTGAAACCCGCGTTCGGATATGTTATTTTTGTACCGAAATCAATAACCAAAGGAGGATTTTTTATGCAAAAGACCAAAAAGACGCTTAGCGTACTGCTCAGCATTCTTATGGTATTCACCCTTTTACCTATGGCTTTCGTTCCGGCGTTTGCCGCGGATGATACCTGTACCTGGTCCTACGATGAAGGGACCAAAACCCTGACCTTTACCGGTACCGGCGCTATGCGGGATTTCGTTTCGGAGAGCTCCGGCGCGGGTATGATCCCTGAAACCCCCTGGTCCGCCTATGAAGACGAGGCCGAAGCCGTTGTGATCGGCGAGGGGATTACAAGCGTTGGCGCTTACAGCTTTGCCACGTTTACGCAGCTGGCGCAGGTCACCCTGCCCTCTACGGTTACTTCCATCGGCGCAGGCGCGTTTGCCTATTGCTTTAATCTGGCCGAGATCAACCTGCCCGACGGGCTTACTTCTATCGGCGAGATGGCATTCGGCTTCAACTGCCTTACGAACGTCGTCATCCCGGCGGGCGTTACCGCGCTGAATACGGTGTTCTCTTACAATCTCGCGCCGCTGAGCATCACCCTGCCCGAAGGCCTTACGAGCATTGTGAACTGCTTCGATCATACCGCGATCGAAAACCTGACGATCCCCTCTGCCGTTACAACGTTCACCGGTTACGAAGGCGGTCCCATTCACATCCTGAACGTAAAGAATCTGACCAACTATTCTGCCGACGCGGTCGTATCCGGTTATCTGTCCAGCATAAACGAGGAATATCTTGCGGATTATTTCTACTGTGAAAAGGCGGAGTTCTCTTTGGAGCTCTCTTATCTGCGCACCGGCGAATATCCCGCCGAAGAGGATATGTACGCATTTTACGTGGAATACTATAACTATCTGCTCGGTACGGATTTCGAAACCTATCAGGATTTGATCTCCGCTTATGAAAACGGCGAGTTTACGCCGGAGCAGCTTGCGCGGATGGATAACATTGACAACATAATGAACACCGTGGATGTGCCGCTGTCTTCCATACGCATCTCCTGCCTGCAGGATTCCGCCGAGCACGACGCTCTGCGCCAAAGCGGCTATCCGCACTATATCATTGATAACGGCAACGCCCTTTGCGAAGAGCCCTTAAATCTCAAATGCGGCGACAACCTCACCTGGACGGTTGATGACGGCGCGCTTGTGATTACCGGTTTCGGCGAAATGTACGACGAGTATAAGGGCTGGCTGTTCCGCAAGGATGAGATCGACAGCATCCGCTTTGTACAGGACGGCGGCGCCATCAATTATATCGGCAGCAACGCTTTTGCCTACCTCGGCGCGCTGGATACGGTCGCTCTGCCCGCAGGAGTGGAATCCTTCGGCTACGGCTGGCTTGAGAACGACAGCGTTGAAACCATGATCTTGCCGGCCGGCTTCGGTTATTGGGAGGATTACCCGAACGAAGGTATTTTCAAAAGCTATTGCCGCGATATTGCCGCTTACAGCGTAGAAGAAGGCAACGCCCTCTATTTCTCCGATAACGGTTCTCTTTACGCCGAAAAGGACGGGGCTCTCTGGCTGCTGCGCGCCGCCAAAAACAACGCGCTGCGCAGTGATATCGACGTGATAGCGGGGTATGCGTTCTCTTATCACAACGAACTGACCGACGTTACGATCCCGGCTTCCGTAAAAGAAGTACAAACCTATGCGTTCAACTATTGCGAAAACCTGCAGACCGTTACCATTGAGCCCGCGACGCATCAGCTGAATATCATGCTCTCCTCCTTCCAGTATTGCTCGGCGCTGTCCGCCTTTGCCGTGGATGCGGCGGATCTCCGCTTTGCCGCGCAGGACGGCGTTCTGTATACGAAGGATATGACCAAACTGGTGGCCGTGCCCTTTACTGTGACCGAGCTTACCCTGCCCGAAACCGTTACCGGCATTTTGCGCGACGGCCAGAACGCATACGGCGGCGGCATGAACACCGGTATCCGTAAGCTGACCGTACCGAACAGCGACTTTGATTTCGGCTACGGTAATTACAGCTCCACCAGCGCCTTTACCATGGCATATGCCAACGACGCCTCCGTGATCGAGATCTACGGCAACGGCGGCTCCACGGCGGAAGCCTTTGCCGCATGCAACAGCTATACCTTTATATCGCTGGACGGCGTTACGGTTCAAAATGTGGATTTCGATCTCTCCCGCGTGCCGCAGAGGGCCATCATCGGCGAGCATCTGAGCTTCCATGATTGGCAGATCACCGGCGTTGCCACGTATTCCAACGGCACCACAAAGGAACTGCGCTACGGAGATTTCTCCATCTGGTATAAAACGCCCAACAGCAACTATTGGGAGGAAAACAACTGGGTTCCGCTGGAGTACGGCGAGGGCGAATACCTGTTTGAAGTCCGCTACGGCAACATTTCTGTGCCCTTCTCTATTATGGTGAGCCAGCCGAATTATCACTATGAATTCGATACAAGCGAAGCCGTAACCGAGGTAAAGCAGTATAAGAATCAGAGCAATTATTCGACCGACGACGCGATCCTCGGCGTGAAGCTCTATAAGGTCTACGACGATCCGGATACGGAAAGAGAATTGGCGAATATCCATAGCTACGTCAACGCCACCTACGGCGAAAACAATGATTGGTGGGGCAACCTGATGAGCGAAGAACCCGGCGAATACGACGTAACTTTCCGGTATCAGGACGGGCTCTTCACCGCAGAGGAGACGATCCGGGTGCGCGTCGTTCCCGGCGACGTATCCCTCGTCTTCGATTTCAGCGAGCTTGTGACCGAAGCGGAACAGTTCACCTCTCTTACGGATCAGAACCTGGGCTTAAAGGCCAAGCTGGTTACCGTCGGCGGCAGGGAATACGACGTTTCCGACCGGATCCGGTTCACTTCCTTCACCAACGGAGAGGAACCGTATAACGGTATTGACAACAGCGTAGACACCACCGTTCCGGGTACAAAGCGTATCAACGCGTATCTGAACCTGTACGAATACTACTATCTGGACGATAACGACGAAGGTCAGTACTTCACCGTGTATAAGAGCCTTGCCCCGATCTATGTGGAAGTGACTCCCGCCGCCGACGTGGATCACGTGCGTATCGAACTGCCCGAGGTGATTGAGGCGAAGGCCGATTATACGGTTAATCTTCTGGACTATGTAAAGGCATACAAGGTGTTTGCCGACGGTACCGAAGAGGAGATTACCGATGCAACCGGTTTCCGCTTCGAGGGCAGAACCTCCAACAGCTCCTTCAGCGGTAAGTATATTACCCTGTATACCGTAGGCGAGACCGTGCAGTATACGGTATCCATTGCCGGTGAAACCGCTTCGATGCGCGTGGTTTGCGTGTGCGACAGCCATACGCTTACGCCCATCGCCGCAAAAGACGCTACCTGCACTGCCGACGGCAATATTGCTTACTGGTACTGCAGCGTATGCGGCAAGCTGTTTGCGGACGAAGCCTGCGAAAACGAGATCGATCTTGCGGATACCGTGATCCCGGCAGCCCACTCCCTTGAGGAGCATGCTGCGAAAGCCGCAACCTGCACCGAGGCGGGCAACACCGCTTATTGGTACTGCACCGCATGTGAGAAATACTTCAGCGACGCAAACGCTGCCGACGAGATCACCCTTGCGGATACCGTGATCCCGGCAGCCCACACCCTTGAGGAGCACGCTGCGAAAGCCGCCACCTGCAAAGAGGCAGGCAACGTCGCTTACTGGTACTGCACCGCGTGCCAGAAGTATTTCAGCGACGCGAACGCCGCAAATGAGATCGCCGAAAGCGATATCGCCATCCCGAAGCTCACCACCCACACCTGGGATAACGGCACTCTCACCAAGCCCGCCACCTGCAAGGAAGAGGGCGTAAAGACCTACACCTGCACCGTATGCGGCGCAACGAATCCCGAACCCATCGCAAAGCTCACCACCCATACCTGGAACGCGGGTACCGTTACCCTGCAGCCCACCTGCACCGCCGACGGCGTGAAGACCTTCACCTGCACCGTGTGCGGCGCAACAAAGACCGAGCCCGTTGGCAAGGTACCCCACCGCGACAATAATAACGACGGCCTCTGCGATTACGGCTGCGGCACCTCCATGGGCGGCCAGACGCCCTCTCAGCCCGATCAGCCCTCTCAGCCTTCCGGCGGAGATCAGTGCAAATATTGCGGCGAGACCCACACCGGCTTCTTCGGCAAGATCGTTCAGTTCTTCCACAATATTCTGTACTTCTTCAAA
>CAMOVW010000292.1 GCA_946627725.1 uncultured Clostridia bacterium
TTGTGCCCGGGGATTTTGTGAACGCGGAAACGAAAGCCTCGCCGGTAAAAACTCTGATCGCGCCCATCCCGCCCTGCGAAGAGCATATTCTGCCGCTGGAAGACGGCGGAACCCTCCGTGCGCAAAACGGCACGGCTGAAAAGCATTTTGACCTTGATAAAATCTACGCCTGTTATGTACACGTGCGCCATACCGGCGCGCCGGCGAAGCTGACCCTCACCGGCAGCGAGCTGCCCGGCGGCGCGGATTGGAGCTGCACCCTCGCCTTTGCGGGCGACGGCGATTATTACGGTATGGAGCTGCAGTCCGTGGGCGAACTGCGGGCGGAACTGACAAGCGAAGGCGAGAGCAGCGTTACGGTTGCGCTGCTTGCCGCACATTACCCCACCCCGCTGCGCTGCAAAACGGAAACAAGCGACCCTGCGCTGAACCGGGTGCTGGAGGTGTGCGCCCACTCGCTGAAATACTGCCGCCAGACCCACCATCTGGACAGCCCCCGCCACTGCGAACCGCTGGCCTGTACCGGCGATTATTATGTTGAAACGCTGATGACCGCCTTCACCTTCGGGGATCTGCGCCTTGCGGCCTTCGACGTGCGCCGCACCGCAAACCTGCTGCGGCAGCACGACGGTGAGATGTTCCATACCAGCTACAGCCTGATCTGGGTACAGATGCTGTGGGACGTGTACCGCCTGACCGGCGACGCCGATATCCTGCGTGAAAACGCGGACGCGCTTCATCTGCTTCTGCGCCGCTTTGCCGGGTACATCGGCGAAAATGGGCTGATCGAAACCCCGCCCAATTATATGTTTATCGACTGGCTGACCCCGGACGGCGTCAACCTGCATCACCCGCCCAAGGCGCTGGGGCAGACCTGCATGTGCATGTTTTATTTCGGCGCGCTGCAGACGGCGGAAAAGATTTACCGCGCATTGAATAACGGATCTTTGGCGGAAGACGCCCGCGAAAAAGCGGAATCGCTGCGCGCGGCGGTGTTCTCACTGCTTTGGGATGAAAACCGGCAGCTGTTTTTTGAAGGCTTAAACACCCCCACCGAGGAACGGCTGATTTATAACTACATGCCGCAGAACGTTGAGAAGCGGTATTACCGCAGGCACGCCAATATTCTTGCCGCCTACTTCGGCTTCTTTGCCCCGCAAGAGAACCGCGCGCTGCTGCGCCGCGTTCTGCAGGGGGCGGATCTGGGGGAGGTTCAGCCCTATTTTCAGCATTTTCTGCTGGACGCGGTATACCGCTGCGGCCTGCGGGAAGAATATACCCTGCCCCTGTTGGAGCAGTGGAAGCCCTTTATCGAAGAATGCCCCAAAGGGCTGCCGGAGGGCTTCTATAAGCCCACCCCCTCTTACGGCTTCGACCGCAGCCACGCATGGGGCGGCACGCCCGCCTACGCGCTGCCGCTGGCGGTAACGGGGCTGAAGATGATCGAGCCCGGCTTCCGTAAAATCAGCCTCTCCCCCACCGCGCTGGGGCTGGATCGCGCCCGCGCCGAGGTCCCCACGCCCTTCGGCATTCTGCGGGTAACCGCATATAAAGACCGCCCGCCGGAGATCGAAGCCCCGGCAGGCATTGAGATCGAAATCATATAAAAAAGGAGAGAGCACCATGAGCAAAAAATTAGTCGCGTATTTTTCCGCAGGCGGCGTGACCGCCGAAAAGGCAAAGCTGCTGGCGGCAGCGGCGGACGCCGACCTGTATGAGATCCGCCCCGCAGTACCCTATACCGCGGCGGATATCAAATGGACCAATCCCCTCGCCCGCTGCAATAAGGAATGGATCAAGCGCGAAAAGCCCGCCCTTGCGGACGCCGACGCGCCTGTGGCGGCGCACGACGTGATTTTTCTTGCGTTCCCCATCTGGTACTACACCGCGCCGCTGATCGTAAAGAGCTTTCTGGAGCAGTACGATTTCGCAGGTAAAACCGTGGTGCTGTTTGCCACCTCCGGCGGCAGCGATATGAAAAACTGCATCAAAACCCTGCAGCCGAGCATTCCCGATACAAAGCTTACGCAGGGGCTGATGCTGAACGGCGAACCGGACGCCGAAGCCCTTTCCGCCTTCGCGGCCCGTTTCTGACGTATGGAAGATATCATTTTTCGGGAGATGCGCCCCGGCGACAAAGCGCAGATGCAGGCGTTCTACAACGGGCTGGGGGAACAGAGCACGGCGTTTTTCAACGTGAACCACGGCAACGAGCGCCGCACGATGGACTGGTTCGGCGACAGCCCCCGCCCCAACCATGAATACTACGTTGCCGAGATCGGCGGCGTGGTGGCGGGCCACCTGTTTATATGGGATACCGATACCCGCGTGCCGTGGATGGGCGTGGCGGTACGGGACGATTATCAGGGGCAGGGCGTGGGCAGCTTTCTGCTCACTTCCCTTTTCGGTCTGCTGGAAAGCCGGGGCTACGGCGGCATTTTGCTGCGCACGGCGCAGAACAACACGGCCGCCCGACGGCTGTATGAGAAACACGGATTTGAAGCGCTCGGGACACATCCTTCCGGTGAGATCCTGTATTTGAAACGGCTGAAAACGAATGAGGAGCAGAGATGAGGATAAACCTCTTTCTTTTATAACGGTATGCTTGAATTATCGATTGATTTCACAAAAAAGATCAAAGAGATCCGCCCGCTGCACGGGTTCAACAACGCCGCCCGGCAGACGGATTACGGGCCGGTGCTGCCGGATTTTCTGGCGCTGCGCCCGCCGGTGGTGCGCCTGCACGACGCCGCCTACCCCTACGGGGGCGGGCACTACGTGGACGTGAACAATATCTTCCCGGATTTTTCGGCGGATCCGGACGATCCCACCGCCTATGATTTCGCCCTCACGGATCTGTATATCGCGCCGCTGATCGAAAACGGGATCGACGTGATGTATCGCCTCGGCTGCACCATAGAGCACGCGCCGAAGAAATATAACGTATATCCCCCCGCGGATTTCGGCAAATGGGCCGATATCTGCGAGCATATCGTGCGGCACTATAACCGGGGCTGGGCAAACGGCCATACGTGGGGCATAAAATATTGGGAGATCTGGAACGAGCCGGACGGCCTCGACCCCCACATTGAGCCCAACGGCCCGCCCAACTGGCAGGGCACCGCGCGGCAATATTACGAGCTCTACCGCATCGCCGCAAACCGGATCAAGAAATGCCATCCGGATGTGCTGGTGGGGGGCTATTCCAGCTGCTATATCCTCGGCAAGTTTGAAAACGGCCGCTGGCAGGAGGGCGATACCGGCTTTTTTACCGGTTTTCTCTCTTATATTTCCGCGCCGGAAACGAAAGCGCCGCTGGATTTCTTCACCTGGCACGGTTATCTCGGCAACCGGGGCATAAAGAAGATCGACCGGGAATTTTCCTTTGTAAGCGATACGCTGAACGCCTTCGGTTTTACCCATACCCTGCGGGTGGACGCGGAATGGAACTGCTGCGTTTGCGATATCGATACCCCCGATTACCGCACGCAGTACTATATCAATATGCGAAACGAAAAGGGCGCAAGCCACATGGCGGCGGCGCTGTATGAGATGCAGCGCTGCGGCGTGGATCTGGCCATGTTTTACGACGCGCAGCTGTGGAAGGAATACGGCCCCCTGTTCCACGTGCCGTCGCTTCAAAAAACGGACGCGTATCTGGCATTCGAGCAGTTCGGCAAGCTCTATGCCCTCGGCACGGAATGCGAAAGCGTACAGGCCGGGGACGTATATACTCTTGCCGCAAAAAACGGCAATACGGCCATGCTGGCGCTGGCGAACGTCAGCCCCGAAGCGCAGCCCCTGCGCATCCGCATCGCGGGAGCGGACGGAAAAGAGATATCGCTCTGCGACCCCGCCGTCCCCTTTACGGCAAAAAAAGAACAGGGCGGGCTGACGGTTCAGCTCACCCTGCCGGGATATTTTTTCGGCGATCTTACGTTACGTTAAGAGATATACGTGATCACGGGCGTGCCGTCCGCCTTCAGAAGCGGCGTGATGCAGTGGCCGTAACCGGCGCTTACCATAAGATACGTAACGCCCGTCTCCCTGTCCACCAGCAGCTGACGGTAGCCCTCATTCCGCAGAGAGCTGCCCTCTTTATACACCCTTACAAAGCGATCGTTTTCTTTTGACATATCTTTTTCCTCCGTTCGTTTATTCTATCATCAATATACCACCCGCAGCCCAAGTTTACAAGTTACATCTTCGTAAAAATCAGCGGTACCCTCTCACATGGCAGAAGGTACCGCTGAACGGGTGTAAAAGCAGGTAAATTATAATTTATTGCGCTGTTTGCGCGATAAACGCCGTTCGCCGTTTGCCGTTCGCAAATATCTCAGTATGTGCATGTTGGTTGGGTACCATGAGGCGGAGCGATAGAATGGTAGCTTTATTGCGGAAGCTGTGATTCTTGCGAACGGCGAACGGCGAACGGCGAACG
>CAMOVW010000293.1 GCA_946627725.1 uncultured Clostridia bacterium
GAGCTCAAGATCGAGGGCGGCTGCAACGTGCAGTTTGCCCTGCACCCCGAGACCAGCGAATACTACCTGATCGAGGTGAACCCCCGCGTATCCCGTTCCTCCGCACTGGCTTCCAAGGCCAGCGGCTACCCCATCGCCCGCGTCACCGCTAAAATCGCCATGGGCATGCTGCTGGAGGAGATCCCGGTGGCGGGCGGCACGGCCGCCATCGAGCCCAGCCTTGATTACATCGTAGCCAAGTTCCCCCGCTTCCCCTTCGATAAATTTGCGGACGCGCCCAACACGCTGGGCACCCAGATGAAGGCCACCGGCGAAGTGATGGGCATCGGCACCACGCTGGAAGAGTGCTTTTTGAAATCCGTGCGCTCGCTGGAAACCGGCGTAAACCACCTGTATATGGCAAAGTTCGACACCTACACCCCCGAAGAGCTGTTTGACTATATCTCCGATTTCCATGCGGACGGCATTTTTGCCGTAACGGAGCTGATCGCCCGCGGCGCGGACCTGAAAAAGATCCACGAAGTTACCATGATCACGCCCCTGTTTCTGGAGAGCCTCAAAAACATCATCGATATGGAAAACAAGCTGAGCGCCAACAAAGGCGACGTAAAGGTGCTTGCCGAGGCGAAGGCCATGGGCTTCAGCGACCTGTACGTGGCGCGGCTGTGGAAGACGGACGAGCTCTCCGTTTGCCGCCTGCGCAAAGAGGCGGGCCTGCGCCCGGTGTTCCGCATGGTGGATACCCTGCACACCGGCAAATACATCGCCTACCTCTATTCCTCCTACGCCAACCTTGTGGACGAGAACATAAAGAACGATTCCCGCCTCACGGATAAGAAAAAAATCATCGTGCTGGGCGCAGGCCCCATCCGCATCGGGCAGGGCGTGGAATTCGATTATTCCACCGTACACGCGGTGCAGACCATCAAGCGCGCGGGCTACGAAGCCATTATCATCAACAACAACCCCGAAACCGTTTCCACCGATTACACCACCGCGGATAAGCTCTATTTTGAACCCCTCACCCCCGAGGACGTGATGTCCATTATCGATTTTGAGCAGCCGGAGGGCGTGATCGCTTCTTTGGGCGGCCAGACCGCCATCAACCTTGCGCAGCCGCTGATGGATCGGGGCGTGAAGATCGTGGGAACCGACTGCGCCGCCATCGAACGGGCCGAAAACCGCGACAGCTTCGAAAAGATTCTGCAGGAGCTGAACATTCCCCAGCCCAAGGGCCGCGCCGTTACCAGAATCGAAGACGGCGTAAAGGCGGCGGAGGAGATCGGCTACCCCGTGCTGGTGCGCCCCAGCTTTGTGCTGGGCGGCAGAGCCATGCAGATCGTGGGCAACGAAACGCAGCTGCGGCAGTATCTGAAAACCGCCGTGGAGATCGACGCGGATAAGCCCGTGTTGGTGGATAAATACATCTACGGCAAAGAGGTGGAGGTTGACGCCATCTGCGACGGCATCGACGTGTTCGTGCCCGGCATTATGGAGCTGGTAGAGCGCACCGGCATCCACTCCGGCGATTCCATCAGCGTGTACCCCACCTTCAGCATCTCCGATAAGGTGAAGGGCATTATACTGCAGTACGCCAAAAAGCTGGGCCTCGGCATCGGCATCGTGGGCCTGTTCAACATCCAGTTTATTGTGGATAAGAACGATAACGTGTATATCATAGAGGTGAACCCCCGCTCCTCCCGCACCGTGCCCTTCCTCTCCAAATCCACAGGTTACTCCCTTGCGGATATCGCCACCGAGGTGATCCTCGGCAAATCCCTGAAGGAGCAGGGCATCTTCTGCCTGTATCCCGAAGAGAAAAAGCGCCACTACGTAAAGGTGCCGGTGTTCTCCTTCAACAAGATCAAGGGCCTTGACGCTTACCTCTCCCCCGAAATGAAATCCACCGGCGAAGCCATCGGCTACGACGATAACTTCAACCGCGCCCTGTTCAAGGCGCTGCAGGCCAGCGGCATGAAGCTGCAGAAATACGGCACCGTGTTCGCCACCATCGCCGATAAGGATAAGGCCGAGGCGCTGCCGCTGATCCGCCGCTTCTATAACCTGGGCTTCAACATTCAGGCCACCGCGGGCACCGCAAAATTCCTGAAGGAAAACGGCATCCGCACCCACGTGCTGAAAAAGATCAGCGACGGCAGCGACGAGATCCCCGAAGCCCTTCGCCAGGGCCACATCGCCTACGTGCTGAACACCCGCGATATCGGCGCGGTGAAGGAAGAGAGCGACGGCCAGAAGATCCGCCTGCTGGCCACCGAAAACAACGTGAGCATCTTCACCTCCATGGATACCGTAAAGGTTCTGCTGGACGTGCTGGAAGAGATCACCCTCACCATCTCCACGATCGACGCATGACGTCAATTCGGGATGCGGAATTAATAGTATGAAAAACACAGTATTTACGATAGCAGAGAACAAACCGCTTACCGCCGCCGTTTATGAGATGCGGCTGGCGGGCGATACCGAGGGCATCCTGCCGGGGCAGTTTGTAAACGTTGCCGTGCCCGGGTTCTTTCTGCGGCGGCCCATCTCGGTGTGCGATTGCGCGCCCGGGGCGCTGACGCTGGTATACAAGACCGTGGGCGCGGGCACCGAGGCCATGGCAAGCCTGAAAGCGGGCGAAACGCTCGACCTGCTCACAAACCTCGGCAACGGCTACGATCTTACCAAGGCCGGCGCTTCTCCCCTGCTGATCGGCGGGGGCGTGGGCGTGCCGCCGCTGTATTACCTTGCGAAAACGCTGGTAAGATCCGGCGTGATACCAACGGTGATTTTAGGCTTCAACACCAAAGAAGAGATTTTTTACGAAAACGAATTCGGAGCGCTGGGCTGCCGTGTGGCCGTTACCACCGTGGACGGCTCTTACGGCGTAAAGGGCTTTGTGACCGACGCCTTTCCCGAAACGTATTCCTACGTTTACGCCTGCGGCCCCCTGCCGATGCTGAAAGCGGTTTACCGCAAGCCCGGCTGCGGCGAATTCAGCCTTGAGGAGCGTATGGGCTGCGGCTTCGGCGCCTGCATGGGCTGCTCCATACAAACCAAAGACGGCCCGAAGCGCGTGTGCAAAGAGGGCCCCGTATTCAAAAAGGAGGCGCTGTTATGGGAAAACTGAGCGTGGACCTGTGCGGCATCGGGCTGGATAACCCGGTGATCCCCGCCTCCGGCACCTTCGGCTTCGGCTACGAATTCGCCGAAATATACGATATCAACGTTCTCGGCACCTTCTCGTTCAAGGGCACCACCAAAGAGCCCCGCTTCGGCAACCCCACCCCCCGCATCGCGGAGTGCACCGCCGGTATGATCAACGCCGTGGGGCTGCAGAACCCGGGGGTGGAAAAGGTGCTGGCCGAGGAGCTGCCCAAAATGAAAAGGGTGTTCCGTAAGCCGGTGATGGCCAACGTGAGCGGCTTTTCGGTAGAGGATTACGCCTATACGGTGGAAAAGCTGAACGCGGAAGAACAGATCGGCTGGTTTGAAATAAACGTCAGCTGCCCCAACGTGCACGGCGGCGGCATGAGCTTCGGCACCAGCCCGGCGGCCGCTGCCGAGGTGACGGCGGCGGTGCGCAGGGTGACAAAGAAACCGATCCTGATCAAGCTCAGCCCCAACGTAACGGATATCGCTGCCATCGCAAAGGCGTGCGAAGCGGCGGGGGCGGACGGCATTTCCCTGATCAACACCCTGCTCGGCATGCGCATCGACCTGAAAACGAAGCGGCCGGTGATCGCAAACACCATGGGGGGCTTCTCCGGCCCGGCCATTTTCCCGGTGGCGCTGCGCATGGTGTACCAGACCGCCAGGGCGGTAAAGATCCCCATTGTGGGGATGGGCGGCGTTGCCACCGCCGAAAACGTGATCGAAATGATGCTGGCGGGAGCTACCGCCGTAGAGATCGGCGCGGCGAATCTCACCGACCCCCTCGCCTGCCCGAAAATCATAAACGCCCTGCCCGTGGCCATGGAAAAATACGGGATCAAAAATCTGAAAGAAATCATAGGAGCGGCATTGTAATGGGTAAAGACGTGATCATCGCCTGCGATTTCGCAAGCGCGGAACAGACATTTGCTTTTTTGGACAAATTCACCGGACGCAAACCTTTTGTAAAAATCGGCATGGAGCTGTACTATGCCGAAGGCCCCGCCATCGTGCGGGAACTGAAAGCCCGCGGGCATAAGATCTTTCTGGATCTGAAGCTGCACGATATCCCCAACACCGTAAAAAAAGCCATGGCGGTGCTCTCGCGGCTGGACGTTGACATTGTAAACCTGCACGCGGGCGGAACCGTACCGATGATGCAGGCGGCGCTGGAGGGCCTCACCCGGCCGGACGGCACCCGGCCCCTGCTGATCGCCGTGACCATGCTCACACACACCGACCAGCAGACCATGGAAAAGGAC
>CAMOVW010000294.1 GCA_946627725.1 uncultured Clostridia bacterium
CTTCACTATTCACTCTTACTTCTTCACTATTATAATTTGGCGCGCAGGTGCGCGATAAATTATAATTTGCCCCGTCCGATTACGCGAAAGGAGCGACCTCTATATGACGGAACAAATCAGAACGACTCTGTTCACCATGCAGGATATCCCCTACCGGGATTTTCAGAGCAAGCTGATCCCGAACGTGGCGGCAGAGGCTTTTATCGGCGTTCGTACCCCGGAGCTGCGTAAATACGCCAAACACCTTGTGAAGGAGGAAGGCGTTGAAGCCTTTTTACAGGATTTGCCCCACAGGTATTTTGACGAAAACCAGCTGCACGCGTTCATTATATCCGAGATCAAAGATTTTGACCGCTGCATGGACGAGACGGAACGATTCTTACCCTACGTGGATAACTGGGCCACCTGCGACCAGCTCTCGCCCAAGGTATTCAAAAAACATCGGACAGAGCTGCTGCGGCATATCCGCGTATGGATAACGTCAGATAAAACCTACACGATCCGCTTCGGCACAGGCATGCTGATGCAGCATTTTCTGGATGAGGATTTCGATTCGGAATACCCGGAACTTGCAGCGCGGATCCGATCTGACGAATACTACGTAAATATGATGATCGCATGGTATTTTGCCACGGCGCTGGCAAAACAGTATACTTCGATATTGCCCTACATTGAAAAAAACCGGCTGGACAGATGGACGCACAACAAAGCCGTTCAAAAGGCGTTGGAAAGTTACCGCATTACGCCGGAGCAAAAAGACTATCTTAAAACATTAAAAAGAAAAGCGGAGAACGAAAAATGATTTTTGCACAAGTAAAAGAAGTTAAGGTTTATCAGAACTGCGCCGTGCTGCGCAGAAGCAGAAGCGTATCGCTGCATGCAGGCAGAAACGAAGTGATCATTACAGGGGTCGGCCGGTATGCCGATCCCGACAGCATACGGTTGTTCTTCCCCGAAGGGATCATCTGCGCCGACGTGCATCTTCTGCCATATACGGAAGCGGTTGAAAAACTCCCCTCGCAGGCAATTGCAGATAAAATAAGTGAAGCCGAAAGCCGCATCAGTACGCTGCAATCCATGGAAGATCTCTGGCTTGCCAACGGCAATTTCACGGCAAGAAGCGATTATTCGGCGGAGCTGATAGAAAAATACATCGATGCGCTCCCCCAAAAGCTTGAAAAACTGCGCGCGCAGAAAAAAGAGCTTTGCGGCGTTTGCGAAGAATTGAAAAAGGAGCTGGAGCTGCAGCAGAATAAAGAGTCTGTTCAGGTGGTCCGGCTTATGCTTGAAGCGGACGCCGACCGGGAAACGCCTTTTGAAATGGAATATTCCGACACTTCCGCCCATTGGTACAGCACCTATGAGATCCACGCCGCCGAAGATGCGGATAATCTCTCCGTTCGGCGCCGGGCGAGGATCTTTCAGGATACCGGCGAAGATTGGCAAAATGTGCGTATCACATTGTATACCGGGAACCCAACCGCCCGGCAGGAGATCCCTGAGATCAGAAAGCACGTACTGCAGTACAGGCAGGATATGACGACCGCGCCGATGCCCACGCCGATGCTGCTGAGGGAGCGGACGATCGACCCCTCTATGCCGGGGATGGCCAAAGCCTCGGCGCCGCAGACGGCGATGAATACCGCCGAGGAAGAAGACGCGCAAACCATGACAAGCTACCTCTTACAGGGCGCAAGGACCGTTATCTCCGGCGCGGCAGGCGCCATGGCGGATCTGAAAACAGATACCGTACCCGCCGATATCAGAGTTGTATGCGTGCCGCCGCTGGACGACAGCGCCTACCTTGCCGCCTTTATCAAAACCGCGGATTGGCCGCTGAATCCCTCTTCCGCAAAAATCTATCTCGACGGGAATTACTGCGGCGAGATCTACGTTGCGCCGGATATGACGAAGGAGGAATTTACCCTCTCCCTCGGCAGAAACGAACACGTAAGCGTCAGCCGCAAAGAGATCCTCTCAAAAACGGAAGACGTGCTGCTGAAGGGGCAGAAACGTAAAATCTGCGAATACGAGATCCGCATAGCAAACAACCGCGACAAACCCTGCGACGTAACGGTATGGGATCAGATCCCCGTTTCCGCCGAGAAACAGATCGTTGTGAACTGCACCGAAAAAGACGGCGCCGTATTGGACGGAATAACCGGCAAGCTCACCTGGGGGCTGAATATACCGGGCGGTTCCACCGCAGTGAAGCGCCTTGCGTATACGATCACCTGCCCAAAAGATAAATTACTGCGGGAGGTGCAGATCAATTCCGGGAATGCCTGGGTTTCCCCGATGAAGGGCATGTCCGCAACACGGTTTTGCCCCGCGTGCGGCGCGCAGGTATCCGGAAGGTTCTGCAACATCTGCGGCACAGCGGTAAACTGAAAACCCCTCGTCTCTGCAAAACAGAAAGGAAGCAAATATGAACACTGTTTTTGATTTACTTAATGATCCCACGGTCAGAAAACACCCTGTAGCGCTGCTCGGAAGCAACGATCCCGGGCGGCTGGACCTGTTTATTTCCACCTACGCAATGGCATGCGAGGCCGCGGGAAACACAGCGCCGCTTCTGACGCCGGGCGGGGTATCCGTAAATCTGTTCCGAGAATACATAGCGCGAAAAGAAAACATGGAAAGCACCGGCGGTATCGGACATATATTGCTGACCGGCGCGGGCGGCGATACGGCAAGGGCGTGGGAAAAATTCTTTGCCTACGTGGATTCCTTTACGGCGCTTCAGATCACAGCCCGGCAAAAAATGCAGATCACGGAAGAACACAGGAAATACCAAAAAGAACAATTCCCGATATACGTGTATAAGGCCGGGGATATGCAGCCGGAAGAATATACCCAGTGCGAGACGATCTGCAAGATCTCCCTTTCCGACGGGCTCTGCTGGATCGAAAACGACAAACACGAATTGCTGTGCAATATCACGCAGGAGGAAGATGCGGACCGGTTCCTGAAACAGCTCTACGGCGAGGTTTGCTGGAAACCGTGCTGAATTACACCTGCGACTGATCGTTCAACGCACTGTTTGCGGCAGCGGTCACATCACGGCGGCGTACGCCATTTCCATTACCTTTGTAAGGGCTACGGCGTCGTCTATGCCGAAGGGGGCTTCGGTACCGTTTACAATGGCGTCGATCCATGCGTCAAGGGGAGAGGGATCGCCCTTCGGCAGACGGGGGAACACCCATCCGTCGCCCACGTTATAGCAACATTTATCGAGGAACCCGCCGGAGAGGATGGTCCCCTTATCCCCGACAAGCTCCAGCTGGAAGGGGTTATTCTCCGCCACAAAGCCGGTTTCGCTTACGCCGATGGCGCCGTTTTTATAGGTGAACACCGTAACGGCGTTATCCTCTACGCTGTTTACGATCACGTTGGTAAAGGCGCTGGAAGCTTTTTCGGGTTCGCCCATGAGCCAATTCAGAATATACATGGAATGCGCCCCGAGATCCATCATCGCCCCGCCGCCGCAGGTCGCCTTATCGTAAAACGAGGCGGGCAGCCAGTGAGAGGAGGCGCCGTTGTGGGCGTTGCGCATGCGGCAGTAGTTCACCTTGCCGATCAGCCCCTCGTCCACAGCCTGCTTGATCCATTTGAAATCGCCTCTGGCGCGCCAGGGGAAAGAGATCGTAAATTTTACGCCGCTCTTCTTTACGGAGGCTGCAACCTCGAGCGCGTCCGCCTCGGTAAAGCACAGCACCTTTTCGGTGAAGATATGTTTCCCCGCCTGCGCGGCTTTGATAATCACGTCCTTATGCATATCCGTGGAGGTGCACACCATAACGGCGTCCACGTCCGGCCGGGCAAGAAGGGCGTTATAATCCGGCTCAAAATCGCAGCCGTAGGTTTGCGCGGCGGCTTCGCCCGCAGCCGCGTCAGGATCCCAAAGGGCGGTAATGCGGCAATTCGCATTGTTTGCAGCGCTTCTTGCGTAACCGTTAAAATGCACATGCCATGTGCCAACCAACGCTATATTGATCATTTTTACTCTCCTGCTCTGTTTTCTTTTTCTGTGACGCAGCGTTTTCGGGGCGTCACGGAGATACCATAATTGAATAACAAATCTTTTGATTTGTCAACCGTTTTCCCGAAAAAACAAAAAAGGACGGTATAAAAATGAAAACATACGATGTTTTTATCAGTTATCGCCGCAAAGAGGGCGCCGATACCGCAAAGCATCTGCGGGACGTGCTTACGTCAAAGGGGTATCGCGTGTTTTTCGATACGGATTCGCTCCGCTCCGGCGATTTCAACACCGAGCTGCTGCGGGTAATCGAGGAGTGCAAAGATTTTATCGTGATCCTCACCCCCGGCGCGCTGGACCGCTGCGTAAACGAAAACGACTGGGTGCGGCAGGAGATCGCCTG
>CAMOVW010000295.1 GCA_946627725.1 uncultured Clostridia bacterium
CTTACCTCTTACCTCAATTGCAGTTTATCGCTGCGCGATAAACTGCAATTTACCGTCACCCCCTCCTCGTCCCGTACTCCAGCAGAAACGTTTCCCCCATTGCGGTGGAAAACAGGGCGGCGGAATAGAAGCCCTGCGTAAAGGTAAGCAGGGTGTTTTGCCTTGCGCGGGCGGGGTCGAACAGACCGGTCTCCTGCTGCAGGCGCTGCGTATCCGCTTCCGGTATAAAGATCCCGGAAAGCGCCGCAGCAAACGCGCAGAAGGTTTCACGCGCGGCAGCTCCCGCCCCGGCGCGCAGCGTGAGGGTGATCCGCTTCAGCTTGCCGTTTTCATCCTCATTTAAGGCAAGCAGCATATCATCTTCTTCGGTAAAAGAATAAAAGCAGAAATAGGCGCCGTCGTGATAATACAGCGACGTTTCATCAAAACAAAAGGCGGGCGCCGTTTTACGGAGCCGCAGATTCAGTTCCGAATAATCGAATCTTTTGTTCTTTACGCAGCCGCAGAGCAGCGCCGGAAGCAGCAGCGCCAGCGCGACGAAGGAAAGGACTGACGTTTTTTTCATCATTTTTCATCACTTTTCGGTTTCTTTTTTTGTTTTTGCTATTCCATTATTTCAATTTATGCTGTATAATGGTAAATTAGAACAAGTATTATTTACGGAGGAAAAATATCATGGCAGACGACAAACACTCCCTTCCGGATATTTCCGGCGTATTCGATATAGATGAAAGCCGCATCCCAAATAAAATCATAGAAAGACCCGCGGACACCAAAATCCCCTCTCCGTCGGAATCCATCCTGCTGCGCCCCGAAAACCGTGCGCAGGAGAAACAGATGGAAAAGGAATACAAAACCACGGTAAAGCAGAAAAAAAAGCAGGCGCGCCGCACGGCGTTTAAGCAGAAAGCGATCGTTGCGGGGATCGCCGCGGTGCTGATCCTTGTTGCGGCGCTCGGTATCCGAAGCCTGATCCTCAACCGCAATACGCCCCAGGTAACGGTGGCGCCGGCTGCAACGGAAACGCTTACAACGCACTATGACACCACCGGGTTTATGCTGCAGGAGGATCCGCTGAATCCCGAAAGCCCCTTCTACGCCGTATTTGTGGAAAACGATTACGACCTGGCGAAGCTGAAAAAAGGGCAGCGGGCCACGATCACCATAAGCGAAGACGTTTCCATTTCCGGCGTGGTACAGGATATCCGCGGAGAAGAGGCTGATTCGAGCGTGATCACCCGGCTGAAAGCGCTGACCACCAACGGCAGCTTTTCGGCAGCATCCAACATCACGGTATATATTTCAATGGACGACCCGGACTATGCGGTGGAAAACACCGCCGTGGCTATCACCGTTAATACAGACGTTGCGCCGGACGCGGTCACCGTTCCCGCGGAAGCAATCTTCAAAGACGAAACCGGCGCGACATTCGTATGGCTCCTGAAATCAGGCGGCAAAAAGGTGAAACGGCAGGACGTTTCCGTAGGGATAGAAGCAGACGGCCGCGTTGAGATCAAAAGCGGGCTGGCGGAAGGCGATTCCGTTGTAACCGCCATACTCGGTGAAAACGCCGAGCTGTTCAACAACGCGAAAGTGACCGTTTCCGCGGCGGGCTGAAACAACAGGAGGTAAGGCATATGAGCAGGATCATCGTAGCCGGCGCCGGGCACGGCGGTCTTACGGCCGCATTCAACCTTGCAAAGGCAGGCCACAGCGTTACCGTTTACGAAAAGCAATCTTACGAAACCGTTGGCCATGATTGGCACGACGGGCTTTGGCTGCGCGATTTCGATTTGGTAAACATGCCCCGGCCGGACGCATCTTTGTTGACGCCAAACAAGGACATGCGCTTTTTCAACCCGAAAAAAACCGTATCGCTGGAACTGAATTTTCCCGAAAGCTCTAATTCCGTTTTTATCGACCGCAGAAAACTGGTTCAGTTTTTGCTGGACCAATGCGTTTCCGCCGGCGTAAAGGTGTGCTGTGAAACCGAAGCGCTTTGCGCCGTTTGCGGCCCCGACCGCATCAGAGGTATCAAAATCAAAACCAAAGACGGCGCGGAAAAAACCGTATTCGGCGATCTGGTGATCGACGCCGCAGGCGCTTCTTCGCCGGTGCGCAGAAGCCTGCCGGGCAGATTCGGCATACAGAACGAGATCCCCGCAAAGGATATGTTTTTTGTATACCGGGCGTATTATGAAAAAACCGACACCGAAAAACTGGATCCGCGGTACTCCGTTTATTTCTTTCACTGCGGCCATGCCGGCATGGACTGGATGATTACGGAAGAGGATTACATGGACGTGCTGGTGGGTAAATTCGGCGGCATCACACAGGAAGAGATCGAAGAATCCCTTGCCGATTTCAGAGAGGAATACCCGTGCCTCGGCAGCGCGGTAAAACGGGGCGGATACGTAAGCAAAATCCCGCTTACCCGCACGCTGCCCTGTATTGTGGCGAACGGCTACGCCGCCGTGGGCGACAGCGCCGGCATGACGGTTCCGCTGAACGGCTGCGGCATCGATTTGAGCCTGCAGGCGGGCGGTACGCTTGCCCTGATCGCAGAAAGCGTAAAGGACGGCAACTACACCAAAGAAAAACTATGGCCGTACCAGCAGCGGTACTGCGTGCTGCACGGCAACCGGCTTGTGATCATTGCAAAGCTCAGGGCGTTTCTTGCCTCGCTGAAAGCCCATAACGTAGATTTTTTGATGGAAAGCGGCATTCTGAGCCAGACCGAGATCGGCATGGCAAACGGAAATATGAGCGCCGTGAGCTTCGGCTATGTAATGAAAAAGCTGCGGGCGATCCTGCCCCAGAGCTATCTGATCCCCGCCGCGATCGGCGCGATGCGCGGCATACGGAACCTGAAAAAAATCACTACGCGCATGCCGGCGGTTTACGACGAAGCAAAGATCCGCAGCTGGCTGAAGATTTATAACGGTATATAACCGCGGGAGGCATATGATGAAACAAATAAAACGATTTTGCGTATTCGCCCTGTTTATTCTGCTGCTGGCCGCAGCGGCGATAACGGCGGGCGCACAGGAAACCGAACAAGAGCTTTACAGAGCGGATACGGATCAGTATTGCTCTCTCCGCGGCGACACAGACGGCGACGGCAAGGTTACGGCCTCCGACGCAAGAACGATACTGCGCTGCGCCGCGCGGCTTGAAATCATAGACCATACGCGTGACGGCGCTTATGAACTGGACGGCGTTTTCGGCGTATCCGCTTCCGACGCGCGCCTTGCGCTGCGCGTGAGCGTGGGGCTGGATTCGCGCCCCTCTCACGTGGAAGCCGAGAGCCTGCAGCTGCAGCAGGCAACCTGCTATGAACCGGGCATCACCGCCAAAAAATGCGTTTACTGCAACTGCCTTTACAACTTCGGCGCCATCTCCCAAAAGCCGCACACGGGTTTAGGCTGGGAAACAAAAAAACCCGCCACCTGCACCGAAAAAGGCTTAAAGGAAGAATACTGCATGTACTGCGGGATATTGATCGCCAGTGAAGACATCCCCTGCATCCCCCATTACTACGGCCCCATCCGCTTTGTAAGCGATACGCCGGATTGCACAAAGGCGCAGCCGATCTATCAGGAATGCGAGATGTGCGGCAAACGCGTAACGGGGATCCGCGTTGCCACGGCGCACGATTTTCAATGGAAGGTGACCCAGCCGCCCACGTGTACCGCGCAGGGCAAGCAGGAATACGTCTGCAAGGTTTGCGGCGTAAGCAGCGGCGATACAGCCGTGGTCGCCTCTCTCGGCGGGCATATCCCATCGGGATGGATCACTATTGTAAACAGCACATATGCGCACGAGGGGCTGAGAAGGATCGTATGCCAGCGCTGCAGCGAAGTGCTGGAAGAAGAAGTGATACCGAAAAGAGAATACTGATAACGGTAAACGAAACCCGCGGGAGCTGACTTCCGCGGGTTTTATGCTGCATTTATTTATTATAGTTACGTATGATCTTTAAGGTTGTGGTTTTGGGGAACTCGGTATCGCGGGTTTTGATGGTGGTTACCCGTTTGAATTCCGCCATGGTATTGTTCACACGCTGCACCTCATCCTTCAGGCGGTCTTTCGCATCCGGATATTTTTCTTCATCCAGCCAGAACTCGCCCGCGATACGGCCGTTTTCTTCGTACACAAGCACTTCCTTAACGAACTCGATATCGCTCAGCAGAGATTCGATCTCTTCGGGCGCAACGTTTTTGCCGTTGGAGAGAATGATCAGATTCTTTTTTCTGCCGCTGAAGAACAGGAACCCGTCGGAATCGATATAACCGTAATCGCCGGTTTTGAGCCAATCGCCGTCAAACACGGCTGCGGTAGCCTCGGGATCGTTATAATAGCCCATCATCACGCTCGGACCCTTC
>CAMOVW010000296.1 GCA_946627725.1 uncultured Clostridia bacterium
TGGAGCGCACCGTGCTGATCGCCAACACCTCCGATATGCCCGTGGCGGCCCGCGAAGCCTCCATTTACACCGGCATCACCATTGCCGAATATTTCCGCGATATGGGCTACAGCGTGGCCCTGATGGCGGATTCCACCTCACGCTGGGCAGAGGCGCTGCGCGAAATGAGCGGCCGTTTGGAAGAGATGCCCGGTGAAGAGGGCTACCCCGCATACCTCGGCTCGCGCCTTGCGCAGTTCTACGAGCGCGCCGGCCGCGTAAAGGTGCTGGGCAGCGAAGATAAAGAAGCCTCCCTTTCCGTGATCGGGGCCGTGTCGCCCCCCGGCGGCGATATTTCCGAGCCGGTTTCACAGGCCACCCTGCGCATCGTAAAGGTGTTCTGGGGGCTGGATTCCGCGCTGGCGTACAAGCGTCATTTCCCGGCCATCAACTGGCTGAACTCCTATTCGCTGTATGCCGATTCGCTGGGCCGCTGGTTCAACGAAAACGTGGCCTCCGGCTGGACCCGGTGCCGCGCCCGTATCATGCGGCTGCTTTCGGAAGAGGCCAGCCTTGAAGAGATCGTAAAGCTGGTGGGTATGGACGCGCTCTCCCCGTCGGACCGCCTGAAAATGGAGGCCGCCCGCTCCGTGCGTGAGGATTTCCTGCAGCAGGAATCCTTCGACGAGGTGGATACCTACGCCTCTCTCAAAAAACAGTATCTGATTTTGCAGCTGGTGCTCGCGTATTACGACCGCGCCGCCGATGCGCTCGACCGGGGCGCGGATATCGAAACGCTTGCCGCGCTGCCGGTGCGCGAGGATATCGGCCGCATCCGGTTCGTACCCGAAAAGAACATCGCCGCGGAGTTCAAACGGATATCCGACGCGCTGATCGTTGAAACAGAAGACGCCGTTGCGCGGAAGGAGGAAGACTGATGCCCAAAGAATACCGCACCCTGCAGGAAGTAGCAGGCCCTTTGATGCTCGTAAGAGACGTTGAGGGCGTAAAATATGAAGAGCTGGGCGAGATCGAGCTGGCAAACGGCGAAACCCGCCGCTGCCGCGTGCTGGAAGTGGACGGCACCAACGCGCTGGTGCAGCTGTTTGAAAACGCCCAGGGCATCAACCTCTCCAGCAGCAAGATCCGCTTTTTAGGCCGCCAGATGGAGCTGGGCGTATCGCCCGATATGCTGGGCCGCGTGTTCGACGGCCTCGGCCGCCCCATAGACGACGGCCCCGAGCTGATCCCGGAAAAGCGCATGGACGTAAACGGTTCCCCCATGAACCCCGCGGCCCGCAACTACCCGCAGGAGTTCATACAGACCGGCGTTTCTTCCATCGACGGCCTGAACACGCTGGTGCGCGGCCAGAAGCTGCCCATTTTCTCGGCTTCTGGCTTGCCCCACGCGCAGCTTGCGGCGCAGATCGCCCGTCAGGCCAAGGTGCGCGGCACCACAGAACCTTTCGCCGTGGTGTTTGCCGCCATGGGTATCACGTTTGAAGAAGCAAACTTCTTTGTGGAATCCTTCCGTGAGACCGGCGCTCTGGAGCGCACGGTGCTGTTTACCAACCTTGCCAACGACCCCGCCATCGAGCGTATCGCCACCCCGCGCATGGCGCTTACCGCAGCCGAGTATCTGGCCTTTGACCTGGGCATGCACGTGCTGGTCATTTTAACGGACATCACCAACTATGCGGACGCACTGCGTGAGATCTCCGCCGCCCGCAAAGAGGTGCCCGGCCGCCGCGGTTACCCCGGCTATATGTATACGGACCTTGCCGCCCTTTACGAGCGCGCCGGCCGCCAGAAGGGTAAGCCGGGGTCCATCACTATGATACCGATCCTTTCCATGCCCGAGGACGATAAGACCCATCCGATCCCGGACCTTACCGGTTACATCACCGAGGGGCAGATCATCCTCTCCCGCGATCTGTTCCGCCGCGGCATCAACCCGCCCATCGACGTGCTCCCAAGCCTTTCACGACTCAAAAACAAGGGCGTAGGCAAGGGCAAGACCCGCGAGGACCACGCCAACACCATGAACCAGCTGTTTTCCGCCTATGCCCGCGGCAAGGACGCGAAAGAGCTGATGGTGATTTTGGGCGAAGCCGCCCTTACCGATATCGATAAGCTGTACGCCAAATTCGCCGACGCCTTCGAGAACGAATACGTATCGCAGGGCAGCGAAACCGACCGCAGCATTGAAGAGACCCTGGATCTCGGCTGGAAGCTGCTGAAGATCCTCCCCCGCAGCGAACTGAAGCGTATCTCAAACGAACTGCTTGAAAAATACTACGACAGTATTTAATTCGGAATGCGGAATTTCAACGAGGTATCCTTATGGCCATATTGAACGTAAATCCCACCCGCATGGAGCTTACGAACCTGAAGCGCAAGCTGGCTACCGCGCGGCGGGGGCATAAGCTTCTGAAAGATAAGCGCGATGAGCTGATGCGCCGTTTTATGGAGCTGGTGCGTGAGAACAAAGCGCTGCGCAGGCGCGTGGAGCAGAAGATCGCGCAGGCCAACGCCCACATGGCGCTGGCAAGAAGCGTAATGGGCGACGCCGAGATCGAGGCCGCCCTGATGGTGCCCATGCAGCAAATGGAGGTGGATATCACCGAGCGCAACGTGATGAGCGTGCTGATCCCGAAATACGAGACCTCGCTGCGCTCTTCGGATGGGGCGGATATCTTCCCCTATGGTTTTGCCTTTACCTCCGCCGAGCTGGACGGCGCTGTGCAGTATCTTTCCGATATCCTGCCGGAACTGCTTGAGCTGGCGCAGCTGGAAAAAAGCTGCCAGCTGATGGCCGCCGAGATCGAAAAGACCCGCCGCCGCGTAAACGCGCTGGAACACGTTATGATTCCTCAATATGAGGAGACCATCCGCTACATTACCATGAAGCTGGATGAAAACGAGCGCGGCAACACCACCCGCATCATGAAGGTGAAGGATATGATGCTGAAGCAGGCGCATAACTATCAAACCGAACCGTAAAATTTGAAACCGCCCGGATCAGACCGAGCGGTTTTTTTTGTCGGTTTTTCAGTTTTCAGTGTCTTCCGGCGCGGCGGAATGAATCAGGCGCAGATCCGGAAACTGCGTGGGGGTGTTTGTGCTGCGGGCGTCTTTCTGCGGCTGTTGAATGGAGGGGTTCAGCACCGCGCGGATATCTTCATCCGTCAACTGCAGCGTTCTCTGCAGAATGCGTGCGCCCTTAAAGCCGGGCGCGCCCGGTACGGCACGGGGCAGAGAGATCTGCTCCTCCAACTGAATGAAAATAAAGGTCTTTTTGCCCTTTTTTGCGTCGGCGATGGCGTAAAGAAGCTCTTGCCAGCACGCGGGGGATTCAAAATAGCTCTTTGTGAGCAGACCGAGAAATACTGAGGCGGTATTGTTTTTCTGCGCCGTTATCTGAGCCCGGTTTGCGTCGGTGGAGAGGCCGTCGTCATACCAAAACCTGATGTTGCTCTCACGCAGTTTCCCAAGTGTGGAACGAACCGCCGCCAAAAACGCCGGGTCCTGCCGGTAGCTGACAAAGGCGTAAGGATCGCTTCCGCCGTAGGGCCGGAACTGCATTTGCAGATACTGCCCGTAATTCAGAAAGCTTTTCAGTGTTTTTGCGGATTCCGCGAAACAGAAGGGGGTCAGGTTCACGATCTCGCCGGGCGCGGCTTTTTTTTCCTTCTTTTTTTCAGGATCGTGTAACGTAAAGATCCCGTCGGTACGGATAGCGTCTTTTTCTGCCGCAGCCATACGGGCGGCGGTGGTAAGCACCTCCGGTGCAGCCGAAAACCCGCCGTGCGCATCTATCCACATGCGCCATTCGTCGGGGGCGTCGGTTTGCTTATATAACCTGCGGATTACGGCTACGGTTTTTTCAAGCGCAATCGCCGGTTTTGTTTCGTCAATGGGCAGGTCGTGGATCACGGCGCCGGGCAGCTGCAGCCGCAGCCACTCCTTAAACCACTGCGCCGCCGTGCCGGGGGCGGCATTTTCCACAGGCCATGGGCCTTCGCCGTCCGGTGCCGGAAACACTCTTGTTCTGCCGTCCCGCTTTGGTTCTCTTGTATCACGTGTTTCCAGAAGGATCACATCGGTGATCTCTTCTCCCAATTTATGCCGGATGAACATGGGGATCGTCTCCGAAAGATAATGGGCGGTATAGATAAAAATCCCCTCGGGGCCTTCTATGGATTTATCTGCGAACCTGTACGCGGTTTGCTGCATTACGGTATCGCCGTCGCTGTTTTTACTGCAAAAGGGACTTGCTGCGGTTACGAAAACGTGTTTGATCATTCCGTATTTCTCCTTTTTACGATATATGGATATACGCATAGCCGCGCTGATTTGTAAAAGAGA
>CAMOVW010000297.1 GCA_946627725.1 uncultured Clostridia bacterium
GCCATGGTATTCTTCCAGGGAGTCCGTAAAAACGGTTGTGATCCAATCCGGCGTTACGAGCATCGGCAGTTCTGCGTTCTCTTCTTGCAGCGGTCTTGCAAGCGTCACGATCCCCGACGGCGTGACGAGCATCGGCAGTGCTGCGTTCTCTTCCTGCAGCGGTCTTACAAGCGTCACGATACCTGACGGTGTGACGAGCATCGGCAGAGAGACGTTCTATCGTTGCAGCGGCCTTACAAACGTCGCGATGCCGGACAGTGTAAAGAGCATTGGGGTTTATGCGTTTTCATATTGCAGCGGCCTTACAGGTGTTTCGCTTCCGGGCAGCCTGACGACAATCGAGAGTGAGGCGTTCTCTTCTTGCAGCGGTCTTACAACCGTCACGATCCCCGAAAGCGTTACGAGTATAGGGAAAAATCCCTTTGCCGGTTGCGACAATATTATATCCCTGATAGTGGAGGATGGAAATCCGGTATATTGTTCCAAAAATAATTGTATTATAAAAATTAATGATAAAACTTTGATTGCAGGTTGCATAACCAGCGAGATCCCTTCTGACGGCAGTGTGACGAGCATCGGGGAAGAGGCGTTCTTTTCTTACAGAGGCCTTACAAGCATCACGATCCCGGAAAACGTGACACGTATCATGAGTTATGCGTTTTATGGCTGCAGCGGTCTAACCGGCATGACACTCCCGGACAGTGTGACAAGCATCGGGGATTCTTCGTTCTCTTCTTGCAGCGGTCTTGCAAGCGTCACGATCCCCGACAGCGTGACGAGCATCGGCAGAGAGACGTTCTGTCGTTGCAGCGGCCTTACAAACGTCACGATCCCGAACAGCGTTACAAGCATCGGCGATTCCGCGTTCAATCACTGCAGCAGCCTTACAAGTATCGCGATTCCGGACAGTGTGACGAGCATCGGCTCTTATGTGTTCTCTTATTGCAGCAAGCTTACCGAAGTCACGATCCCGGACAGCGTCACAAGTATCGGGGAACGTGCCTTCATGTACTGCAGTAGTCTTACCGACGTTACGATTCCGGACAGTGTGACGAGCATCGGGTATGCTGCGTTCTCTTCTTGCAGCGGTCTTACAAGTATCACGCTCCCGAAAAGCGTGACGAGCATAGGAGATTATGCGTTCTCTCATTGCAGCAGCCTTACAAGCATTACGCTCCCGAACAGCGTGACAAGCATAGGAGATTATGCGTTCTATTATTGCCGCGGACTTACAAGTATCACGCTCCCGGACAACGTGAATCGTATATCAGGTAAAGTTTTTGCTTCCTGCTACAATCTCACGTCACTGATTGTTGAAGATGGAAATCCGGTATATCACTCCAAAAATAATTGCATTATAAAAACAAGCGATAAAACCCTGATCGCCGGATGTAAAACCAGTGAGATCCCTGCGGACGGCAGCGTGACGAGCATCGGGTATGCTGCGTTCTATTCTTGCAGCGGTCTTACAAGCGTCACAATCCCGACCAGTGTGACGAGTATCGGGGATTCTGCGTTCTCTTCTTGCAGCGGTCTTTTAAGTGTCTCGATCCCAGACAGTGTGACGAGTATCGGGAGTAATGCGTTTGATGGCTGCGGTTACATGAAAATACTTTGTAATCAGAACTCATACGCCGCCGAATATGCAGAGGAACATGGTCTGGAATACTATTATCTGGACGTATCCGGAGAAGAATACATCGAAAACGGCGCTGTGGGCGATCTCACCTGGCGTCTTGATAAAAGAGCCGGTGTGTTGGAGATCAGCGGAAACGGTTCAATACCCGATTATAATTCAGGTTCAAATTCCACACCTTTTCGTGGCAGCATTCGCAAGTATGTGAACACGGTTGTCATTTCAAACGGCGTTACCGGCATCGGGGATTATGCGTTCTATTACTGCAACTGCCTTACAACCATCACGCTGCCGGACAGCATTACAAGAATAGGGGATTTTGCGTTCTATGAGTGCAGCCGTTTTCAAAGCATCACGATCCCTGACAGCGTGACGAGCATCGAAAAAAACCCCTTTGCTTATTGCGACAGCGCTATATCTCTGATTGTGGAGGACGGAAATCCGGTATATCATTCCAAAAACAATTGTATCATTAATACAAAAGAAAAAACCATGATCGCAGGATGTAAAACCAGCGAGATCCCTGCGGATGGAAGCGTTACGAACATCGGGGATTATGCGTTCTATTATTGCAAGGGACTTACAAGCGTTACGATCCCGGACAGTGTGACGAGCATCGGGTATGCTGCGTTCTCTTTTTGCAGCAGCCTAACAAGCATCACGCTTCCGGACAGCGTGACAAGCATCGGGGCTTATGCGTTCAATTATTGCCGCAGTCTTACAAGCATCACAATCCCGGACGGAGTGACGAGCGTCGGGGATTCTGCGTTCTGTAGCTGCAGTGCACTTGCAAGCGTCACGATCCCTGACAGCGTAACAAGAATCGAAGGTTCTGCGTTCCGTTTTTGCAGCAGTCTTACAAGTATCACGATCCCTGACAGCGTGACAAGCATCGGTAAGGAGGCGTTTTTCGGGTGCAGCGGCCTTACAAGCGTCACGATTCCTGTTAGTGTTACAAACATCGGAGATGGCGTCGTTGCTCAATGCGACAATATGAATTCCCTGATCGTGGAGGATGAAAATCCGGTATACGTTTCCAAAAACAATTGCATTATAAGAATAAACGATAAAACATTGGTTTCAGGATGTAAAACCAGCGAGATCCCTGCGGATGGAAGCGTTACGAACATCGGGGATTATGCGTTCTATTATTGCAATGGCCTTACAAGTATCACGATACCGGACAGCGTGACGAGCATCGGGAATTATACTTTCTCTGATTGCAGCAGCCTAACAAGCATCACGCTTCCGGACAGCGTGACGAGCATCGGAAATAATGCGTTTTATGGTTGCAGCGGCCTTACAAGTGTCACGATACCGGACAGCGTTACGAGCATCGGGAATTATACGTTCGATCGTTGCAGCGGCCTTACAAGTGTCACGATACCGGACAGCGTGACGAGTATCGGGGATTCTGCATTCTATGAATGCAGAGGTCTTACAAGCATTACACTCCCGGACAGCGTTACGAGTATCGGGGATAATACTTTCTCTTATTGCAGCAGCCTTACCGACGTCACGATACCGGACAGCGTAACGAGCATTGGGAGTTTTGCGTTCCGTGGCTGCAACAGTCTTACAAGTATCGCGATCCCTTACAGTGTGACAAGAATAGGGAGGTATGCGTTTGATGATTGTTCGGCGCTGGAAACGATCCGATATGCTTCCACGCAGGAGAACTGGAATAATATTACTGTAGGCGATTATTCAATCCCGGAGGGCGTGAAGATCATCTTTAATGCGGAAGGTTTTACCGTTGCGTATCACGCCAACGGCGGTACCGGCGCTCCCGCGGCGCAGAAGAAAACGGAAGACGTTGCGCTGACGCTCAGCGACGCGATCCCCGAAAAAGCATATACCGTAACATATAACGCCAACGGCGGCAGCGTTACGCCCGCAAGCGAAACCGTGCGCTGCACCTTCAATAACTGGAATACGTCTGCGGATGGCAGCGGCGTCGATTACGATCCCGGCGACGAATATACTGCAAATGCCAGCGTTACTTTGTATGCGCAGTGGGAAGATCCCATTCTGGATGAACCGGCCGTGCCGGAACGGGCAGGGTATACGTTTACCGGTTGGTATACTGCTGCCGTCGGTGGTACGAGAATCGATGAATACAGTGAGATCACTTCCGATACCGTGTTGTATGCGCACTGGACGGAGGGGACGCCCCGCTTTACCGTGGAATCGCTCGGTGTTGAAAACGGCGAGCTTGAACTCGCGCTCTATGCGGATAGCTGCGTCGGGCTGGAATCTGCCAATGTGTCGATTGCATATAACGAAAACGACCTGATGTTCATCAGCGATACAACGGGTGCGGACGCCTTACAGGTGAATGATACAAAGGACAACAGTTTTACTATCTATTCCGATACCGCTGTTGCCGGATCGATCGGTTCAATGTTCTATTTTAAGGATTCGCTGTGGGAGTCGGAGGCGTTTGCGGCAAACGCAAAACCGGGTGAAACCGTTAACGTGAACAGCAGCCATTTCCAGATCGCGGTATTTACCTTCTCTGTGAACGCGGGCGCGAACCCCACAACCTCCGTCGGTGTTGATGTCTCTTCCGTTTCCGGCATCAGCGCCGAAGGCGGCAGCTTCGAGATCTCGCTGCCTTCCGCCGCCGATACCTATACCGTTACGTATAACGCCAACGGCGGTACCGGCGCGCCCGCGGCGCAGACAAAAACGGAAGACGTAC
>CAMOVW010000298.1 GCA_946627725.1 uncultured Clostridia bacterium
ACCAGCATTATGCCCACCACGCTGGCTGCGCCCATCCCCACCCTGCAGCGCGCCATGGATACCATAGAAAAAGCGCAGGAAACGTGCGCCTGCTCCAATATTCTGGGCGTGCATCTGGAAGGGCCCTTTCTCTCCCCGGCAAAAAGCGGCGCCCAAAGCCCCGAAAACATCATCGTGCCAACGCCGGAGCGCATTGAGGCGCTGCTGGACCATTCCGCCGCCGTTCTGATGATCGGTGCCGCACCGGAGATCGAAAACGGCATGCTGGTGGGGCAGGAAGCCGCAAAACGGAATATCGTTGCCAGCGTCGCCCATTCGGACGCCTCTTTTGAAACAGCAGAGGCCGCCCTCTCACACGGCTACAGCGACGTTACCCATATCTTTTCCGCCTGTTCCGCGATGCATAAAGAGGGCATTTTCCGCAAGGTGGGCGTGGCGGAGGCGGGCCTTGCGCTGGAGGGCTACACCACCCAGTTTATAGGGGATTTAAAACACCTGCCCGCCGGGGCCGTGAAGCTGATCTACCGCTGCAAAGGGGCCGAGAAGGCCTACGCCGTCAGCGACGGGCTTGAGTTTTCCGCCTGCGAGCTTCAAGAGGGCGAAACCGTGCTGCAGGGCAACGGCCAAACCGCCGTCTATGAAGACGGCGTAATGCTGCTGGGCGACCGCAGCTGCCTTGCCGGCAGCGCCTGCAGCCTGGATATTATGGTAAAAAATATGATCTCCTGCGGCATCCCCCTTACCGACGCCGTAAAAATGGCCAGCCTCACCCCCCTCACCGTGGTCGGCTTCCACCGCCGCAAAGGCAAAATCGCCCCCGGTTACGACGCGGATCTCATCCTGTTCGACGATCAGATCAACGTAAAAAGGGTGTTTGTGATGGGAAGGGAAGTATAAAATTGCAGTTTGTCGCGCCGCAGGCGCGACCGCCGTTCGCCGTTTGCCGTTCGCCGTTCGCAAGAATCACAGCTTCCGCAATAAAGCTGCCACCCCGGTAGCGCGGTTCCTCAGAACCGCCCCGCCGTAAGGCGGTTCTTTCGCAAAGTTACTTTAGCAAAGGGCGGTTTCCCTTGCAGGGAAGCCAAATGACAATAAGGAATCGCATTGCGGGCGGTTCTGAGGAACCGCGCTACCATTATAATCGCTCCGCTTTGTGGTGCCCAACCAATATGCAAAAACTCAGTTATTTGCGAACGGCGAACGGCAAACGGCGAACGGCGTTTATCGCGCGAACAGCGCGATAAATTATATTTTACCGTAATATTTCCGGAACCATTTTACCTCTCTGTCATATGATGAGATTGAAAGGAGGTAAGAACCATGTGTTTCGGCAACAATAATTACTGGATCCTCTTTATTATCCTGATCCTTGTGCTCACCGACAACGGCAACAACAACGGCTGCGGGTGCGGCTGTGGCTGCAATAACTGAGACTGATCAGTTGATATAAAAAGGCCCGGTTCCTGTCCGTCGATGGGAGCCGGGTTTTCTTTTTTCGGAGCATAGCGGAAGCGATAGAATATAGCTTACCCATTTTGCTTCTATTTTGGAGCATATCAAAAAAACCGATCCGTCCCTGAAAAGGGATGCGGATCGGTTTGTGCTTTTTATCAGCCGGCGGGCCAGGTGAATTCTCTGCCGGCCATCAGGTGGAAGTGGAGGTGCTTTACGCTCTGCCCGGCGCTGTCGCCGCAGTTGTTTACCACGCGGAAGCCGTCTTCAAGCCCCAGCTGCTTTGCGATCTTCGGGATCACCTCGAAGATGTGGGCCACCACGGCGGAATTCTCTTCGTTGATATCGTAGGCCCATTTGATGTGCTGCTTCGGCACGATCAGCACGTGCACCGGCGCCTGGGGATCGATATCGTTGAAGGCGTAAACAAGGTCGTCTTCATATACCTTGGATGAGGGGATATCGCCTTTGATGATGGAACAGAACAGACAATCCATATTTTCTTCTCCTTTATTATAATGTCGCGTTGCTGCGGATCATTTCAGCATGCCGGTCACCGTAGCTGCCACGCTCTCGAGCGCAGTGCCGATTTTGGTGATATCCTTGCCGCCCGCCATGGCGGAATCGGGCTTGCCGCCGCCGTTGCCGCCGGCCATCTGCGCGGTGGCTTTTACGATGTTGCCCGCGTGCGCGCCTTTTGCGATCGCGTTTTTGCCGCAGAAGCAGGCGAAGCTGCAGGTTCCCTTTTCGGTGTTTCTGCCGGCCGCCACGATCACGGCGTCGTCCGCCTTTGCGCCGTCCACAAGGCTGCGCAGCGCGTTTGCGTCCGCCTCGCCCGCGTCGGCGATATATACCTTAACGCCGTCTTTTTCGGCAACCGCCCTGAACAGGTCGGCGGCCTTCGCCGCGGCAATCTCGGCTTTCAGCTTTTCAAGCTCTTTCTCTTTGGCCTTCAGCTCCGCGGTGACGGCGGCGGCGCGGTCCGTGAGGGAATCCGGCGCGCATTTCAGGGTGGCAGCCGCGGTGAGCAGAGCGTGGGCGGTCTTGTTGACGTAATCCAGCGCGTTGAGGCCGGTATAGGCTTCGATACGGCGCACGCCGGAGGCCACGCTGGCCTCGCTTACGATCTTGAACAGGCCGATGTTGCCGGTGCTGCTCACGTGGGTGCCGCCGCACAGCTCTACGGAATAGCCGCCCGCGTCTACCATGCGCACGGTATCGCCGTATTTTTCGCCGAACAGGGCCATGGCGCCCCGCTTTTTGGCCTCCTCAATGGTGGTTTCCACGGTCTCCACCGGCAGATCCGCAAGGATCACTTCGTTGATCCTGCGCTCGATATCGGCGATCTCTTCCGAAGTGAGGGGAGAGAAGTGGGTGAAATCGAAACGCATTTCTTTTTCGTTTACAAGCTGACCGGCCTGCTCCACGTGGGTGCCCAGCTTTTCGCGCAGGGCGGCCTGCAGCAGATGGGCGGAGGTGTGGTTGCGGCGGATGGCGTTTCTGCGGGCTTCGTCCACCTTCGCGGTGCAGGGATCACCGGCCGAGATGCTGCCCTTTTCTACCGTGCCCTTATGCAGGATCACGTTTTTGGGCGTTTTTGCGGTTTCGGTTACGCGGAAAATAAAGCCGTCGCCCTCGATCACGCCGGTATCGCAGACCTGACCGCCGCCGCCGGGGTAGAAGGGGGTCTGCTCCAGCACCAGCACGGCGTTTTCGCCCTCGCTTACGGTTTCGGCGGGCTCGCCCTTTTCGGTGAGCGTTTCAAGTACGTCCGCGGTGGATACGGTATCGGTATAGCCCACAAACAGGGTCTCGGGCAGGTCGCTCACGGTGATACCGGCGCTCTTCCAGCCCTCGGTGCCGGCCACCTTGCGGGCGCTGCGGGCGGTATCCTTCTGCTGCTGTACCAGCGCGGCAAAGCGGGCTTCGTCCACCGCCATGCCCTTTTCTTCCAGAATCTCTTTGGTGAGATCGATGGGGAACCCGAAGGTATCGCTGAGCTTGAAAGCCGCGTCGCCGGAAAGGGTAACGCCGTCGCTCTCGCGGATCATGCTTTCAAGCAGGGTGAGGCCCTGATCGATGGTGCGGGCGAAGTTCTCTTCTTCTATGGTGATGATCTTGATGATATAATCGTGTTTTTCCTTCAGTGCGGGGTAGGCGTCGCCGCTCTCGCGGATCACGGTTTCCGCCACTTTGTAAAGGAAGGTATCCTCAATGCCCAGCAGCCTGCCGTGACGGGCGGCGCGGCGCAGCAAACGGCGCAGCACGTAGCCTCTGCCTTCGTTGGAGGGCAGAACGCCGTCCGAGATCATCATAACGGTGCTGCGGATGTGGTCGGTGATCACGCGCAGAGAGACGTCCGATTTTTCGTTTGCGTGGTATTCCACACCCGCGATCTCTGAAACGTGCTTCATCGTGTTGCGGATGGTATCCACCTCAAAGATGTTATCCACGTTCTGCATGATGCAGGCAAGCCGCTCCAGACCCATGCCGGTATCGATGTTGGGGTGGGAGAGGCGTGTGTAGTTGCCGTTGCCGTCGTTTTCAAACTGGGTGAACACAAGGTTCCAGAATTCCACGTAGCGGTCGCAGTCGCAGCCGACCTTGCAGGTGGGCTTGCCGCAGCCTTTTTCGGGGCCGCGGTCGAAATAGATCTCGCTGCAGGGACCGCAGGGGCCGGCGCCGTGCTCCCAAAAATTATCCTCTTTGCCCAGGCGTACCATATGGTCCTCGGCCACGCCGCGGCGCTTCGTCCAGATCTCATACGCTTCGTCGTCTTCTTCGTAAACGCTTACGTAGAGCTTGTCCACGGGCATTTCCATTACCTGCGTGCAGAATTCCCACGCCCACG
>CAMOVW010000299.1 GCA_946627725.1 uncultured Clostridia bacterium
TGCCGAACAGGCTTACGATCACGTTTTCGCGCAGGATATAGCGGTTTACTTCGCCGTCGTTGAAACCCAGCACCTTCAGGGTGGCAAGCTCGCGGGTGCGCTCGATAATGTTGATGTTGGCAAGGTTATACAGCACCACAAAGGCCAGTATCAGCGCGGATACGAAGAACACCAGTATCACCAGCGAAAGTGCGTTTGTGATCTCGCCGATGGATTCGGTGGTATCGGAAAGATATGCCACCGTTGTAATTCCCTCGATCTTCATCAGATCGCCCGCCAGCATGCCCTTCAGGTTTGCGTAGTCCGTCTGGCGGGATACCTTCAGGCTGGGGGAAATGTTGCCGATGGCGTAGGTATAGCCGGGGGCTTCGCCCACCACGGCGCGGTAGGTTTCCGGCGCCATATAGATATAATGGAAGGTATAATTCTCCGCAATGGCGCTCACCGTTACGGAATATACGCGCCCGGCGCTGTCGGAAAAACAGATGTCGTCCCCCACCTTGGTTTCGGTATCCGTGGCAAGCTTTTCGGTGATGATGGCCCCGCTGCCGTCCAGCGTCAGCGTTTCGCCGGTAAGGCGGTTTCTGAGGTCGATATAGGCGTTGAGCTCTTCGGGGCGCTCCGGTACCATCACGTACACGTCCAGCTTATTGTCGGATCGCTCGCTGAAACCGGTCATGCTGCGCATGGAAACCAAACAGAACCCCGCTATTCTGGGATCGGTGGAGGCGGCGTTGTATTCCGCCGTGTGCACAGGACTGGGCTGGGGATTATCGAATACCACCTGAAAATCGTAACGGGAGATGGCGTTCACCGCATCGTACTGTTCCGTTTTGATGGCGGAAATGGAATTGTAAAAGCCGAGGCTTGCCAGCAGCAGCGCCATGCTGCCCGCGATGCCCAGAAACGTCATAAAGAAGCGGCTCTTGTTGCGGAAAAGGTTGCGCAGGGTAACCTTTACGGTAAAGCTCAGCTCTCTCCACAAAAAACCGATGCGTTCAAGAAATATCTTTTTGCCGTTTTTCGGCGTTTTAGGCCGCATCAGAACGCTGGGCCGCAGGCGCAGATCCCGCAGCACCGCCAGCACCGTAACAAAGGCGGTGGACAAAAATGCGATACCAAAGCCGATCAGGGCGTATACGAGTGGAAAGCGGAATGTGAGCGGCGGCAGGGAATACATGATGGAATAAGCCGCGTTGATGGCGTAGGGGAAGATGAACACGCCTACGCTTACCCCCAGCAGCGTGCCGAAGACGCATGCCGAAAGGCTGTAGATCACGTATTTCAGCAGAATGGCGGCGGAGGAATAGCCCAGCGCCTTATAGGTGCCCAGCAGCACCCGATCCTCTTCCACAAGGCGGGTGACCGTGGTAAGGCACACCAAAGATGAGATCAGGAAAAAGAATATGGGGAAGATGTTGGAAAGCACCTCTATATTGTTTACACTCTGGCCGTAACTGAGGTAACCGGGGGTGCTCTCACGGTCAAAAATGCGCCACGTAACGGCGTTCAGCTGGCTGAATAGGTCTTTTGCGTTGGCCAGCTCCGATTTTGCGAAGGCCAGCTGCGATTCCGTTTGGCTGATGATCTCATCCCGCTTTGTTTTTGCTTGATTCAGCTGCTCCGGCGCGGCGGAAATCTGCTTTTTGAGCTCGTTCAGGTCGTTTTCCGCCTGCATTTTGGCAACCGCAAGTTCCATGCTGCTGGTCTGGATATTGTAGCCCCGTTCGGTAAGGGCGGCGCTGTAGGCTTCCAGATCCGCCGACGCCTGCTGCATCTCTTTATACGCCTCCTGGCTTTGGGTGGTGGCGGCCTGTAGGCTGGCCTCTTCCGTGGCAAGGCGGGTTCCGAGGGCGTTGATCTCTTCGGAATACCGATCCAGTTCCGCCTCCTGCTTTGCAAGTTTTTCTTTTTGTTGGTCAAGATACGGGGAGAGGTTTGCCACGATCTCGCCCGCAAGCCCGGCCGTGGTAAGGGATTTTACGGAATTGTAAAGCTCCGGATAGGTACCCTGCATAAGGGTGATCACGCTCTGGATCTGATCGCTGGAATAGGCATTGCCCTGCATATCGCCGATCTGGTCCAGCATGGTGGAGGCAGCGTTGATCAGGCTTTGGGTGGTTGCGATATTACTGCGAACCGTGTTGATCTGGTTTGTGGCGTCGTTATACTGGGCGTAGAGGTTGTCATAGGTCTGTTTTGCCGTGGTCAGTTCCAGCTGCTTGGCGTCGTATTCCGCCTGCTTCGCGGCAAGGGTCTGTTTTTTCTCGTAAAAATCCTGCAGCGCGGTCTGATACGCGTCGCTGCTGTTGGTGAGCACGTCTTCCACCTGCGAGAACCGGTCGTTGAACTGCTTTTCCGCGTCGGCAATGATCTTTGCGCCGTTATCTACCAGCGGCTGCAGGGTGGCGATGGTTTTATCCAGCTGGCCGATGGCCTCTTTGGCTTTGCTCTCACCCTCGGCGATTTCTTTTTCGGCTGCGTCGATCTTCTCCTGCAGCTTGGGGCGCATCTCGTTGACCCGCTTTGCGATCAGATCCGGCGATTGGGCCTCGATCTGATTCAGGTAGCTGTCCGTAAATTCAAAATATTCGTCCGAGAAGGGCTCGAAGGCTTCGCTGCCTGCCAGCTTTACGTATACCTCCGTATAATAATCGGTGTTGAAGGCCTCTTCGGGGATGATGATAAAGGTGCCCAGTTTTCCGCTTCCGATGTTGGTGTTGCCCCGCTCAAAGCTGAGGTAGAAGGGGGAACGGATCACGCCCACAATGGAAAAATCGCTGATCGCAAGCTCTTCGGGCGTTTCGTTGCCGCCGTTTTTCAGGGTGATCACGCTGCCCAGCCGGAAGCTCTCCGGCGTGGAAAGGCGGCTCTCATCCACAAGGCACTCGTTTTTTTGCATGGGGTAACGGCCTTCGATCAGCTGCACCCGGTTCATGTAGGCGCCGTCGTTCCGGCCGTGCGTATAGTTATAGATATCGTCGGGGCTGATGCTGTAGGCGCGGGTGGTGATAAAGGTGCCGTCGATATCCAGCTGGGCTTCGCCGTTGACGTAAACAAAGGCGTCGGCGAATTTTTCGCCCGCCACGTATTCCACCCCCTCCACGGTGCGTATGGCGTCCACGTCCGTTTGGGTGAGACCGATGGAGGATTGAATGCGGATATCCGCCAGATTGCAGTCGCTGAAGTAGCCTTCCGCGTTGGAGAGCATGTCCGGCGACGTGGCCTTGATGCCCACAAAGAACGCGGTGCCAAGCGCCACGATCAGCAATATGGATATATACCTGCTGAAATGATGCTTTACCGTGCGTAAAGTGTCTTTAATCAGAAGTTTGTTCAAAACGTTCTCTCCTTACCATTCAAGCCTGCTTACTGGCAGGGGACGGTCGTTGATGGTGATGCGGTGCACTTTGCCGTTGCGCATGGTGATTACACGGTTTGCCATCGGGGTGAGGGCTGTGTTGTGAGTGATGATGATCACGGTCATGCCGGTTTCGTTGCTGGTGGTTTGCAGCAGCTCCAGAATCTGCTTGCCTGTGGAATAATCCAGCGCGCCGGTGGGCTCGTCGCACAGCAGTAATTTGGGGTTCTTTGCCAGCGCGCGGGCAATGGCTACGCGCTGCTGCTCGCCGCCGGAAAGCTGGGCAGGGAAGTTATTAAGCCGTTCGCCCAAACCTACCCGATCCAGCATACGTTTGGGGGAGAGTGCCTTTTTGGTGAGACTTGCGGAAAGTTCAACGTTTTCGAGGGCGGTAAGGTTGGGCACCAGATTATAAAACTGGAATACAAAGCCCACGTTCTGCCGCCGGTAAACCGAGAGCTGCCTGCGGGAAAAGCTGTTGATCATTTCTCCGTCGATCTTCACCTTGCCTTCGTCGCAGCCGTCGATGCCGCCCAGAATGTTCAGCACGGTGGTTTTGCCCGCGCCGCTGGGCCCGACGATCATGCACAGCTCGCCCTCTTCAATGCCGAAGGATACCCCGTCCAGCGCCGGAATCGTGACCTCGCCCATGTGATATTTCTTTTGAACGGAAGACAGCTCAATAAATGCCATTCTGCTAATCTCCTGATAATTTTAATATAGTCCTTTTAATTATATATTAATTTTATAATATCGTCAATATTATTTCACATTTTAATTAAATTTGTCTGAAAAGTTAATTAAATTTATCTAAACAACGGCAGAGAAGACGAAATGGAAAAATATGCATAAGAAATGGAAGAATATGCTGTGAATTATAGTTTGACGAGAAGCATTGAGCGTTGAGCGTTGAGCATTGAGCCAGCTACAAAAGTT
>CAMOVW010000300.1 GCA_946627725.1 uncultured Clostridia bacterium
GTTGCGCAGCAACATATCACTTTGCAGTTTATCGCGGAGCGATAAACTGCAATTTCTCCTCTCTTAACGGAGCCCCGTATGCATCAAAAAAAAGCCCCATGTGGGACTTTTTTTGTAAAACGGTATTTCAGCGGATAACGCCCTTGTCTACGGTCATTTCCTGATACGTCCAGCAGGGTGCGAGCACTTCGTACTGCTTATCGGTTTCAATGGAACCATCTCCTACAAAATCGTAAAGCTCTGCGGTGTTCTCGTTGCCGGTTTCAAAGGTGCTGTTCCCGCGCAGAATGTTGCCCTTGAAGAAGATCTTAACAAGCTGCTTTGCTTTTTTCTTGAAAATCTTGTTCGCTTTCTTTTCTTTAAATTTCTTTTTGCCCTGGCCCCAGCTGGCATAGTCGCCGAATTTCTTTTCAAACAGGGCCTTGTAGCCGTTGTCTTCGGCGCTGTCACGCACGCGGGCGTTCCATTCGGCAAAAACTTCCTGCTGTTTGTTGGATTTGCCGAGGGAAACGGAATAAACCGGTTCAAACATCTCGGTGAAATCATCGATATTGCTGAGGATACCCGCAGCGATGGTCTCTTTTACGCTGAGATTGCCGCTGCCGCGGCGTTTATTGAAGATGATAAAGAATACGCTGGCGATCGCCGCGCCGATAACCATACCGATAACGATCGGAAGAATAAAGGTTTGCGCAGGTAAAATAATTGACATTGAAAAGACTCCTCTTCATTATTAGTTTAATTGCACATAGATAAACCGAGTCCATTATAAATAAATTCTAAACTTTTGTCAATAATCTGAGAAAATTTATTACGATCATTCAAAAATTTTATTGCAGCCGTTTGCGCAGCAGATCCCCCGGGGCGAGGGGATGCGGGCAGCAGATACGCACCTTTTCCTGCACCAGCACGGCCTCTTCTTTGGGAACGCCGTCCGCGCCGATGATACGGGTAACGGAAAAACGCAGCCCCATTGAGGCCGGGGAGAGGATCTCAAGCGTATCACCCACGGCAAAACGGTTGCGCATCTCTACCAGATACTCATTTTCGCCGGTTTCGGCAAGCACCATGCCCGTAAAATCGCAGGTGCGGCGGTAAAGCCCGTCGTTATTCGGGGTGAGCTTTGCCTCGCCGAAGTAAAAGCCGGTGGTATAGGGCCGGTGTGAGGCGCATTCCAGCTCCGTCTCGCAGGCTTCAAGGGTCGCTTTGCCGTCTATAAACTGCCGGTAGGCGTTTACCACGGTGGCCACGTAATAGGGGGATTTCATGCGGCCCTCGATCTTGAAGGAGGCCACCCCCGCAGCGGCGAGGCGATCCAGAAACGAGATGCACTTCAGGTCCGCGGAGCTGAGTATGGCGGTTGCGCCGTCCTCTTCGGTTACCGGAATAAACATATTTTGGCGCTTTTCTTCCATCAGGTAATAATTCCAGCGGCAGGGCTGGGCGCACTCCCCCCGGTTGCCGGAGCGGTTGGTAAGAAAGGAGCTGAGCAGGCACCTGCCGGAATAGGCCATGCACATGGCCCCGTGCACAAACACCTCTATTTCGGTTTCGGGCGGGATGCGCCCTTTCAGCGCTTCGATCTCGGCAAGGGTCATCTCGCGGCCCAGCACCACCCGCTTTGCGCCGAGGGCGGCCCACACCCCCACGCTGCGGTAATTCACCGTATTGGCCTGCGTGCTGACGTGGATCTCCAATGCCGGGCACTGCGCGCGGATCTCCGCCACCGCCCCGAGATCGGATACGATCACCGCATCCGCGCCTATGGCGTGCAGCCGCCGGGCGTAATCCCCCAGCAGGGCGATCTCTTCGTTGTTGGCAAAGCAGTTTACGGTAACGTACAGCTTTTTGCCCGCCGCGTGGGCAAGAGAGATCGCCTGCGCCAGTTCTTCAAAGGTGAACCCCGCGCTGCCGGCGCGCAGCTGCAGCAGCGGTCCGCCCACGTAAACGGCGTCCGCGCCGAAATACAGCGCCGTGCGCACGCACTCAAGCGACCCCGCCGGGGCGAGCAGTTCCGGTTTTGTTACGGTATTATTCATAGCACAGCTCTCTGATCACGTCCGCGTACATGGCGGCGGTTTGCAGCAGCTCGCCGATATCCGCGTATTCATCCGCCCCGTGGATGCGGTAATCCCGCCCCGGGAACTCTATGCCGAAGGCGATGCCGCCCTCGATCTCGTGCACGTAGGTGCCGCCGCCTATGGCAAGGCACTTGCCGGGCAGCCCGGTGTGGGCTTCGTACACCTTCAGGCAGGTTTGCACAAGGCGGCTGTTCTCCGGCACGCAGTGGGCGGGGCGCAGTTTGGGGGTATCCCGATACCGGAACCCGTATGCTTCGATGGCCGCCGCAAACAGCGCCTCAATGCCCATGTGATCTGCGCATACGGGGCAGCGCATATCCGCGCCGCAGGTAAACAGGCCGTTTTCATAAGACAGCACGCCGAAGTTCAGGGTCAGAGCGCCGCTCTCAGCATCCGCCGTTTTTACCCCGGCGGCGGCCCCGTCCGTTTCACCGTGGGGGAACAGGGCTTTCAGCGCGGCAAGGGTTTCAGTCGTTTCATTTTCCGCCAGCGGAAGGGCGCACAGCAGCGAGAGCAGGGCGGTTTGGGCGTTTACGCCCTTTTCGGGGCTGGCCGCATGGGCGGAAGCCCCCGCGCACAGTATTTTGCACCCGTTGGGTGTATCCGTAACCGTAAAAGCTGCGCCGGTCTGGGCGGCAGCGGCGGCGGCAAACGGTTCCGCCTGCGCGGCGGAAAGGCCCTCCACGCACGCCCACGCCTTGCCGGGCACAATATTCTGGGTATCGCCGCCGGTAAAGCCCGTCAAACGGGGGCTGCCTTCGTTTGCGGCGGTTTTGGTAAAGAAGGGGGCAAACCGGCCCTTTTCAATATTGATCAGCGGGTAATCCGCATCCGGCGAAAGGGTGTAAGGCAGGGTGGGCCGCTGCGAAAAATAGTGGTCCATATCCTCGCTGCCGGTCTCTTCGCCGCTGCCCAGCACCAGCCGCACGCCGGTTTTCGGTTCACCCCACAGCGCCCGGCAGGCGTCCATGGCGTAAAGGCAGGCGACGGCGGCGCCCTTATCGTCCGTAGTGCCGCGGCCGTAGGCGATATCCCCCTCCAGCGTAAGGGCAAAGGGCTCTTTCGTCCAGCCGTCGCCCACGGGCACCACGTCCAGATGCGCCAGCAGCATCACTTCCGGCGCGGGGCCGAAATCCGCCTCTAGCGCATAGTTACCGTAATTTTTCGCCGTATAGCCGTGCTCGGTCAGAATGGCGTCGGCCTCCGCCAGCGCCTTTGCGCCCCCCTTGCCGAAGGGCATGCCGGGTTCGGCGGCGGTGCGGACGCTGTCGATCTCCACCAGGCGGCGAAGGTCGTCGATAAACCGTGCTTTATTTTCATTAAAATACTGTTTCAGTTCCATATCACATCGTCTCCCTTCCCGTTAACACAAAGCGGCTGCCGTAAAAATAGACGTTGGCCAGAAACACCGCCATTTCGTTGGGCGGGATCTTCATGCCGTCGTACATCCACTGCAGTATCAGTTGCCAGAAGCCCGCCACGGCGTAATCGGTGAGGTACCGTTTGGGGTCGTCTTCGGCAAATACAAGCTTGGTATCGGGGATGCACATCATCAGGCCGCTTTTGATGCGCTTGGCGAGGTTGTTTTTCGGGTCGTTGCTCATCACGAACTTGCAGATCTTTTCGCGGTCTTTGCAGAAGGTGAGAAACCGTACCAGATACTGCACAAAATCCTCCCGCGTGATAAACTGGGTGGCGGAACGGATCACGTCCCGCTCAAATACCGCGTAAATCTCGTTCTGGATCTGCATGATCATATCGTCGATATCTTTGTAATAAAAATAGAAGGTGGAGCGGTTGATATCCGCCATGGCGGTGAGCTCCTTTACGGTGATCTCTTCCACCGTTTTTTCTTCCAGCAATTGAAAAAGACAGTCTCGCAGCGCCTTCTTGGTGCGCTTTACGCGTCTGTCTTCCGTTTTTTTAACTTCTCGTTCCACAGGGACACCTCGTTGCATTTGCAAAATTTAACATGAGTATTATATCATACACGCGACGGATATTCAACTGATATTTGAAAAAAATTATATTTGTGTCAAACAGAAAATGAAAAATTGCGCATGAAAAAATGTTTTCAGGCGCTGTAAATTGCAGTTTATCGCGCAGCGATAAACTGCAATTGAGGTAAGAGGTAAGAG
>CAMOVW010000301.1 GCA_946627725.1 uncultured Clostridia bacterium
TCGCGTATGCGTACAAGTATATGTCCGAATTGGAGCAGGGCGACGTCGAGATCATATGGCGGCAGATAATAAAAAAAGACCTGCATAAGTTCGCGTCCAAAACGTTTGAAGAAGTATCGATCCGTTATCTCAGATTGCAAAACCGCGATGAACGCCTGCCGTTTTCTTTTCTTTCCATCGGTCGTTGGTGGGGCAACGTTACGCATTACGATGAGAATAAAAAACCGTATACGTCTCCCGAAGAGATCGACATTCTTGCCTGTGACGAGAAAGAAAAGAACTTTATTATCGGCGAGTGCAAGTTCAGAAACGAGGCGTTTGATCTGCATGAACTCGACAAATTAAAAACGAAACACGAGCGAAAAGGAAGCATATATTATTACCTGTTTTCTCTCGGCGGGTTCACAGATACGGTTAAAAACCTGGCCGAAAAAGAGAAAAACATTTATCTGATCGTACCTTCCGAAATGCTCAATCATTAAGCGGCAGCGTCTCATCAAGCATTGAATTGTGATATCACAATTCGGCTTTACAGACTGATTTCATGTTTCCCTATTGTAATCGTTTCGGAAAATGTCCACGAGGCTTAAGGATAAGCTCTCGAACAAGGAATAAGCCTGTTTTATCAAAAATGCCGGACGTTGGGCGGCGCAAAAAAAGGAGCTATCCCTAATTTGCGCCGCAATTCGCCCGGCGTTTTTTACGTTATTCCGTTGATTCTGTCCCAAAAGCGGTAGATCATATCCGCCATGTCCGACGTGGTGATCTCACTGTTTCCCTCGATCCATTTTTCCAGCAGCAGAAGACTGCCCCCGGAAACGAAATAGAGCTTTTGCGCGGAGCGCGGATCCTGTGAAGCGATCACACCGCTTTCCTTTCGCATTTCGTACAGACTGAACGCTTCACGGATGATCCTGTCACGGAAATCAGGCGCTTCACGCATCAGCAGCGTAAACAAACTTCCGTTCTGTTGAAGATAGCCGAGGTAGTTTTCAAATCTCTGTGCAAAATTTTGCAGATTGCTTTCCGTTACCGTTTTTCGCAGCTCGATCAGAAATTCATCCTCGAGCTCCCGCAGCAGGTCAAACTGATCCTCATAGTGCGCGTAGAAGGTGGAACGGTTCATATCCGCCCGTTTACAGATCTCGTTGACGGATATCTTTTGCAACCCCTTTTCCAGCATCAGCTCGGTCAGGCTCTCTCTGAATACCCTTCGCGTTATTTTGGATCTGCGGTTTTCCTGTGTGGTCATTCTGCTCACTCACGTTTCTTTTTTAAATCACAACAATATCATCAAAAATGTCCGGATTATAGCAAAAGAACAAAAACTGTTTGTTGAAATCCATACACTTTGTTGGTATAGTTATATCAAATCCAAATCCGCTTGTCAAGCGGTTTCCTGTTTTTGAGCGGAGGATAAAGAAGACATACAACAAGGGGGAGTTTAGCTTTGAAACAAAATCCGGACAGCTATCTGCTGTACGAATGCGGTAAGTTTATTACGTTCAACATCCGGTTGAAGCTCGTTATGCGCGATAAGGTCGATCCCACCGCGTTGAATGCGGCGGCACAGAAGGCGTTCAAGCGTTTTCCGTATTACGCGAAGGAAGTCAGAATCAATAAAGCCGGGTGCATCGATCTGATTCCGAACGACCGCCCTCTTGCCGTTACGCCGACAAAATCGGGCCATCCCGTTCTCGGCGGGCCGGAGGCAAACTATCATCTCTGCAGTATTGATTATCAGGGCGATACGATTTATTTTAATATGTATCACGGACTTTGCGGCGGCTGCGGCGTGATGTTCTGGATCAAAAGCACGCTTTACCATTACGTGGAAGAAGCTTACGGCGTATCGGTCGAGCGGGGAAACATCAAAACAGCGGATACGCCTTTTGTCGAAGGCGAAACGTCCTATCCCGATCCGGAGAAGCTGACCGAAGACGAGCCGCTGGGCGAGGTCGAAAAGGGCATGGCTTACATTCCCGCCCTGGATTACGCCCGCCAGTTCGTGACGACCCCGTTCAAGGATACAAAATACTTTGAATTGGAGCTGAACACCGATCAGCTCATCAAATACGCCAGAAGCAACGACGGCAGCCCGAATTCGATTTTGGCAGCGCTGATGTTCAAGGCGGTGTGCAAGGTAACGTCGCCGAAGGTCGCGAAGGCGATCCGGGGTAATATCCTCTGCAATCATCGCGCAGATCTCGGCTGTCCCGAGACCTATCACGATCTGATCCGGCTGCTTTCAGTCTATTATCCCCGCGATCTGGAAAACAGGGATATCGAATATATCAGCACGGTCACCCGCAGCCTGATGTATATGCAGATGCAGCCCGAATTCAGCACGAAAACCTTCATGACGACCTATCGGAACCGGGGTGAAACGGACAAGCGGAAAGGCTTCGTCGCCAAAAAACTGTACGCCATGACGCACAGCAGCTTTGTAACGCCGCCCATCGGCACCTTCCTCGTCAGTTACGTCGGCAAAGAAAACTGGGGCGGGCTCGAGGAATACGTCAGGCGGATCCACTGTATCACAGACGGTCATCTGATGGTCGAGGTCAATACGATCCGCGACAAGTTCTGTCTGACCTTTATGGAGCTGAACAAGGATCACAAGTTTTACGACGCTTTCCTGGAAGCGATGCGCGAAGAAGGGATACACTATACGGAATACGGCTGCTATAACAGGCAGCTGGCCTATGCGAAGCTTCCGAAGAAGCACTCGTGAGCGCAGGCAATTAACGCATGCCTCGTTTGTTTGATAAAAAACGTCTGAATGATAAACGGAAAGGGTAGGAAATCATTATGAATATTGACGTATCAAAGAACGGAACGTCTCTGCTTATGACAGTAAGCGGACGGATCGATCCCACCACGGCGCCCGCGTTTGAAAAGGCTGTGATGGAAAATCTGGACGGCGTACAGGACTTTGTATTGGATTTGAAGGACGTGCCGTATACCTCATCGGCAGGACTCCGCACCCTTCTGCTGTCGCAAAAGAAAATGATGAAGCAGGGTTCCATGACCCTGAAAAACGTGCAGAAAAGCGTGCTTGAGGTGCTGAAAGTCACGGGCTATATCAAGTTCCTGAATATCCAATGAGCGGGCAGTCAGGGAAAAAGAAATACAAACGGCGCAAGAGCCTCGCGCTCAATATTATCGGCGCGCTGATCACCCTGATCGTGGTGTTCGGCGTTGTTCTGTTTGTTCAGGGTTATGTCAGCTTTTCAGGATCCATTACGGATGAGTACAGCGAAACCGCAACCCGGATCGGGGAAACCGCGCTTACGTTTATTGACGGAAACAATCTCCCCCGGTATCTTGAAAACGAAGAATACAAAGCGGCGTGGGAGCAGACCGATCGGCGGCTGAAAGTTTTGTGCAACGGAATGAACGCTTTGGAAATCATTGTCTGCTGTGTGGACAGCTCCGATTACAACAGCCTCAAGATCGTATTCGACGCTGTAAATGATGCGCGTACAGATCATGATTACACGCTGGCCGGCATTGAAGTGACGGATGATTCGGCAGAGTTTGAAGAGAAATACAAAACGATGTTCCGTCAGATCTATGAAAAAAGGGAAGAGAGCTTCGTTATTGTAGAAGATTTCGACAGGCCCTGGATAACGGCGCATCTTACGGCGGTCGTGCCGGTAAAGGACGACGCGGGAAACGTTGCCGGGCTCGTTGGCGTCATGCTGGAAATGAGCCACCTGAACCAATACCGGGTCTCGTACCTAAAAGCCGTCGCTCTGGAAACCGCGGGACTTATGCTGCTCACGGCCGTTATCGCGTTCTTTTATACAAGACGGCGTTACATCCGGCCCGTTAAAAAGATCATTAAAGAAACGCGCCGGTTTGCCGCCGAAAATACGAAGGCAGAGGGCGTGGGGGACGTGGGCTCCATCAATGAATATGTGGAGCTTGCGGGCTCTGTTGATGCAATGGAGGCCGACTTATTAAACTATATCGATCACATTACGCATATCACGGCGGAAAAAGAGCGCGCCGACGCGGAACTGGGCGTGGCAAAGACCATCCAGACAAACGCCGTCCCAAACAGCTTCCCCGCGTTTCCCGAACGCACGGATTTTGATATCTTCGCCTCCATGACGTCCGCGAAGGAGGTGGGCGGAGACTTCTATAATTTCTTCCTGATCGACGACGACCACCTGGCGATCATGATCGGCGACGTTTCAGGCAAGGGCGTTCC
>CAMOVW010000302.1 GCA_946627725.1 uncultured Clostridia bacterium
TCGTCGGCGATCTCCCGCAGATGCTTGTGGTCGCGAATCTTGTTTTTGAACTTTTCTCCGGTTTTGAAGGACACGGAATTAATCACAAAGTGGCAATGCAGGTTTTCCGTATTCCGGTGCACGGCGACAAGCACTTCATATTTGTCGCCCCACATACGCCGCGCCGTTTCCATGCCGATGGCAAGCGCCTGTTCCGCATTGACTTCGCCTTCCCTGAAGCTCATATACCCGTGATACGCGACGTTACCGCCCATTTTTCCGTAACGGCGCTTCGTCGCCATCATGGAATCATAAGCGGTCTGCTTCGGGCAGTTGATCGCGCTGACGTAAACGGCTTCGTCTGTCTTCTGCCCATCGGCGGCGTAGTGCAGTGTCTGCAGCAAATCCCGATCCAATCCGTTCGGCCCTGTTGTTTTCTCCGGGTTATCCGCATAGGCGAGTACTTCCCGCAGATGGTTCTTTACGGGCCAGAAGCCAGTGGTTGCCGTGTCGCATCACACTCCATTCCTTCGCTTTTGTCGCCAGCGACAAAAGGCTCCCCATTTCGTGGATACTCCTTCTCTCCACAAAATCTTCGATTTTGCGGGGGCCCCGGAAGAGCCTCCTTCCCCGGAAGCAATAACTGTTCCCGGATATCTGTAATCAGGTCTACAAGCTCCCGTTCCGTCTCTTCCGTGAAACCGGGGTTGATCAAATTGCAGACGTCGCAAAGACGGCTGTAGAGGTCATAAAAATCGTCCGGCAGCGCTTGACGCGGGGAGAAGCCCAACGCGCACTGCCGAACGTATTCTGAAACGGGGACGCCGCATTTCTTTGCGTACCGTTCAATCGTCTTTTTGTCTTTTTCAGACAGGCGTATTTCCATACGCGATTTCTTTTCTTTCATTGCATCTTCCTTTCTTTATATGGGGTTTCAGGGGATTTCTCCCCTGAGCATCCGGCAGACGCTTCTGCCGGATCGGAACTTGCCGTACAAGTTCCCTGCTTGTTACGGTATGAGACACGGGGATGGGAATAGATCAGATGGTCGTTTCCCGTGCCTCATACGCGTCATTTTTCGATTTCACCTCACTTTTCCGGTATTGTTTTTGCCTTGACGCCAAGCTGACGTCAAGGGCCTGCGGCGACTGAGACCATTGACGCCATTTCCGGCGCTTTTGACGTCAGGAGAAGAAAACGTCCATATCCGCGAGAACGCTTTCCTGATTGGCGGTGTTCTCTTCCTCGGTCAGTTCGGTAATTCCGGGCGTTGCTTTTTCTACCGGCGCTGCAAAGGTAACGCCGCTCAATTCATCTTTGATGATCTCACGGATAGCGTCTAAATCACCTGCCGAAAGAGAAACAGGGCTTGCCTTGATCTTTTCGGACACCGCGTCCACGATGAATCGGTTGATCTTCTTTTCGGGCAGTTGTTTCAGAAAATCGATAGCTTTCTTTTCCTGTCCTCTGTCAGGATAGAACCGGACGCTCACACGGTAGGTTTTCATGCTTTTTCACGGCTTTTGAGCTTTGTTTCCGCGAGATACTCGTATCCCTTCGCCGCAGCGCAGATATCTTTCATCACGAAATCCCAGCCGTCCCTCAGATGCCCGAAGTGTTCCAACAGGCAGCCGCCGCCACCGACCACCTGCAATCTCATTGTCTTTTCGTCATAGCCGTATTCGTGCAATTTGCCGTAGATCTGCGAAACGTAATCCCGCACGGCGGCTTCCACAATGGCAAGATCGTCTTCATCAAGATCGGCGCTGCCGGTGCGCAGCATCTCTTCGATAAAAGCGTCGTTGAGTTCGCGCTGCGTTTTACGGGAGAACGCTTCTTTGATGGAAAGTGCGCACAGATGGGTGCCGAACTTTTCGGTAAACATTTTGTTGAACTGCGGTTTTCCGTTGACGAGCGTCATCACGTTCATCGTGCCGTTGCCGATATCGACGAGCATCTGCACGCCCTTGAGCTTTGTGATATACGGCGCGACGGCGGCGTAGCCCTGCGGGAAGATACTGACGCCGGCGATCTTGATCGTGTATTGCTTCTTCCGGTAGGTGAACGTCACGTCCGTATTTTTCGTCAGATACGCGGCAAAGGCATCCTTTTGCGCGCCGGTCCAGGTCAACGGCAGACCTGCGGCGATGTGGATGTTTGCTTCGGACAGTCCAAACCCGTCAAGTTCCTCGGCGATCCCGGCAAGGGAAAGGTGATAAAAATCGTCGTCTTTGACCTTATCCGGGATAAAATCCTTATGCCCTTCGCCGATCACGTAGCTTTTTCCGCCGTATTCCAAAATGTTCTGCGCGAACGACGACGCGTTTTCTCCGGGGATGATCCCTGTGGGAAAACAGTGGTTTGCGGTCTTCATGTTGCCGTACCCGTGATCCAGACCGATGATCAGGGTATCGTTGAATTTGGTCAATCAGATTCCTCCTCTTTTTTGATTGTTTTACGTCACGATATCAGACCTGCCCGGACAAAAAAATATCCGGCGGGTGAAGGACGTAGATTCTTGCGTTGAGTCCCTGCCCAAGCCGGATACGCCGGATGAACTGACGCTGCTCTAATTCCCGGAAAGCGTTGATCGCCGTCTGTCTGCTGCACGTCAGCGCCTGCATCGCTTTTTCCACCGGCAGCTCGCAGTATATGCTGCCGGAATCGTCTTGTCTTTGCATTGCAAGCGCTTTTCGGTATTCTTCCAGTATCAGCGGGAACAGCAGCTTTGCCGGTTTGGAGAGATTCTCCGCGCTGGACCGGTAGTAGAAGCTTTCGGGGATCAGATAAACGTCTGGTTTGTTGTGGTTCACGGTGCCACCTCCTTTCAATATTTTCGGGCAATAAAAAAAGACGTCTGCAAAAACAAACGTCTTCTTTTTACCCTTCCATGTATAGACCGGAACGGGATCAGCACAAGTATTCCAATGATCCGAAAGAAAAAGAAAGATTTTTAGTCCGTCTTTTTCCCGTTCCATATATAGACCGACACAAAACGCGAAAAAAATTCCACTTTTCTGTAAATTTTCAGAATATCATGTTTTTTTGAACAGATACAGGATCTTTTTGATGTCCGGATCGAATATCAGCAGTTCCTTTTGGATCTTTTTGATATGTTTACTCACCATAGGCTGCCTAACGCCGAGTTTCTCCGCAATTTCACTTTGGGTGTATTTTTGCATCAGCAGCTCCGTGATTTTGCGGTCAGTTTCGTCAAGCGTTTTCAAAAATGCATCCAGATAGGCGCTGCCTGCCGCCAGTTCCTCCACGGACACCTGATTCATTGCCGCCGCGCGAAGATCCGGATCATGGATATCATCCTGAAACAGAACAACGGTAACCTTCGCACGGGTATGGAACATTTTCCGGTAAGCGTCTTCCCGCGCATGGTTTTCCGGACGGGAGGAAAAATCCGTTTCCTGTGGAAGCGTTTTAGATAGAGCAAAAAGCTCCTTTGCTTTCTGCCCGGCGATCATGATAGCCAGCTCCTGCGAGATCACGTCGTCCGCCCATTGATCCAGCGCCGCGGCGGACGCCTCCGCAGGCAAATCTTCCGTTGTTGCGCCGATTTCTTCTGCTTTTGCTTCTAACGCTTCATTTATATCGGAAAAGACTGTTTTGAAGTAATTTTCAAACAGAAGATCCAACAACGGATCGTCGTATTCGTCTTCCTTCGGACCGTTTTCTGGATTTGGCTGCGCCGTGTCTGTCTCAGCATCTGCCGCCGCTGCTTCAAACAATGCTTTGATATCCGGCGCGAGCGCCTCTGTAAATTGTGCAATAACTGCTGCGTCCGTATCTTTTAACAACGTCGGCGGATGATCCTCCGTATAATTCCCGGAAAAGTATTTGACTCCCTCCCGGCGCATTTCCTGATCCCAGGCAATTTTCATGACTCTTTGCGCTTGATCATACAGTGCCGCGCCGTTCTTTTTATCGGTAACGTAACGGGCCGAAGTAGGAATTTTGGTTATGTCGTTTTTCCCGGAAAGCAACGCCTGCGCCACCTCGGTGTCAATCGCGCCGTTCAGACCCAAAAAGCTGATATCAAAGTTTTCCTTCATTTTTATCACTGTCCGTCAAACATTTTTAGATGAACATATGTTTCATCTTGCAGTAATACATTACCACCCCAAAAATAAGGTTGAATTCAATTGTAGAATCCGGTAATCGATAAAAAGACGTGAATTATTACC
>CAMOVW010000303.1 GCA_946627725.1 uncultured Clostridia bacterium
GCATGCCTCTTCTGCATGCGAAATGGTTACCGAACTTGTTCAATATTCCCCCTCAAAACCGAAGCTTACTGCGAAACAGGCTCAGGGTCTTCTTTCGGGCATTATGCTTGATACGAAAGATTTTACGCTTCGCGTAGGCGTTCGTACCTTTGAAGCCGCAACATTTTTACGTTCTTTTAAGGCTGATATGGTAGAAGTGCGTAAGCTGTTTGCCGGAACGGCAGAAGACAGTATCCTGATCAACAATATTGTGAATTCCGCAGAATATTTTGATCGGTATGCGATTGCGATATCCGGTGATAACGGAAAATCAACAAGATTGGTATGTTCAAAAGCTGCAGATGAACTTTTGACAATTGAAAACGTCGACGCATCCTTTGTCATTTCACCCTTTGGGAATAACAACGTAAACATCTCCGCGAGAAGTCTCGGTTTGATCAATGTTCAGCTTGTTATGGAAAAACTCGGTGGCGGCGGACATTACAGCATGGCAGCGGCCCAGCTTACAGACGTAAGCCCGAAGCAAGCGTATGTAAGGGTAAAAAAGGCTGTGGATGAATATCTGAATGAAATACAAACACAATCAGGAGGTACATTGAAATGAAGGTTGTATTAACGGCCGATGTGAAAGATCTCGGCAAAAAAGGCGAATTGGTGAATGTATCGGACGGATACGGAAAGAATTACCTGATCCCCCGTAAGCTTGCAAAGATCGCAGACGCCGCCGCAATGAATGAACTGAAAAACAGAGAAGCTGCTGCAGCTTATAAATTAGAGCAGGAAAAGGCAACTGCCGCAAAAAATGCAAAGATCCTTGAAGGCCAGACGATTGCAGTGAAAGCAAACGCCGGTGCAAACGGCAGGCTGTTCGGATCTGTAACGTCAAAAGAGATCGCCGACAAGATCAAGGCCGAGTACGGCATAGAAATTGAAAAGAAAAAAATCGTTTTGGAAGATATCCGGCAGTACGGCACCTACGGTTTTACGGTAAAGATCTACACCGGAATACAAGTGCAAATGTTTGTTGTTGTTGGCGAATGATCGCGGTGGAACATAATGGCAAACACGTCAAACAACGAACCGCAAAGTAAAGTATTTTCCTTTGAAGCTGAGCAGGCTGTGCTCGGCTCGGTTTTATTTGACCCGAGAGCGTTCAGCGTTGCCGCTATACATCTGAAAAGCGAATATTTTTATTTTCCGCAGCATCGCGCAATATTTTCATTGATGCAGCAGCTTGATCTTTCCACCGGTACGATAGATCTGCTGATGCTCCTTGAGCTTCTTCGGAAAGAAAAGGTGTTCAGTGACGACGATGGCGGAAAACAATACTTGACGCAGCTTTCGGATGCGGTTCCTTCGGCAACAAACATTGAAGCGTATTGTAAAATTGTTAAGGATAAATATCTGATACGTACGCTTGTAAATATTTCAAACAAAATCATAGATAAGGCTGAGAATTCCGGAGAAAGCGCAGATAATCTGTTGGACAGTGCAGAACAGCAGATCTACAATATACGCCAGGGAAGAACGGAAGACGGCCCTGCGAGTATCGGAACTTTGATCAAAAGTGTTTACGATACGCTGAACAAACTGAATTCCGAAGATAAAGATCTTTATAAGGGGCTGCCAACGGGATTCCCGGATTTTGACACCATGTGTACGGGACTCAACAGATCAGACCTTGTGATCGTCGGCGCCCGTCCGGCTATGGGTAAAACCAGTTTTGCGCTTAACATGGCAAGAAACGTTGCAGTAAAAACCAATAAAAAGGTACTGTTCTTTTCTCTGGAGATGTCAAAAGAGCAGTTGGCGCAGCGTGTGATTTCTACCGAAGCCCGTATCCCAAGTCAAAAAATGAGAACAGGGGAGCTTACCCCGCAAGAATGGGAGTCTTTGTTTTCCGCATGTATGTTTTTAACGGACGTTCCGCTTTATTTTGACGATACGTCTACAACGACTGTTCCCGAAATGAAATCAAAAATTCGGCGCCTGAAGGCGGAAGCTGTGTTTGTGGATTATCTGCAGCTGATGAAATCCGCAGAAAAGCAGGAAAGCCGTGTAAACGAAGTTTCCGATATAACGCGCAGCCTGAAACTGATGGCGAAAGATCTGAATGTGCCTGTTGTTGTATGCGCACAGTTGTCGCGCGGTACGGAATCCAGAGGTAATAAATCGCACAAACCGCAGCTTGCCGATCTGAGAGAGTCCGGCTCCATCGAACAGGACGCCGATATCGTTGTAATGCTTTACAGGGAAGATTATTATCAGAAGAATGAATCAACAGAATCGGAAGACGATACGCCGAAAATCAACGTGAATCTTGCACAGCTGCTGGTTGAAAAAAACAGACATGGGCCTACAGGACCGATCAATCTTGCATGGAACCCGACATATACAATGTACACTTGTATAGATAATAAAGATGATGAATCTCAGTGACAAGTTTTTTGCTTCACTGCAAAAATATAAAATGCTTTCCCGGGGAGACGACGTACTTGTCGCATTTTCCGGCGGCGCGGATTCCGTATGTTTGCTGGCTTTACTTTACACATATAAGGATACTCTTGGCATATCGCTTAGAGCGGCGCATGTGAATCATTGTTTGCGAGGCGACGAATCAGACGCGGACGAGGCGTTTGTACGTTCTTTCTGCAGAGAAAGAAATATTCCTTTATTTGTAAAAAGAATTGATATCCCAAGCTTATCGATTGAGATGAAAGAGAGCACGGAGCTTTGTGCAAGAAAAGCTCGATATGCGTTTTTTGATTCTCTTTGTCCGCAGGTTGTTGCAACGGCGCACACGGGAAGCGATGCGATAGAAACCCTGTTCATGAATTTATCGCGTGGTTCGACAATGCACGGACTTGCATCCATTCCTCCGGTCAGAAATAATATAATACGTCCGCTGATATTCTGTACCAGGCAGGATACCGAAAACTACTGTAAAGAATATAACTTGCATTATGTTAACGACAGTTCAAATGCTTCTGACGATTATACGAGGAACCGTATCCGGCACCACGTAATACCGGAAATGCAAAAACTCCGTAATGGTTTTGATGAGAACGCCCTTCGATGCATAGAAAGCCTGCGTTTGGAGGATGATTATATGCGCTGCGAAACGGCAAAACAGCTTATCCGCTGTATGCGAGGTGAAGCGCTTAATATAAAGATATATGCCTCTCTGCATCCTGCCATGCGGTTACGCGTTCTTTCGGCATTCTTGAAACGCTGTTCTGTTGAATCTGCGGAATCCAGGCATTTGCAGATGCTTGATGCGCATATGTTTGACTCGGGTTTTGCGCTGACGGTTCCCGGCGGGATCAGAGTAACAACAAACGGAACGGAACTATCCGTCGTTCAGAAAAAAACAACTTCTGCTGCTCCCGGCGGCATGTTTCTGAACAAAAACTTTTTGAACGATATAGTATTTCAGGATTTCTCAATACATTTTTCTTACGCAGATATTTCTGATTGTTCTTTTTTTCAGCCAGATTTCATTGATTTTTATAAAATAGATGATATAATAGAAGTCCGTACCCGGCTACCGGGAGACAGAATCACCCTTGCAAAACGAAATTGCTCAAAAACGCTGAAGAAATTGTTTTCAGAAAACGGATATCCTCCGGAACTGCGAGCTTCTTTGCCTGTGATATGCGACAGCAAGGGAATAATTTGGGTATACGGCGCCGGCGCGGACCGATCTCGTATAGCAGGCCCGGATTCCGGAAAAATTTTGATTATCAAATCGGAGCGTGTCAAAAATGAATATGGAATTAAAAATGAATAAGGATATAGAAAGCGTTTTGTTTTCGGAAGAAAAGCTTCGTGAAGTTGTTAAAGAACTTGGAGCGCAGATCACGGCGGATTATGAAGGAAGAAATCTTTTGCTTCTCAGCATATTGAAGGGATCGGTAGTTTTTATGACCGATCTCATGCGCCGGATCGACCTTCCCTGTGAGCTTGATTTTATGGCAGTTTCCTCTTACGGCAACGGTGTGAAGGCCTCAGGAACCGTTCGTATTCTGAAGGATCTGGACCGTGACATTCGAGGATATGACGTTTTGATCGTTGAGGATATCCTTGACAGCGGAATGACGTTGAATTATCTTATGGATCTTCTTTACGCGCGCAATCCAAACAGTATCCGTATTTGTACTC
>CAMOVW010000304.1 GCA_946627725.1 uncultured Clostridia bacterium
CTTATAGGGCTCGCGCTTGCCGCGGCCGCCGTCGCGTCTGCCGCCGCCGGAACGGGAACGGTTATTGTTGTAACCGCCGCGGCCCGGGTTGGTGGGGGTAACGCCCTCTTCCAGCGATACGATCACTCTGCGGTTCGATTCGCTGCCGACGGAATGGCTGGTAACGCCTTCAATGCCCTGAATGGTGGTGTGGATGATGCGTCTCTCATAGGGGCTCATGGGCTCCAGACCCACGTTTTTGCCGTATTTCAGCGCCTGACGGGCGGCGCGCTGGGCCTCGCTCTTCAGGTTCTGGGTGCGTTTTTCTCTGTAATCGCCCACGTTTACGCTGAGCTTGCGGTGTTTATCTTCATTTACGCCCTTGTTTTCGGTAAGGCGAAGCAGATACTGAATGGCGTCCAGCGTTTCGCCTCTTCTGCCGATCAGAACGCGGTTATCTTCGCCGCAATCGATGGAATACACATATTCGTTGCCGGTTTCGCTCTTCTGCAGGGTGATCACGGGGTTTTCGATCTTCATGCCGGTGAGCACGGTGCGCAGGAATTTCACCGCAACGTCGTCTTCATTTACAGGCAGATCCACAAAGGTTTCTTCCTCCACGGGAGCGGCTTCCTTTTTGGGCTGCTGCTCTTTCTTTGCGGGGGCTTCCTTTTTGGGCTCGTCTTCTTTTTTGGCGGCGTCCTTTTTCGGCTGCTCTTTCTTTGCGGGAGCTTCCTTCTTTGCGGGCGCTTCTTTTTTGGGAGCGGCTTCCTTCTTGGGCTGGGCGTTCTGCTGCTTCGGGGCCTCGGCCGATTTTCTGGCGGGTTCCGCGGCCTTTGCGGGCTTGGGATCTTCTACCTCATACCACACAAGCACCTTGGCGGGTTCGGTTTTCAGACCGAGAAATTTCTTTTTGGCTTCCTGAATGATCTCATGATGGATTTCAGCATCTTCCGGTGCGGCAAGAAGTACCTTTGCGTTCTCAAAGGCCTCCATCACCGAAGAACCGGTGCCGATTTTTTCATATCTCATACGTATTTCCTTTCGTGTTCAGGCAGGCAAATGGCCTGCAAGGTTCCGTTTTCGTTTAATTCTTTTGCTGATTTGCAAGCAGCTCTTTCGTCTTTTTAACGCTCTGTTCTCTGGAGCGCCGCTCTACGGTTTCATCGATCATCTGGGCGGCGATGATATCTTCGGGCTTATAAATAAGCGCCAGCGCCACCATCTGGATAAAGGAGAGGATGTTGGAGATGATCCAGTAAAAACCGATACCGGCGGGCAGAGAGATGGCAAACCACACGGAAATGGCGGGGGACATAAAGGTCATGCAGCCCATCATCGGGTTCTTGGCCATTTCGGGGTTGGTTTTGCGCTGTTTGAAATAAGTATAGGCGGCAGACAGAAGCGCCGTTACGCCGGCAAGCACGGGGATCACCCACAGGATGCCGCCCACCTCTTTCGGGATCTGGGTAAGGTCGATGCCGAAAATATTGAAGTGCGCCACAAAATCCTTGATCTCGGCGATCATATTCTCGGTGATCAGCTGGCTGTTTTCCACCTTCGGCAGATTGGCCACCACGTCGGTAAACTTACCGAGGATGTTCAGCTGCACGCGGGAGCCCTGCTTGGCTGCCGTTTCGGCAACGCCGGGAATCAGGTTATAGGCGTTGGTGAGCACTTCGATCGCGTCGTTCTTCAAACCGAGCACGAACTGCAGGGGCGAATAGATGGCGCCGTAAAGGCCCATCATCACCAGCATCTGAAACATCAGCGGCAGGCAGCCTGCGGTGCTTGCGTTAAAGCCCTCGCGCCGGTAGAGTTCCTGCGTTTCTTCGTTGATCTTCATCTGGGCTTCGCGGCCCTGTACGCCCGCGTATTTGGCGCGGATCTTGTTCACCTTGGCCTGCAAGCGCATCTGCTTGGCGGAATTTTTTTGCTGCTTTACTGAGGTAGGCAAAAGGATGAGCCGGAGCACAAGGGTGATGATCAACAGCGCGATCAGATAATTGTTGCAGATTTGGTAAAGCCACCCGAGCGCCCATCCGAACGGATACGCCAGCGCATTCATTATAAATTGCATTCGTTTAAGCTCCTTCGCCTTTGTCGTCTGTTTCGTTGTTGCGTTGTTTGTACTTGATTCGCTTGAATTCCGGCACGGGATCTACGCCGCCCGGAAACAGGGGGTTGCATCTGAGGATGCGCAGCGCCCCCAAGGCCGCGCCGAGGAAAAAGCCGTAGCGTTCGATCGCCATATAGGTATACTGTGAGCAGGTGGGGTAATACCGGCAGCGCGCGGGGAAGAGAGGAGAGATTTTGCGCTGATAGAATGAAATCATTTTTAACGGTATATTATTCTTCATTTTTGATCACGCCTGCACTGCGGAGCTGCCGCTCCATGATCGAATGTACCTCGGTGCTTTTTTTGCGTATGGTTTTTGTGCGCGCCACGAACACGATATCGTATCCGCCGCCGATCGCAGGGAGCATCTCTGTTGCCGCCCGGATCACGCGCCTTGCGCGGTTGCGTTGAACCGCGTTTCCTATTTTTTTACTCGCCGTGATCCCGATACGACAAATTCCCGCGCGGTTTTTGAGAACATACGTTACCAGCGCAGGATTTGTGTACACCTTTCCCCGGGCGTAAACCCGGCGGAAATCACTGTTTAAGTTCAGCGTTACCGGTCTCAGCAAAGCGGTCACTTGCCCCGATCAGGCGGAAAGCTGCTTTCTGCCTTTGGCTCTGCGGCGAGCGAGAACCTTGCGTCCGTTGGAAGTGGACATTCTCTTGCGGAAGCCGTGCTCCATCTTGCGCTGACGCTTCTTGGGCTGATAAGTTCTTTTCATTCCGAAACCCCTCCATTCTTTGTTCGCTGTGAAAAACCAGAGATATTTTTCAGCGGGATATGAAAAAGGGCGCAATCCACCCTTTCTTTCACAGTAACGTATTATATAACAACCGGGGGCGGATTGTCAATAGTTTTTTTGATGGGCAGAAAAAAGGCATCGGCGGGGGTACGGTTTGTCGCGCCGCAGGCGCGACAGCGATATGGATCCTGACGGATCCGCGATATGTCCGTTGGACGCGATATGCTTTTGCATCCTCGCCGTAGGCGAGATATGCAAAAAAGCGCGATATGTGCCTGCGGCACGTGTTAAGGTAAGGAGCCATATCATATCGCATGAAGCGCAGCTTCATATATCGCCAAATTCTATCGCGTTGCGAAGCAACATATCGCAAAAACAACGTTGTTTTTTTCAAAATGCGGCTTGTCGAGCTTTGTCACTTTCCACAAAATTTCCGTCCCCTTCAGAATAATTATGTATTTTTCTTGCATTTTTTATCATTTTATGCTATAATCCGAACGCCCAAGTGGCTTTTACAACGGTAGAGGAGAAATAAGATGAAGAAAACACTCGCAATTTTGCTGGGAGTGTTGTTGTGTGCGCTCACCGTGCTGCCTGCGGCGGCGCAGATCTATTCCCAAGCGGAATGGGAAGACTATTTTTATGGCACACCCGACGCCACACGCGGGCTGATCATGCAGCCCGGCCGCAATGAAACCGAACGGTATTTTTCGTGGCTGCTGCCGGACGGCAGTTCCGATTTTTACGTTTCCGTAAGCGAAAACGCCGGAATGACGAACACCACGCACTACCACGGCATTGTAAAGTACGTAGACGGCAAACCTGCGGCAAAGGTCACCGTAACGGGCCTCAAACCCAGCCGCACCTATTATTACAACGTGCGCGACGCCTCCGGCCGCAGCGGGGTATACAGCTTTCGTACCGCAGAGGGCAACAACTTTACCGCCATGTACGTTACGGATATCCATATCACAAGCAGCTCTTACGTTTCGCACGGGCGGAAATTTGAGAATGTGACGAGCGACGCCGAAACCATGGCCGACGGCAAGCTGGATCTGATCCTCTCCGCAGGCGATCAGGCGAGCAACGGCTCCCTTACCGAATACATCGGCATGACGGCGGGCAAAACCGCAAAGGGGATCTCTTTTGCCACCACCATAGGCAATCACGATTTCGGCAGCGGCAGCGATTATTATAACTTTGTGAATACGCCCAACCACGGCGACCCCGTCAACGCCCAATATAACGGGGACGATTATTGGTTTGTAAAGGGCGACACGCTGTTTATCGTGCTGGATTCCAA
>CAMOVW010000305.1 GCA_946627725.1 uncultured Clostridia bacterium
ATTACCGACTTTATCGAACGAAACTTTGACGGCACAAAAGACGATGTCATCCGGATGCTTGCGGGAGAAAGCGTCGATGTGAATGTGACAGGTTTCCTGAATACGATGACATCCTTTGTGTCAAAAGACGATGTTTTCACGTATCTGATTCACGTGGGATATCTGGCATATAACAGCGTGGAGAAAACCTGCCGGATTCCGAACGGCGAAGTCAGGCAGGAGTGGTTCAACGCGGTTACGGCGATGGAAGACTATAAAATGACCGATCGGATCATCAAAGATTCCAAAGAACTGCTCGCCGAAACGCTTGCGGGCAATGAGGAGGCGGTCGCAAAAGCGCTTGACCGTTCGCACATCCACGTAACAAGCAACCGCTCTTACAACAATGAGGACGCGCTGCAGTCGGCGATCTATCTGGCGTACATCTACGCGCTCAACAAATACACGGTCGTGAAGGAGATGACGGCGGGTAAGGGCTTTTCGGATGTTACATTTATCCCGTTTCTGCCGGACATCCCTGCGATGATCATTGAGCTGAAGAAAAACGACTCCGCGGAAAGCGCGATCGACCAGATCAAAGAAAAGCAGTATTATGAGTCGCTGTCGCATTATCAGGGCGACCTGCTGTTTGTTGGTATTTCCTACGACGAAAAGGAAAAGACGCATACCTGCGGGATGGAACGGTTTGAATTTGATGGCTTTAGAGATGCTTATCCTGGAAAAACGCAACGGAGATCCTCGCAATGGTAATAGCCAACACGATATTCACGGCATACTTTTGCCGTACTCCTCTCCATGTAATGCTATGCCTTAATATACTTCTGCTTGCTGCTGTTTGGTTTATCCGGGATGGTGCGTTTCAGCCGACCACTTACGACGAGAGGTGCGAGTATGTTTTTGCGGAAATACTCTCTGGAGCTGATCTCACAAAACTGCTGAAGCTCCGCTGCTGTTCGCTCTGTCGTACAGAAGTCGAGCAGAGTGTTGATTTTTTCAATATCAAGCTTGACCGTAACAGTGTTATCAACTTGCGCACCTGACTTACCCACTTGCGCACTTACTTGCGCACTTGCTGTAGATAATACGGGGCCGACTTTTGTCATAGCACCAAAGGAGAGTGGGATAATAATCTTAAACACATCGCCCTCGATGAATTCCGGTTCTGCGCCACTGTACATCATCGTATATTTATAGCTGTTTCGCATACCGGAAAGCCGGTTCAAGCTTCTTTCCGGGAAGATCGAAGAAAGGCAGGCCAAGGCGAGGGAGCAGATCGAAGCGCTCACCCGGAAACTGGATACGCTTGAAAGCGGAACGGAGGGCGCGGAGGCGCTTGCCGACGGATTTGCCGAATGCACCACAATCAAAGAGTTATCATCTGAACTCTTAAACCGCCTCATCGAAAAGATCGAGGTATCGGATCGTCAGAACGTGAACGGCGAGAAAGTACAGAACATCAAGGTTTTTTACAAGTTCGTCGGCACGATCGATTAAGAAAATCACATGTACCTACAATCCACGAAGGATCGGGCGGAAAGCGTGCGGAGACAGTCCTTGACTGGACAAGCGATACGGCTTTTTCGTTCCCAACCGGTCTGTTCTGTACCTACGCGCTGGTCTATACGGACCGTTTCGCGGAATCCGATACGTCAAAGAAGGACCAGAATACCGATCAGATAACGCCCGATACGTCAAAGAAGGAACAAGGCTCCAATCAGACGACACCCGCCGCTTCCGGTAACAAGGGCACTTCCGGCAGCACGTGGAACTTCGGCAATCTCTTCGGCGGAACCGGCGCAGGGACGGTCAGCGCCCGCTCGCAGGCAGGCGACGCGCACACAAAAGCGCAAGGCACATTTTGACCTGATCAAAACCGCTGTGGTATCATGGAAAGGGTATCACGGCGGTTTGCAAAGGAAACCCATATGGCGGGAAACCGTCAAAAAGCACAAAGCGTTGCTATACAAAGATCTGACAAAGCTGATTACAGATATATCGGATTATTTGTTGGCGAACCGGGAGAAACTGCGGAAGGAGGTTGTGAAGACAATGGGCGGCGATATATTAGAATTACCATCGGAAAAACTGATTAAAAAGGCAAAACGTGAAGGCAGAAAAGAAGGTGAGCAAAAAGGCGAACAAAAAGGCGGCATCAAAATGCTGATCAGCCTTGTCAAAAAGGGTACGATCTCCATTGCTCAGGCGGCGGATCAGCTTGGCGAAAGCGAAGAAACGTTCAGCGCACGTTTAGCAAAGGCTAAATAACAAACGTGTTTTATCCGATACAATCAAGGAAGAACCGGAATATTAAATTTCTGGATTCTATTGTGATTTTTGTGCAAATGTGATACACTGGAGGCATGATGCGGAACAAACATAGGAAAAACCGCATAAACCGGTGCTTAAAAGCAGCCTGTCCGAACGGACAGGCATTTTTTATGCCCGGTGTGTGACAGATTTGTGACACTTCATTATTAATGAAGGAAAAGGTATAACAGGACGGATACAACGGCAAAACGGTGCATGTCACCGTGCAGGTGCCGCAGGTTATCGCAAATACAAAGACAGCGGCAGGCAAGGTATTGCATTACGCGGTCTACCGTATCCATACCTATTCCGGAGAGGTATCCGGAAAGAGCGGCACGATGGCGGAAAAGCTGGCCGGCTGGACCACGGATACGACGCTCTCGTTTGATACGGGTCTCTTCTGTACCTACGCGCTGATCTGGAAGGAGGATGTGCCGCAGGTGCCGTCCGGAGATAACACTTCCGGGAAAGGCAATACCCCGGGTGAAGGCAACACCTCGGGTAAAGGCAGTACGCCCCCCGCTACTTCGGGCAACAAGGGTACTTCCGGCAGCGCGTGGAACAACAGCAACCTCTTCGGCGGAACCGGCACGGGCGGCAGTGCGTCAGGCAGCGGCAAGGGCACGGGCAGCAGCAGCGCGACCGGCAGCAGTGCGGGTACGGGCAGCACCGCAAACAAAACGACCGGAACCGGAACGGCAGCGAATGCCGCACCGGGCAGCAGCCTGCCGGCAGGCACCGGACGCTACAGCGGCAACGGCGCGGAAACGGTCAGCGCCCGCTCGCAGGCAGGCGACGCGCAGCGCGGCGCGCGCAACGCGCAGACCGGCGAAAACTTCGACTTAAAGCTGCACATGATGATCCTGTGCGCGGCGTTCGTGCTGTTGAGCTGGCAGATCCGCAGGCTGATCCATGACGGCTTCCTGCCCGTGAAGATCGCGGACGAGGCGTTCCAGAAGTCGCACGGCAGACACCGCCACGTGCATTACAGCAGACCGCATCCCGGCAAAAAACGCCCGGACGGACTGCTGAAATGAGAGACCGGCGTAATACAGAATAATAATCACTTCCCGGCAAGACCATAACTAAAGTGGCGCGAGATGCAAAAAAAGAGCGTTGACCGCCACTTTAGTTTTTTATATAATAATACTTAAAGTGGCGCCAAATGAGATGAAAAACGATTCGCCGCCACTTTAATCCGGGACGGAGGGAACCGCATGATTGGAAGAATAAGGGAAACAAAGGAACTGGAGAGGATATTCCACAGCAACAAAGCGGAGCTTGTTGCCGTCTACGGAAGGCGGCGGGTCGGGAAAACATACCTGATCGATGAGACCTTTTCCGGAAGATTCACATTCAGACATGCGGGACTGTCGCCGTCGGAACATGACGCGAAGGGATTGATGCAGGCCCAGCTGAACCAGTTTTACCAATCGCTTGAGCTGGCCGGCATGAAGCCGCATGAAAAGCCGGAAAACTGGCAGGATGCATTCTTTCTGCTTGAAAAATTCCTTGAAAAAAAAGACAGGGGAAAACGGCAACTCGTTTTTCTGGATGAACTTCCGTGGATGGATACGCCCCGTTCCGGTTTTATGCGCGCTTTTGAGGGGTTTTGGAACAACTGGGCCTGCCACAGAAAGAATCTGATGGTAATTGTCTGTGGCAGTGCGAACGCGTGGGTGCTGAACAGCCTGATCAACAATCACGGAGGGTTGTATAACAGAGTGACATACGTGATCAAGCTGTCTCCGTTCACATTGAACGAGTGCGAAGCGTTTTTCCGGGCAGGCCGTATCGGGTTTTCCAGATATGATATGGTGCAAAGCTATATGATA
>CAMOVW010000306.1 GCA_946627725.1 uncultured Clostridia bacterium
AAAAAGCTGGCGATGATCGATATCGCGCAGGTAAAAACCATGGTGGATCTGTTTATGGAAGCGGGTTTCACCTATTTTGACACCGCCTATATCTACCCCGGCAGCGAAGCGGCGGCAAAAAAAGCGCTGGTGGACCGCTACCCGCGCGCCAGCTTCACCCTCGCTACCAAGATCAACGCCGCAATTCCCGGCCTTACGGAACGGATGGTAAAGAACCAGTTTGAAACCAGCCTTGCCCGTACAGGCGCCAAGTATTTCGATTACTATCTGCTGCACACCCTGAAAGACAACAACGTAAAAAAGTACGACAAATACGACCTCTGGGAATTTGCGAAGCAGAAAAAGGCGGAAGGCCTCATCATGCATTACGGCTTCTCGTTCCACGACGGGCCCGAACTGCTGGACGAGCTTCTCACACGACATCCGGACGCGGAATTCGTACAGCTGCAGATCAATTACGCCGATTGGGAAAGCGATAAGATCTGCGCCCGCGCGAATTATGAAGTGGCCCGCGCCCACGGCAAACAGATCGTGATCATGGAGCCGGTAAAGGGCGGCAAGCTGGCGGATCCGCCGGAGGAAGTAAAGGCGATGATGAAGGCTTACGCACCAAAGGCCTCTTACGCCTCATGGGCGATCCGGTTCGCCGCCTCGCTGGACGGCGTTTTAAGTGTGCTTTCCGGCATGAGCAATACAGAGCAGATGAAAGATAACCTTTCATACATGAAGGATTTTCAGCCCCTGAACGCAGAAGAGCGGGAGATCATCCGCAAAGCGCAGGCGATCATCGAGCATTCCGCCGCCATTCCCTGCACCGCCTGCGGCTACTGCACCGAGGGCTGCCCGAAGGGAATCCCCATCCCGCAGGTGTTCGACGCGCTGAATCTGCATCTTGTGAGCGGCCGCACAGAGGAAGGCAAACAGGCGTATCAAACGGCGACCGAAAACGCGGGCCTCGCTTCGGCATGCATCGGGTGCAAAAAATGCGAAAAAACGTGCCCTCAGCATATCGCCATAACCGACGCCCTGAAACAGGCCGCTGCGCTGTATGAATAAAACGGAAGCATCCCGGCAGGGGTGCTTTTTGTTTATGGAAAAAAACATACCGCTTTACAAAATGAATAAACTATACTATAATTGTGGCGAACGAATCACCGAAAGGAGGCCGTCTATGCTGAACGATGAAATTCGCGTGATCGCAACCGCATTCTGCGGCGAAGGGCGGGAACTGAAGCTGCAGGTTCAGGCAGATCAGCGGCTCAAGAACGTGGAATTTCTGCTGCTGCAGATCACCGCAACGGCGGATATCTTCCTGAACGGAGAAGCGAAGATCAAACCGATCCTGCGTGTTCCCAACAGAACGACGCTGCGATTCCCTGCGCTGCCGAAAGAGCAGTTCTTCCTTTTTGCGGGTATAGCTGCAAAGCTGAACCTCGTTATGCGAACCGAAGCGGTGGAAGGCGGCGTTACCCGGCAGGAACTGCAGGCCCTCTCAGATGCGCTGGACGGCGTATTGGTATATGTAAAACGAAAAAATGAGATCCTTCTCAGCAGCGTAACGGTTCACGAAGGGCTTTCTCCCGACGCCGCCGTACCGGACGCTTTTGCAGCGGGGCTGCTGCTTGGCGCGTGTTTGAGCGCATACGATACGGATTTTTATCTCGGCAAATATGCGCAATCGCCCGCCGTAGGGCAGGCCATCGAGGCGATCGGCAGCTTCGGCGTTAAAACACAGCAATCGGAAGACGGCGCGCTTCGGGTATATACCCTGCGAAGCAGATTCAACAAAACCACCGGCAGAAGGATCAGGAAAAAGAAAGAACCATGCAGCTGATCATTGCGGAAAAACCCAGCCTTGCCCGCAATATTGCGGGCGCCATCGGCGATATGGCAAAAAGAGGCGCGTATTATGAAGGGAAAGGGTACCTTGTAACGTGGGCGTTCGGGCACCTGTTTTCGTTATACGATATTGAGGATTACACCGGCGCGCCGAAAGGGCGGCGCTGGCAGATCGACGGGCTGCCCTGCTTCCCGCGGGAATTCCGTTTCAAATTAAAACCCGGCCCGGATAAGCAGCCGGACGCCGGCGTACAAAAACAATTCAACGCCATAAAAGCCCTTTGCGAACGGCCGGACGTGGACGCCATCATCAACGCGGGCGACGCGGACCGGGAGGGCGAGATCATCGTGCGGCTGGCCGTGATGCACACCGGCGCGGGGGCGAAGCCCTGCATGCGCCTCTGGCTGCCGGATCAGACAGACGAAACCATCCGCGCCGCCCTTTCGGACCTGAAAAGCGACAGCGAATACGATTCCCTTGCGGCGGAGGGCTTTGCGCGTACCTATATCGATTGGCTTTACGGCGTAAACCTCACCCGGTTCGCCACCCTGAAAACCGGCGTGCTCTTGCGGGTGGGCAGGGTGATCGTGCCCATCGTAAAGGCGATCTACGACCGGGATATGGCCATACGCAACTTTGTGCCGGAAAAATACATCGCCCTTGTAAGCAGCGCCGAAACCGGCGGCGTGGAGGTAACGCTCACCTCCAAGTATAAATTCAACATCGCCTCCGCAGCCCGGGCGCAGAAGGCAGCCGCGCTGATGAACGAAGCGGGCGCGGTGGTTACGGACGTAAAAACGAAGAAGGAAACGCTGAATCCGGGCAAGCTGTTCTCCCTCTCCAAGCTACAGAATTTTTTGGGTAAGAAATACAAGATGCCCATGGATGAGAGCCTCGCCATCGCCCAGAAGCTTTATGAAGAGGGTTACCTCACCTATCCCCGCACCAATTCGGAATACCTTGCCACCGCAGAAAAAGACAAGATCCGCAAAATTGTGGATATCGTGGCAAACATGCGCTACCCCGTGGCGTTCACCGATAAAAAAACGATATTTGACGACAGTAAAATCGAATCCCACTCCGCCCTTACGCCCACGTCAAAGATCCCGGACGCAAACAAACTGAGCGACCGTGAAAAGCTGGTTTACAGCGCGGTATTCCGCCGGTTTGTTATGGTATTCTGCAGCGAACCCTGCGTGGCAAAGAAAACGGAGCTGCAGATCAAAGTGGGCAAATACGAGGATTTTACCGTAAAAGGCACCATGATCCTTGAACCCGGCTGGACGAAATTTGACGACACGCCCAAATCGAACAAGCTGGTGCCGAACGTACAGAAGGGCGACAGCATCAATATCGATTTTCAGCCGAAGGAAAAAGAGACCTCTCCCCCGCGGCACTACACGATAGAAACGCTGAACAATTACCTGAAAAACCCTTTCCGCGACGAGAAAAAGCAGGCGGAAACCGAAGACGACGCCGAGGAATACCGCGCCGTTTTTGAGGGCCTTGAACTGGGTACGGAGGCGACCCGCACCGGCATTATCGATAACGCTCTGAAAAGCAAATATATCGCCCTGAAAAAGGACGTATACACCATATTGCCGGACGGCGAATTTCTGATCGAATCCCTCTCACGCATGAAGATCTCAATGGATAAATACAAAACCAGCACCCTCGGCAAGGCGCTCAAACAGGTTTTTCACGGCGAGATCACGGTGAACGACGCGGTCAGCCTTGCGGAAAAAGAGATCGCCGAGGTGTTCGATCAAAGCGTAAACGACCCTGCCTCCCCCGATTACACCGGCTTTTTCGGCGACAGCCCCGGCGTTTGCCCGCTGTGCGGCAAAACGGTACGCCGCGGACGTTCTATATATTATTGCACAGACGAAACAAAGACCTGCAAGCTGCGCATCCCTACCGTGCTGTGCGGCAGATGCATCACCCCTGCCGAAGCCGCAAGCCTGCTGCAGAACGGCAAAACCGAACTGCTTACAGGTTTCATCTCCAAAGCCGGAAAGCCCTTCTCCGCCGCGCTGCTGCTGAAAGACGGCAAAGCGGAATTCGACTTCAAAAAATCAGATTGATACCTTATTCATCAAAATAAGGCCCTTGGGCTGAAGCTGACCGTTTGACCGTCAGCCGCCCGGGGGCCTTTTTTTGTAATACATATGAAAAATGGCAGTTTGTCGCGCCGCAGGCGCGACAGCGATATAAGAACCTGACTTCGTCAGA
>CAMOVW010000307.1 GCA_946627725.1 uncultured Clostridia bacterium
GGTAACTGTGATTCTTGCGAACGGCGAACGGCAAACGGCGAACGGCGGTCGCGCCAACAGCGCGCCAAACTGCAATTTCACCATCCATCTCCCTCCCTTTGCCCCATCCTATCCTAAAAACTGACCCTGTTATCCGACAAGAGGCGGCATGTTGTCCTTTATTTTCTGTTCTTTCCGTGGTATGCTTTATACGGAAGTTTATTCCGCTGCAACTCAAACAGAAAGGATCACAGAAGATGAAGAAAAGATGTTTCAGTTTTTTGCTTGCGATCGTTATGCTGATCGCGTCGGCGTCCGTTGCGGCGTATGCCGCGTCCGGCGAAACGTATACCGTAGCTTTTTATTCCGGTACGGGCGAGGGCAGTATGGACGCCGTAACGGTTGAAGCCGAAACGGAATACACGCTGCCGGATTGTGAATTCACCCATCCGAACAAAGAACGGATGTTCTATCGGTGGTCGGTTGATGATATCCTCTTGTCCCCGGGCGATACGATTTTGGTCACGGAAGATACCGCCGTTACGGCGGTGTGGAGATATACCAAAGACATGATCTTCGATAATTCCGTAGACAACAGCACCACGTCGGTGTTGGGGTATCTTATTCTGCACGATACCGCAAGCGGTGATATGCGTGCGCTGACGGCTTTTAATGAGGAAGTGAATTCCTCCTTTGACAACCCCTTTAATAACGACGTGGAGGTTCTGATCGCCGACGCGCGCGAGGCTATGCAGCAGAAAGCGGAGCATTACGCGGGTTCCGGCGGCTATACGGTGCTGAAAGACGAGGTCTCCGATCCGAAGATCCTCGATACCGTCGATAATCTGAGCTATACTTATTTTGATAACGCCATGGATGAGGCGGGCGATTACTTCCGTTATACGCTCACCGACGGCGAGTTGTGCCACGAATGGGAGTATACCGTAACGCTTGAGGTGGAATACGCCGCCGTGCCCATGAGCTATCTCCACGTGCTTGCCTCCGAGGGCGGCACTGTTGACGTTTATTACGAGGGCATGGAATACGGCGCGGAACAGCCCTACGAAATACCCGAGGGCACCGAGGTCTTTCTTGCTGCGATGTCCGACCCCGGTTATCAGTTCGTGGGCTGGTACAAGGGCGACGTAAACGTCTCTTCTTTTGAGGATATGTTTACGGATGAATTGATCACCGCAGAGAACCCCTACGTATTTACAGCCGAGGGTTATCCCTATATCTGCGCCAAGTTTGAATATACCGGCGTTGAACGGCAGGGCGATCAGATCCAGGTCTGGATCACGGACGGCGGCAAGGCTTCCGTTCAGTATGAACCTACTTGGACGGACGACGCTTATATCAAGCCCAAGGACGGGGATAACTACGTATCCATCGGCGAAGTTGTCGCCTTCTGGCAGGGGGACGAGATCACGGTGCGTGCGCAGCCGGACGAGGGCTATGCCTTCAAGGGCTGGTACCACGTGAATATTGAGTGGGGCCCCGGCGAGGGCGAGAAATACGAGGGCGACGTGATCTCGAAAGACCCGGCGTTTACCTATAAGCCCGGCCGGACCGTTGTGCCCGGCGACGCGGAACCCCTGCGCTATATCTGCGCCGTGTTTGAAGAAAAGGACGAAACCGTGATCGACCGGGTAGAGATCGGCGTCGGCGCGCCGCCCGCGGGCGGCAATACCCTTCAGACCGTGCCGGACGTGACACTGATCTCTCCGGAGCATTGCACGATCGATACGGTGGAGTGGCTGTACGGGCCGGATATCTATATTTCCGGAACCCCCGAGATCACCTTTGAAGCGGGTGAAACCTATTATATCTATGTTATGCTGAAGGCGGATGAGGGATACACATTTGCCAGAAGCGACAAAACGTCCCAGGGGATCGACGAGGGCTTCAATCTGTTTGAAGGCTGCACCGTTTCCGGCGGCAGCGTTGTGTTTGCGGGCTCCCGCACGTTCAATTCTTCTTCGCTTCAGGGGGATTATCTGCGGTTGAAGATCGCCGTTACCGCCGAGGCGCAAACCGGCTTTTTCGGCGTGTTGATCTCCGACGTTGACGGCAGCACGAATACGGGCGGCGGCTATCGGCTGGAATACCCCGGCAGCCCCTTCGGCGACGAACTGAAAACGAACGCCACAAACAATTTCGTAACAGACGGTTCCACGGTGAAGATCACCGCGGTTCCGGCGGAGGGCTTCCGCTTTGTCGGTTGGTATACAGGCAACCCGGACGCGCCCGCCGGAGAAAAGATCTTTTCGGGCGAGGCCTTATCCACGGACGCGGTTTATACGTTCACCGCGCCCATCTCCGCCGCGCCGCCTTACGTATGCGCCGTGTTTGAAAAGGAGACCGCCTCTGCCGTGAAGCTGGGCGACGTGGATTTTGACGGCAAGATCACCTCTGCGGACGCCCGCCTTGCGCTGCGCCGTGCCGTAGAGCTGGAGAATTATGCAGTCGGATCGCCGGAATTCACAGCGTGCGACGTGGACCATAGCGGTACGGTTACCGCCAACGACGCAAGAAGTATTCTGCGCGCCGCGGTCGAGCTGGAGGATCCTTCACAGTGGTAAAAGGCTGTTCACAAACCGGGCATCCGGAGGAGGGGAACGTCCCTCTTCCGGTTTTTTTAGTTTTGATTAAGGTTCATTTTGCATAATATACAAAAACCCCGAACATAAAAGGAGTATGTATGAAAAAACAAACATATGCAAAGCGGATCTGCGCCGCGCTGCTGTCGCTTTTGGTGCTGGCAGGGATCGGCGGAACCGCCTTCGTGGCGAAAGCAGCCTCCGCAAACGAAACTGCCATCTATAACTTTCTGAAAAGCGAGATGGGGCTCAATACCGCCGCCGCCTGCGGCGTACTTGCCAACATCTATAACGAATCCGGCTTCGATCCCCATTGCTACGGCGACGGCGGTACGAGCTACGGGATCTGCCAGTGGCATGCGGAGCGTTTCAGCCGCCTGAGAAACTATTGCAGCAATTACGGCTACGATTACACCACCTTAAACGGGCAGCTGCATTATCTGGATTATGAGCTCAGAACCTCATATCCTTCGGTCTATTCCAAGCTTCATAACGTGAGCAACGATGCCGAAGGCGCTTATGACGCGGCCTATTACTGGTGCTATTATTACGAAGTGCCTTACGGCTATAATACCGGCGTTTCCGACCGGCGCGGCAGCCTTGCGGCCTATACCTATTGGCCCGTATACAGCGCAAAAGCGGAGGTTCCCGTTACCACGCAGCCCTCAAACGGCGGAACAACAACGCCCATCAACCCCGATACTTCCTTTAACGGCGTTCCCGGTACCGGTTCCGCAACCACGCTGTTTGCCAGATTCATTCAGATGCTTCGTACCATCATCGGTGCGCTGCAGTATATGCTTACCTGATCGGATATCCGTTTTAAGGCACGCCGTTTTCCAGCGGCGTGTTTTCTTTTTGGCGCGTACCCTGCCGATTGCGGTTCCGCGGGTATGTTCACAGCTCCGCCGTACAGCGCAGCGCGGCGGCAAGCAGCGGTTTGTTTGCCGCGTATATTTCGCTGAATTGTCTGATCGGCAATGGATTCGTACCGCTGCCGGTTTCAACGGTATAGCCGGGCCGGTTATACTGCTGTATAAACCAATCCTTGTAACCTGCGTAAGAGGCGTCCTCCGGCGTCAGCTCTGCCGGATAGCCGGACGCCGCGCTGAGCTCCTGCGCGATCCTGATGCTGTCCGGCGGCAGAAAATCAAGATATTTCCAATAGATGATGTTGCCCTGCGAGTGGTAGGCGAGAATCATTTTGAAATCGCGGCTGTTTGTTAGGTCGTATACCGCACTTGCCTCCGGCGCCGAGAGGGGCGCTTCCCCCACATAATCCCGCGGCGCCGGGGAGATCCAGCCCCGGGCAAATTTGATATCCTTCGCCTTTTCCCATCCCGCAGGGAACTGCAGATTCAGATCAACGCCCTCTGCGTTCGCTTTCCACCCCTGCGGAAACGGCACGGAAGGGTAATCCCCGGCAATGCGCAGCGCCCGGTCGAAGGCGGGGCCGGTCTTTCACGCGCCGGTCACC
>CAMOVW010000308.1 GCA_946627725.1 uncultured Clostridia bacterium
CCGAGGCCGGTTCCGCGCGGCTCCCGCCCGAAAAGCAGAAGGAATTCTATCACCGCTATGTGCTGGCCCCGTACGAGCTGATGGCCCGCATCACCAAGGCCTATCCCCATCTTCTTATGGAGGGCTGCTCCGGCGGCGGCGGACGGTTCGATCCCGGTATGCTGTATTATTCCCCGCAGATCTGGTGCTCCGATAACACCGAGGCCCTCTCCCGTGTGGATATCCAGTTCGGTACGTCGCTGTGCTATCCGGCAAGCGCGCAGGGCGCCCACGTTTCCGCATCCTCCCGCGCTTCTTACGAAACCAAGCGCAACGTGGCGCTGTGGGGCTCCTTCGGTTACGAGCTGGATCCCGCCAATATCAGCGAAGAAGCCCGCAATGAGATCAAGGCCCAGATCGCCGATTACCATAAGTATTACGATCTTGTTCACTACGGCGATCTTTACCGCCTTGTCTGCCCGTGGGACGATCCTTATAACTGCGCGTGGATGTTCACGGACGAGAATAAAACGCAGGCGCTGGTCACCTATCTCATCAAATTCAAAAAGGAACGCCGCAACCTCTTCCTTCGCCTGAAGGGGCTTGATCCCGATAAGTTCTACCGGCTGGAGGAAACCGGCGAGGTTTATTCCGGCGCGTTGCTGATGAACGCCGGTCTTTGTCTGTGGAGCATGCCGAACGAAGACGGCTATTCCAAAACCTTCTATTTCACAGAAGCGTGACCCGTATAACAAAAAACGGCTTGCAAAACGCAGGCCGTTTTTTACATATGGTCGAATCCGGCAGGGGAGCGCTCAGGCGTTTTTCTCCGCCAGCGCCGCGATTTCAGGGGGACGGGAAGCCGTATAGATGCTCATCAGCTGTTGTGCGCATTCCTTCGCGTTCAGGTGGATCTTATCGCTGAACCAAGCCATGATCACGCGCTTATAAGCGCCTACCGTGTAGATCAGAAACAGTTTTATGCGTTCCAGTGTTTCGGGATCTGTAAAGTTTTCTTCCACAATGGGGTAGAAGCGGTCTTCAAGAAAGCTGATGATGCGTGAGATCAGCGCTTCGCCGCGGCTGGAATTCACAAAGAGCGCGTAGTAATCCTTGCTCTTTTCAAGAAATTCCATGCCCATCACCACAGCGTTTGTCGGATCCGCTATAATGTTTTCAAGACCGATATTCTTCATCGCCAAATCCAACGTTTCCAGTACGTTGTTCTGGATCGCCATGCCGAGATCGTATACGTCCAGATAATGGGCGTAGAACGTGCCGCGGGAGATATTCGCCCGCTCCACGATATCGGTCACACTGATTTTGCTGTGGTCTTTTTCATTCAGAAGCTCGCCATAGGCCTGCTTGATCAGATGCCTTGATCTGGTTGCGTTTTTGTGCGTGGATTTGATCTTTTCCGTCATGCTAATTCACTACTCCGTTATTATTTTTGAAAAGCGCCCGCAGCAAAAACGGACGCTCTGATTCTGTTTATTTTTTCTTTGAATACTTTTTCTTGTATACGATGCGCATCAGGGCGCTTTCAAGCGTGTTGATGCATTCCTTGCCTCTGCCGTATATTTCGGCGGCGGTAAAGGCCTTGCAGCCCTTTTCGGTAACCAGCTTTACGGCGTTTGCTTCGTCGGTATCCGCGCCCACGCAGATCGCGCCGTTATCCCGCAGCATCACGGCGTCACGGAAGCGCAGCTTTCTCACAACGGCCTTTGCGGAACGCAGCTGCCGGTTCGGGTCGTATTCCGCGGTGCGAAGCGTAAAGCCCACGATCTGCGCAAAATCGTCAAGGAAGGGCTTCACCGTGCGCCCCATCTTAGAGGCCGCAAGGGTGGCTTCTTCTTTAGAGTGTACGATGGCGTTCACGTCGCAGCGTTTGTTGTAAATGGTGGTATGCAGCACGGCGGTGTCCGGGAGGTCCGTTTCGGGGTCCAGCGGTCTGCCTGTGGCAAGGTCTACCATGATCGGGTCGCCGCCCTTTGCGGGGGTCATCTCAACAGCGCCGAATGCGCGCACGGAATCGTAGGCCTCCACCGTGGGGCTGGCCCAACCCTTTTCAAAGCCGCGGGCAATGTATACGGCAATGCTGTAAAAGTTCTCGGCGGTTGCGCCCGAGATCTGGTAAAAGCGCTCAAAGATCCGTTCTTTGCACACCTTTTCAAGGGTATTCGCTACGTTGAAGGCGTCTTCCATGTCCGTGCCCACGCACAATGCGCCGTGGTGCAGCATCAGGCAGGATTTCGCCTGCGGCGCGCGCTCCAGCGCCTGAACCACGCCCTTTTTCAGCTTGCCCGTGCCGGGCAGGCCGTAAGCTGCCAGCGGTACGCAATCGCCGAGCACGGCGGCGTCCTCCGCGGGTATGGTATTGATATCCATGCCCGAGAGCCCCATCAGAGAGGCAAAGGTCTGGTGGGTATGGATCACAAAATTCACTTCGGGTCGCAGGGCGTAGCATTTGGCGTGTATGCCCTTTTCGCTGCTGGGCTTCACGTCGCCCTCATAAGAGAGATCCGCGATGTTCACCGTAACAATATCGTCCGGCGTAAGGCTCAGGTAATCGCGGCCGCTGGGGGTGATCACAAACTGCGTATCGCTGATACGGCAGGAAACGTTTCCCCATGTGCGCTGGATCAGGCCCTCTTTAACAAGCTCTTTGCCCGCTTTGATCACGGTTTCTTTTGCAGTTAAAATATCCATATAAAAATTCCGTAGCGGGGTCAACTTCTGCTGGCCCCGCCGGTTCCTTTCTGTAATCAGTCTTCCTTGATCGCAACGTTGGCGAACACACGGTCGAAACGCGCAAGGGCGTCGTCGATCTCTTTTTCGGTGTAGGCAGCGGAGGTGTACAAACGGCTGCCCGCAAGGGTAACAAGGCCTTCCGCCATGTAAGCGGCGCCCATGTGGGTCATTTCGGTCTTGCGTACGTTGGTCTCGTTGAGCACCGAGGGGATGGTCCACGGCTTCTTCCAGTTGATGGAGAACTGCAGCGTGCCCACGGTTTCCATATGGCAGATAGAGCCCTGGTTGAACGCCACAAAGGGCAGGTGACGGCGCGCGATGATATCCTGCAGGCCCTTGGTGATGCGGTCGCCCATTTTGCCGGCCTTTACGCAGGCGTTGGTGCGATCCATCTCTTCCAGCGTGAAATAACCGGCTGCGCAGCTCAACGGGTTTGCGGAAAGGGTACCGCCGCAGAAGGCCTTCTTTACCTTAACGGCGCCGTCCAGGCCCGCGCCCAGATACTTCATGTATTCCTTCTTGCCGCCGACGCCGCCCGCGCCCGGGTAACCGCCCGCGATCACCTTGCCGAATACGGTAAGGTCGGGGGAGCAGTCGAAGTAGCCCTGCGCGCCGCTCATGCCTACGCGGAAGCCGGTAACAACCTCGTCGAAAACAAGCAGAGCGCCGTATTTGCGGCAGAGACGTTCCACGCCTTTGCAGAAGTTTTTGTCTACGGGGCGGGAGCCGCTCTCCGGGCCCAGGGCCTCAAGGAATACGGCAGCCGTGCCGCCGCGGAACATGTTGAGGCGCAGCACTCTTTCAAGCGCGTCCAGATCGCCGGGGAAGAACTCCTGCGTGTCTCTCATAATGCGGATCGGCACGCCGTTGGCCTGGGTGAACTTGGTGCCGGGGATGCGGATGCCGTAACCCAGCTGATCGCTCCAGCCGTGGTAAGCGCCGCCCATCTTTACGATGTTGCGGTTCTTTGTGGCAAGGCGGGCGATACGGGCCGCCAGCATGCAGGCCTCGGTGCCGCTCTGCAGCATGCGGAACATATCAACGGTGGGAACGCAGTCGCTGATCTTCTTGGCAAGCTTATATTCAAACTCATGGAACAAACCGGTGGAGGGGCCGCAGGTATTCAGCAGGTCGATCACCTGTTCTCTTACCTCGGGCGGGTTGGAGCCCAGTACGGTGGGGCCGCCTGCCTGAAGGAAGTCGTAGTATTCGTTGCCGTCGATATCGTAGAGCTTGCAGCCGCTGGCCTTGGTGAATACCAGCGGGAAGGGATAGTTGAAAGCAAGGTTGTGCTGTACGCCGCCGGGGATGATGTTCTTTGCTTC
>CAMOVW010000309.1 GCA_946627725.1 uncultured Clostridia bacterium
TCGCGCGATAAACGCCGTTCGCCGTTCGCCGTTTGCCGTTCGCAGATATCTGAGCATCCGCAGTATGGCGCGATGCCGCCCTACGATCCAGCGCCGCGCCTTATTGCGGACTCTGTGATTCTTTCGAACGTCAAACGGCTGTCGCGCCTGCGGCGCGATAAACTGCATTTTGAAAAACAAACGTTGTTTTTTGCGATATGTTGCTTCGCAACGCGATATAATTTGCTGCGCAAATTGCGATATATGCAGTTTCACTGCATGCGATATGATATGGCTCCTTACCTTATCACGTGCCGCAGGCACATATCGCGCCGCAGGCATATCGCGTCCAACGGACATATCGCGGATCCGTCAGGATCCATATCGCTGTCGCATAACCGAAAAACAGCGCCCCGTTGCCGGGGCGCTGCGGTTATTTATGAGGTTTGAAAACCGGATCAGTTCTCTTCGGGGGCGTAGAGATCCTTCAGGCGAAGCAGGTGGGCGTAGCGTTCCACGCTCTTGTCTTCCGCTTCGGTGAACAGCTTCTCGGCTCTTTCGGGGAACTTGCGGGTCAGCTGAGAATAGCGGGCCTCGTTCATCAGGAAGCCGCGATACTCTTCTTTTACGCCGGGCTTGGAATCCAGCGAGAAGGGGTTCTTGCCCTCTGCCTTCAGCGCGGGATTGAAGCGGAACAGGTTCCAATAGCCGCATTCCACAGCCTTCTTCATCTCGTTCTGGCAGTTGGTCATACCGCCCTTGATGGAGTGCATCTCGCAGGGCGCGTAGGCGATCACGATGGAGGGACCCGGATAGGCTTCCGCTTCGCGGATGGCGTTCAGGGTCTGGTTCATGTTGGCGCCCATGGCGATCTGCGCAACGTAAACGTAGCCGTAGCTCATGGCGATCTCGGCAAGGCTCTTCTTGGCGATGGCCTTACCGGCAGCGGCAAACTGCGCAACCTGGCCGATCTGAGAGGCCTTGGAGGCCTGTCCGCCGGTGTTGGAGTAAACTTCGGTATCGAATACCATAATGTTTACGTTCTCGCCGCTGGCAAGCACGTGATCCACGCCGCCGAAGCCGATGTCGTATGCCCAGCCGTCGCCGCCGAAGATCCAAACGCTCTTCTTGCTCAGGTATTCTTTGTTCTGCAGGATGTACTTGCGGTTGTCGCAATCGCAATCGAAGCCTTCCAGCGCGGCAACGAAAGCGTCCGCGGCAGCGGCGTTGGCTTCGCCGTCGTTTACGGTGTCAAGGTATGCCTTGGCGGCTTCCTTCACGTTTTCGGGGGCCTTTTCGCTTGCGGCGATGGCTTCCACCTTGGCGATCAGGGCGTTACGGATGGCGTTCTGGCCCAGCAGCATGCCGAAGCCGTGCTCCGCGTTATCCTCAAACAGGCTGTTTGCCCATGCGGGGCCGTGGCCCTTCTTGTTTACGGTATAGGGAGAGGTTGCAGCCGGGCCGCCCCAGATGGAGGAGCATCCTGTTGCGTTGGAGATATACATTCTGTCGCCGAACAGCTGGGTGATCAGGCGCGCGTAAGCGGTCTCGGCGCAGCCCGCGCAGGAACCGGAGAACTCAAGCAGCGGCTGTTTGTACTGGCTGGATACGGCGTTGATCTTCGCGGTCAGGTCTTCCTTCTCGGTGACGCTCGCTACGCAGTAGTCGAAAGCGGCCTGCTGGCTGTCCTGGCTCTCGCGGGATACCATCTTGATGGCGCCGGGTTTGCACACGCCCACGCACACGCCGCAGCCCATGCAGTCGAAGGGCGAAACGGCCATGGTGAACTTGTAGGGCTTGCCCTTCATCTCTTTGCTCTTCAGCACTTCGGGTGCTGCGGCCAGTTCCTCTTCGTTCAGGGCGAAGGGACGGATGGTGGCGTGCGGGCACACGAAGGCGCACTGGTTGCAGGAGATGCACTTGGTGGGATCCCATTCGGGAACCATTACGGCAACGCCGCGCTTCTCAAAGGCAGAAGCGCCCTGCTCAAAGGTACCGTCCGCGTGATCCATAAAGGCGGAAACGGGAAGACGGTCGCCGTCCATCTTGCCAACGGGCTTCATGATGGTTTCCACCATCTTTTCAAGCTTGGTGTCCATCTTGGCGGCAGGCTGGGCTTCGTCCGCAGCGTTTGCCCAATCGGCGGGGACGTCGATCTTTACGTAGGCGGTGGCGCCGGCGTCGATGGCGGCCTCGTTCATCTTAACGATCTCAATGCCCTTCTTCATGAACTTCTGGGCTTTTTCTTTCATGTAGCCGATGGCTTCCTCTGCGGGAAGCACCTTGGCCAGCGAGAAGAAAGCGCTCTGCAGCACGGTGTTCGTGCGCTTGCCGAGGCCGATCTTCGCGGCAAGGTCGATGGCGTTCACGGTGTAAAGCTGGATGTTGTTCTGGGCGATGTAGCGCTTGGTTTCGGCATTCAGCTTTTCGGCAAGCTCTTTCTCATCCCACTGGCAGTTGATCAGGAACACGCCGCCGGGCTTTACGTCCTGCACCATGCGGAAGCCTTTTTCTACGTAGCTGGGGTTGTGGCAGGCCACGAAATCAGCCTTGTTGATGTAGTAGGGGCTCTTGATGGGCTTGTCGCCGAAGCGGAGATGGCTGATGGTGATACCGCCGGTCTTCTTGGAGTCGTACTGGAAGTAGGCCTGTACGAATTTATCGGTATGGTCGCCGATGATCTTAATGGAATCCTTGTTCGCGCCAACGGTGCCGTCGCCGCCCAGACCCCAGAATTTGCACTCGATGGTGCCTTCGGCCGCGGTGTTGGGCGCAGGCTTCTCTTCCAGAGAGAGGTAGGTAACGTCGTCGTTGATGCCGATGGTGAAGTGGGCCTTGGGGGCGTCTTTCTTCAGCTCATCGTATACGGCGAATACGCTTGCGGGCGGCGTATCCTTGCTGCCGAGGCCGTAACGGCCGCCGGTCACCTTGATGCCGCTTCTGCCGCAGGCAGCCAGGGCGGCGATCACATCCAGATACAGGGGCTCGCCGATGGAGCCGGGCTCTTTGGTGCGGTCAAGCACGGCAATCTTGGTGCAGGTGGCGGGGATGGCTTCGCACAGCTTCTCCACGCTGAAGGGACGGTACAGGCGAACCTTTACAAGGCCAACCTTCTCGCCCTGCGCGGTAAGGTAATCGATCACTTCTTCGGCTACGTCGCAGATGGAGCCCATGGCCACGATCACGCGGTCGGCGTCCGGCGCGCCGTAGTAGTTGAAGAGCTTGTAGTTTGTGCCAAGCTTGGCGTTCACTTTATCCATATACTCTTCCACAACGGCGGGAAGCTTGTCGTAATACTCGTTGCAGGCCTCTCTGTGCTGGAAGAAGATATCGCCGTTTTCGTGAGAGCCGCGCATAACGGGGCGCTCGGGGTTCAGGGCGCGTTTGCGGAACGCGTCAACGGCGTCCATATCGCACATCTCTTTCAGGTCGTCATAGTCCCAAACTTCAATCTTCTGGATCTCGTGAGAAGTGCGGAAACCGTCAAAGAAGTTGATAAAGGGTACGCGGCCCTTGATGGCTGCCAGGTGCGCTACGGCGCCCAGGTCCATAACTTCCTGCGGGTTGGTTTCGGCAAGCATTGCGAAACCGGTCTGGCGGCAGGCGTAAACGTCGGAATGATCGCCGAAAATGTTCAGCGCGTGGCTGGCTACGCAGCGCGCAGATACGTGGAACACGCTGGGAAGCAGCTCGCCTGCGATCTTGTACATGTTGGGGATCATCAGCAGCAGACCCTGTGATGCTGTGTAGGTGGTGGTGAGTGCGCCGGCAGCCAGAGAGCCGTGCACAGTACCGGCGGCGCCGGCTTCACTCTGCATTTCAGCAACCTTCACGGTGGTGCCGAAGATGTTCTTCAGCCCGTCCGCCGACCACTGGTCAACGTAATCCGCCATGGGGCTCGAGGGAGGGAGGGGGTAAATACCCGCAACCTCGGTGAAAGCATAGGAAACCCACGCCGCCGCGTTGTTTCCGTCCATGGACTTTTTCTTTCTTGCCATAAGTATATCCTCCTAAAATATTTTACATCTTAAATAAGAATCGGTTATGACACCAA
>CAMOVW010000310.1 GCA_946627725.1 uncultured Clostridia bacterium
CGATGCAGGAGATAGTATCGCGCCGTAATTCTCTGCATGCATACCATCTTCGAACGCCGGAAATGATTTCGAACGCATCCTTATTTTTCGGGTGCGGACGCACGATGATCGGATCGAGCAATCCGTATAAACGGATGCTTTCCACAAGATTCCGGAAGCTTTCGTCGTCACGAAATGCGAACGGCGATTCCGGCATCGGCGTCATTCTGCCGATGTCATAGTTGAAAGTTCTTTTGTACTTGTCTAAATAATTAGACATAATTATCCTCCAATTAATTTTTATTGATTCGGAGGGTATGACACTTTTCAAAGTGTGAATAAAAAATTTGTTACGGTCATAACCTGGACGAATAGTTTTTTTTCGGTATCTCCTTACCAATATTTCCGCTCAGGTTCCACGCGTTCGCTCACGATATACAGACATTTGCTTTCGAAGCTTTCAAGCCACTCCAGAAAGTCGTTACACACATTCTTAACGCGGTCTGTTGTATCGTGCAGAAAAAGGATGATCGTCGACACGTTCATTTTGATTTGTTCCATTTCGCGAAAGAACATGAAAAAGTCTTTCGTAGGATTTTCATTATTTCTTTTTCCTTCCAGCAGCACTGTAAAATAAGCGCTTGCCGTTAAGCAGGATGCTTTCACCTGACGATCAAATTCTTGTTTTTCCTGCTCTGTCATCCGGATTTCCACAGCGATCTTTTTTTTGCTGCAAATCAGATTACAGGTTTTTTGCAGCGCCCAGATCTCATTACTGCGCGCTTCAAAAATTGAAAAGAATCCGTCGGTCGACTTCCGCAGCTTTTCCGAACAGCTGATAATCTCGTCCGCGTAAACGCAGCCGTTCGTATACGCTTTGACGGCGCATTTGTTTACGATCTGACCGACCTCATTTGCCGCTCTGATGAATTCGCTCAGATTGTCCTTCGGGAATGGAATGATTGGTTTGGAACGAATCAAATGCCGTGCATATTCCGAGCGGGTCATGCCGTTGTTGGCTGCGTCAGCGTCTAATTTTTCAAGTGCCTTTTCGCCTAAACGAAGTTTGTACCTCTCAGTGAATACCGCCATTTTGTTACCCTCCTTTCATCGGGGTCTCAGGGCCCTCCCTGACAAGTGCCGTTTGTACCCCAAACGGCGATGCTTGCTAAGACGATACCGGAACTTATACCGTCGAAAAACTGTATAGGAACCTTTTTTAACTTTCCAAAAAAAGAAATGTTATCTTCACCCTTTCGGCATTTTTTACGCCAATAAGTGCAATTGATTCTGTGTTACTTGTTTTTTTACTTGCCGAAAAAGGAATTTGTTTTCTCTTTCCGGCGGCGATCATTGCATAAACAGCCGAGTTTTGTCTCATAGTTTTTTCTAAATTACCGCCCGAAAAGAAAACCGTTTTTTCATCTCAACCCAAACGATGGTTCGTAAAATTTGAAAAATATCGGCTCTCTATTCTTCTCTTTCGGATAGTTAACGTGTTACTATACTCAGTCTTATTTCTTTCCGATATTCGGAAAGCTCTGTTCCGATAATCAGCACAGCTCAATCGGATAGATCTTCACCGCCTTGCCAAAGCCCTGACCTTCACGAAAAATCAGGCCGTAACCTTCCAGCTCTTTGAATAATCTGCATGCTTTTTCATGTCCGCAATTGAGCTTCGCACAGGTTTCGGCGATCGTCATATACACGAAATAATCACCGATCCTGTTCTGAAATCCGTTCTTTTTGGAAAGCTGTTTGCGATCCTGAAGCAGCGCGTAAAGCATCTTTGCGTCGGTTGAAATCGTCTTGTACACGTCATCCGAGAACAGGATCTTCGGCACCTTGAAAAAGATATTGCCGTTCTTCTTTTCGTTTGTCACAACATTCATCGCCTCCTTTCGGTTTGGTTTTGATTTGCGATTCAGGTCTCTTTGCTTCCGCGTTGGAGATTGTCAGCGTGACGCTTTCCGTTTTCGGATTGCGTCTGTTTGCTTTTTGCAGACGGCGGACGGATCGTGCGAAACGTCAGATTGCGCCGGCGCACACTGCAGCGCAGGCATTCATCCTCGTCGCTGTAAACGCACACGGCGTCCGGAACGTCGCCGGCAAGCTTCCCGATCAAATCGTTCAGCTTTGCGTCATAGCTCTCTACTTCGATCAAGTCGTCGCCCTGCGCAAACCACAGATGCGTTTCCCGTTTCTTTCTCGGCATGTTTTTCTCACTCCCTTCTGAATAAGTTTTTTTCAAGCCCCCTGTTTTTGCCGATTTTTCATCGGATCAAGATCCGTGTTTTTGTACCGGAATCGATTCAGATTTTCCTTTTCGGGCAGTTGTTCATCCGGAGTATTCCTATTCGATAACGGTACATTTTCGGCTGTTTCAGGGGCCTGTATTGCCGCCGCCACAGAAGATATTAATTTGAGATAAGATCCTCTATTTAAGTACTTGGACGTTTTCTGATGGATCATTTCATAGTTTTTTTGAAAAATCCCTCTACTGTAGTGCTTGGACGTTTTTTGGATGGTTTGCAAAAAAATCGACCTGAATCTACATATTATTTTCATTTTCTCCTGCTCCGGCACCGTTCCCACAGGCACTCCACATATCTCTATGGGCGCTGTGCGGTCCCGCAGCCCGATCGGACTGCAAGCGCTCACTTCTGTATTTCAGAAGGTCGTGGCGGTTTGAGGAACCGGGCAGGGATTCAATTGTCAATGGAAGCATCATGGAATTTGAGGAATCCCTTCACTAAGTAAGGAATGTGAAGGCCTGTTTTTATGGGTGTGTTTTGTTTTTTTCTTCCACTACTAAAGGGAGGTTTTTCGCTGTTTGTTAAAAAGAAATTGAAATTATTTACAGATTGTTAACAAACGAGCCCATTAACATTCTCTGTGAGGCAGGAGATCAGAACCACATTTTATTGCCTTGCTTTTTTCAAAAGACACAAATGAAAAAGCCCTTTCCGCAGCGTAAGCCGGAGAAAGGACCTTGAACATCGTATGAAGCGCATCGGCGAAAACAAAAAACACCGCATGACAATAAGACAGAATTGCTTCCGCTCTTATTCTTCATACGGTGCTCGGGTAGATTTGTCAGCCCTTTCGGGCCCTGCTCCGCCTACGCGTTACAAAGTTACTATTCAGTTTTCATCACTATTATATCGTTCCGAAATCCACTTGTCAATAGCTCAAAATCGAGGTGCAAGCAATCCGTTGCACCTCAGCCATTTTAGTGAAAAAAGCTGTTTTATACCGTGTCAAACAGGAGTTTTACCACATAAGCAATTCGCTGTTTCGCTCTGTATGTAAGCGCTGGCACTATTCAGAAAATCAGGAAAAGTGCAAAAATCAAGTGCAAATCCCATGGAAAAGTGTAAATTATCAGAATAAAACCCATGGAAAAGTGTAAAACAAGTGATTTTTGTGGATTTAAGTTAAGTCTAAACTGAGGAATAATGAAATCGATGCGCTCCAGTTAATGATATGGGAATAGTTCATTATTATGGCGTCTCAAACAGGACTCGAACCTATGAGGTACAGAAAAAAGATAAGTTGTTTTGATCTCGAAAGGACTATTCCGAATTTTTCATAAAAAAGGGGTATTGAAAAAAGCCCTCTCTACAGCACAAGCTGAAGAAAGATCTCCATAAAAAAACATATCGATGTATAAACAACCATTTGACAATAAACCATAGCGCACACGCGGTATACGGATTAAAATTCTTTTTCTGTTGTTAAAAGATGCTTTCAGTTTCTCCTTTATTATGATAACAACCCGTTTTTAAACGAGGAACAATCCTCACACAGAGTTTCGCAATCACGCATTTCAAATAGATTTGAGTTCCTTGTAACTCCTGTATACTGGATATTTCTTTGTTTGCATATATCTATTATTTCTTTGCGATCCTTTGAAGACATTCTATTTCCAAGAAATACTTTTGAGATTGGATAAAACTGAACATTGTAATGGCTCGTGTCTTTTTTTTTTCTCATCGGTAGAAGCAAACGCCATTCATTTTTATATTCCCAATCAATACTTTTT
>CAMOVW010000311.1 GCA_946627725.1 uncultured Clostridia bacterium
ATATCTTCAAATGACACTAAACATTGAAGGTTTAGAGCATCTGCCCAGCAAAAAGATCAGCGTCAGCTTTCACGAGATCAAGGTCAGTTTCCTCGAAGCGGTCTTTGCCCGTGGCGACAGAAGGCTTGCCGACGTGCTGGAGCTTGCGTGGAAGCGGGGCTGCAAATTCGACGGCTGGGGCGAATTCTTCAAATACGATACATGGATGGAGTGCTTCCGCGATCTGGGCCTGCAGCCGGAATTCTACGCCAACCGGCAGCGGGATTACAGCGAGATCCTGCCCTGGGAGCACCTGAACTACGGCATTTCAAAGGCCTATCTCAAAAAAGAGAGCGAAAAGGCCCGCCGGGCCGAAACCACGCCAAACTGCCAACAGAAATGCGCCGGCTGCGGCGCAAGCAAGCTGAACGGAGGTCACTGCGATGTATGAGGTAAGGCTGTGGCTGTCCAAAAAAGGCCGCATCAAATTCGTATCCCATCTGGATATGTTCCGCATGATGCAGCGGGCGGTGCGCCGCGCCGAGATCCCGCTGTGGTATACCGAGGGCTTTAACCCGCACCCCTATATCTCCTTCCTGCTCGCCCTGTCCCTGGGGGTGGAAGGGGAGATGGAGCCGGTGGATCTGCGCATTGTGGGCGATATTACGCCGGAGGAGATCCGAAACCGGATGAACGCCGTATTCCCCGAGGGGCTGCGGTGCGAAGCCGCCGCGGCGCCGGTGCACAAGCCCGCCGAGATCGCGTGGGCGCAATACGTTACCGTGCTTGCCAAAGAGGAGATCGGCGTCGACGAACTGCGCCGCGCGCTGGACAGCGGCGCGCTGGTCACCGAAAAAAGCGGTAAATCCAAAGGGAAAAAAGTGATAAAAACCGTAAATGTTTCAGAGCATTTGCGGCAATATGAAATTCGGGAATCGGATTCGCATATCTATTTAACGGCGATCCTGCCCGCCGGCAGCACCTTTAACCTGAACCCGTCGCAGCTGATCGGCGCAGTGGGGCAGTATCTGGGCAAAAGCGTAACGCCGGAGGGTATGGTCCGCAAAAAACTTCTGCGGCAGGATCTGTCCGAATTCCGTTGAGAAGGATGAACACAATGCAGGATAATACGGAAAACACAAGAAAAAAAGCCATCGTATTCGCCGGGGGCGGCTCCAAAGGAGCCTATCAGGCGGGCGCGTGGAAGGCGCTGGAAGAGCTCGGCGAGCATTTTGATATCGCCACCGGCACCTCCATCGGTTCCATCAATGCCGGGTTATACGTGCAGCACGATTTTGATGCCGCGTGGGAGCTCTGGAACACCATCACCGTGGACGCCATCATGACCAACGGCATCAATATGGATAAATCGGTAGAGAGCATCTTCTCGCAGCGCGATAATCTGATCCCCTTTCTGAAAACGTTCATCAACCAGAAGGGGGCGGACGTTACGCCCTTCCACAACAAGCTGAAGGCGTATTTCAACGCGGAAAAGTTCTTCGGTTCCGATATCGACTACGCCCTGATCACGGTGCGTTACCCCGGCTTTGCGCCGCTTACCGTGTATAAAAAGGATATGGCGCCCATGGGAGAGGAGGCCTGGCAGTGGTTTGCGGCCTCCGGCGCGTGCTATCCCGTTTTTCCGCCCATGAACGTCAACGGCGAGGATTTTGTGGACGGCGGCTATTTTGATAATATCCCCGTTGCCCCCGCCTTCAAGCTGGGGGCGGAGGAGGCGCTGGTGGTGGACCTTAAAACGGATAAGAACCACGCGGGCTATCTGCATCACCCTCGCATCAAATATATCAAACCCTCCCGCGATCTCGGCACGTTTTTGAATTTTGACAAGGACGCGCTTCGGTTCTCCCTCCGGCTGGGGTATAACGATACCATGAAGGCATACGGCAAATATCTCGGCCGACAGTATACGTTTCTGCCGCCGGCGGAGGACGACGGGCGCATCGCGTGGCTTGCGGATTGCTTTATGGATCTGCTTACCGAGGCGGAGGCGAATTTCGATTTTTCCGGCAGCGTAAAAACCCGCCAGCGGGTAAACAACCTTGAGGGCTGCACCACGCTTCTCTCTTCCGCGCTGGGCGTGTTCCGCCCCACGGAAACGGAGCTGTTTTTTGAGGCGCTTGAGGGGCTTCTGCGGCAGCTGGGGTACGATCTGGATGAAAATTACGAGCTGCTGCCGCTGCTGTACCGCCTGAAAACCGAGGTGGACGGCATGTACCCGATGCTGGAATACGACACCGGCACCGCCTTTGATATGGTGCGCGGTTTTATCCGGAACTATAACAAAAACGGCAAAAATCCGGAGCATAAAAAGCTGGAGGACGACAGGCTGATGCTGATCTACACCTCCCTGATCCGCACTTTGCAGCAGGCAAACACACTTTGAAGACGTAAAGAAAGAGGAATATCATGGTTGCAAAGGTACATAGCGTAGGGCTTACGGGCCTTTCCTCCTTCATGGTGGAGGTTGAGGCCGATATCGCCGGCACGAAATTCCGATTTGATATGGTCGGTCTGCCGGACGCCGCCGTCAACGAGGCCAAAGAGCGGGTGGAGGCCGCCATCAAAAACAGCGGCTACGCCTTCCCCTACGGGCATATCACGGTCAATCTCGCCCCGGCGGACGTGCGCAAGGCGGGCAGCGTTTACGATATGCCCATATTTATCGCGCTGCTGATCGCGATTCGTCAGCTGCGGTTCGCGCATGAGAAATGCGCCTTTCTCGGGGAACTCTCCCTCTCCGGCGAGGTTCGCCGGGTGGACGGCGTTCTGCCCATGGTGATCGAGGCGCGGCGCGCGGGCATCGAAAAGATTTTTGTGCCCCACGAAAACGCGAAGGAGGCGTCCGTCGTATCCGGCATAGAGGTGTATCCCGTAAAAAACATGCGCCAGCTGGTATCTTTCTTGCAGGGCAGGGGGGAAGAGGGCGACGGCCTTGTTCCCACCGAACCCTTCGATTTTTCCGCCGTTTCGGCGCAGCAGCGGTTCCTGCCGGATTTTGCCGACGTAAAAGGGCAGCAGAACGCCAAACGCGCGCTGGAAGTTGCCGCCGCCGGCGGGCATAACATACTGATGAGCGGCCCGCCCGGCTCCGGTAAAAGCATGCTGGCAAAGCGCCTGCCCTCCATATTGCCGGATCTCACCTTTGAAGAGGCGCTTGAAACCACAAAGATCTATTCCGTGGCGGGTGCGCTGGATCCCGACGAGGGGCTGATCACCCGGCGGCCCTTCCGCTCGCCCCACCATACCGTTTCCAGCGCGGGGCTCTCCGGCGGCGGTACGGTGCCGAAACCCGGCGAGATCTCTCTTGCCCACAACGGCGTGCTGTTTCTGGATGAACTGCCTGAGTTTTCACGGGTGGCGATGGAAACCATGCGCCAGCCCATCGAGGACGGCAAAATCACCATCTCAAGGGCGTCCGGTTCGCTGACCTATCCCTGCGCCGTTATGCTGGTGGCTGCCATGAACCCCTGCCCCTGCGGCTATCTGGGGCATCCCACAAAAAGATGTACCTGCCCGCCCGCGGCGGCGCAGCGCTATCTTGCCCGGGTATCCGGCCCGCTGCTGGACCGTATCGATATCCAGATCGAGGTGCCGCCGGTGGAATTCGACGAACTCACCCGGCGGGATACGGCGGAGGAGAGCAGCGCGGTGATCAAGGCACGTGTGGATGCGGCAAGAAAGATCCAGCAGGCCCGCTTCGCCGGTTCCGGCGTTACCTGCAACGCAAAAATGACCGAGCGCCAGATCGAGGAATTCTGCGCGCTGACCGAAGACGGCAAACGGCTGCTTGCGGGCGTATTTGAAAAGCTGGGCCTTTCCGCCCGGGCGTACAACAAAATATTGAAGCTGTCCCGCACCATAGCGGATATGGAGGGCGCCCCGCAGATTTTGCCGGCGCATATCTCCGAAGCCATCCGTTACCGGAATCTGGACAGACGCATCTTTATGAATTCATAAAAGGAGAGAGTATCATGCGTATTTGTATATTCGGCGCTGCGTCCAACGATATCGATCACGTAT